>JAJUGZ010000031.1 GCA_029265715.1 Bacteroidota bacterium
TATTTCATCTGTATAAATTTTCAATGTAGGTTCGTACAATTTTCGTAACAGTGTTCGCTTTTCAAGCTGAATCCCAACGGATGGAATAGCCATTTATACATTTTCGGTTTGTATGAGCGATGGCTCTTATGGCTATTTCATCTGTTTATAATTTGATTTTTAATTGCCAAATGGAACCCGCCATTATATCTGCTCCTGTGTGTGAGAGACTATCTCTCGTGGCTCGTTTCATGGCAACCTATCTGTAGATTTTGATACCGAACGACAAATCAATGCGCGACAGGTTTTCATAGTTATCTTTATCCAGGTCGTAGGTTTGCGAATTGGTTCCATCGCTGGCTTTAACTTTCCGGAGGGTTGAGTAGAAAGCACTCAAATCGATTCCCAGTGAAATATGGGGGGAGAGGAAATACTCGATGCCGAGACTGGCATCCATGGCTAAGCTATTCCCTTTGATAAGCATGGCATAGCCCGTGACTTCGGTTTCGTTCCGGTACATGGCCATCCCAAGGGAGTAGGATGAATTCAGCTTGAGTTGCTGGCTGCGGTCCATCCATTGCTGCGCATAAAACGAAGCGCCCAGGTAATTTACGTAAATGTTTTCACTGATTTTACTGTAAATCAGGGTTACTCCGTCTTTGGGATCAAAAAAGCCACTTTGGCTGTTTGAGTTATTAAAAAGCTTGTATTTCAGGCCGGCGCCATATCCGGAAGGGAAGAGATAGGTCAGATCTGCCGCTCCCAAATATCCCAATCTTAATCCGTTGTAATACGATTTTGCTTCGTTTTTACTAAATCCGCGATTGACCAGTTCTTTTTCTGCATCCTTCGAGCTGGCAATCAAATACCCCAGGCCTCCAGCCAGGCCCAAACGCCATCGTTGAACCTGAAGGGCGGGTTCTGTTCTGAGTGTTTGCTTCAGGGGTGGGTCCTGAGGTTGCGAGTAGATGGTATAGTTTGAAACCGAACTTCGCGGAATGTCGCCGGATGTTTTCAGACCGTTCACCGTAAGATCGAAGAATATAGCCTTGCCGGTTACTTTCCTGATTTTACAGTTGATTGTGTCATTTTTTGTGGTAATGATTTTGTCTTGGGCAAGCGCCGAATGGCAAATTACTGCCAGCAAAAGCAGGAGCGGAATGTTGATCTTCATAGAAGTTAAGGCTTGGTGGAACAATATAATATCAATAAAGCGAATATATTAATTCTTCACCAATAACCATAATATAACGGCTGTTAATTTTTTATGGCGAAAAAATCAAGGCGGCTTAATTCCGGCGTTCAGATCAGTTTTCCCGTTAAAACCAGCTTTTCCCCTTCGCCGGAAATACCGGTAAGTTTTACCTGCTGAATGGAGTTTTTCGGGATGGCATTTCCGGCAAATCCGATCGGAACATATAGATCGCCATAGCCCGAAGCCTTGGTTTTTGTGGCTTTTTCAACCAGTACCGCCTGTGTTTTCCCGATCAGTGACTCGAAATAGTGTCGTTTGTTTTGGTCGGCAAGCCGGCGGATTTGCTCCGAGCGGATGTTCTTTATCTTCTCCGGGACATGGCTTTCCATCCGTTCGGCGCGGGTTCCTTTCCGGACTGAATATTTAAACGTGTGCACATGGCTGAACTCAAATTCGCGAACAGCCTCCAGCGTTTCCTGAAATTCTTCTTCGGTTTCGCCCGGGAAGCCAACGATGATGTCGGTTGTGAGGTTAAAATCAGGATACCGGGTTCGGATTTTTTCAATAATGGCGCGGAATTGGGCAACATCGTACATCCGGCGCATGCGCAGCAGGGTTTTGTCCGATCCGCTTTGCAAACATAAATGCAGGTGCGGCATCAGTTTCGGATGGTCGAACAGCTCCGGGAAACGGTCGCTAAAACCATCGGGTTCCAGCGAAGAAATACGGACGCGAAAATCGCCGGGAACGTTCAGGATGGCTTCCAGCACATCTTCAAAACGGTTGTCTTCCCATTCGTAGCGGCCAATATTCACGCCGGTAATTACCAGTTCTTTAAAACCATTGGCCAGTGTTTCTTTTACATTTTCGATGATTTGAGGCAACGGGCGGCTCACGGCACGTCCGCGGACTGTCGGAATGATGCAGAACGTACAAAAGTTATCGCAGCCATCCTGTATTTTGATAGCGCTGCGGGTGTGCAAACTTTTGTCGACGGTATGAAACTGAAATACATCGGCCTGCAGTTTCTCCGGATGGAGCAACTCGCCGCCAAAGTGCGCATCTACCAGGTTCAGGATCGAACCTTTCCGGTTGTTCTCAACCACATAGGTAATTTTCTCTTCACCTTCAAGCGTTTCCTTGTAGTTGTTGGCCATACAACCGGTTACCACTACCATCGAGCCCTGATTGTTGCGGGCTGCCTGATTGATGATGTTGCGCGATTTCTGGTCGCTCTGGTTGGTCACGGTGCAGGTGTTCACCACTACCACGTCCGCTTTTTCGCGGAAGTCAACGATTTCATAGCCGGCTTTGTCGAAGTCAGATACCAGCGCGTCGGTTTCGTACTGGTTCAGCCGGCAGCCAAGCGTTTTAAAGGCAATCCGTTTTTTTGCAGAAGTCATTGTGCGTTCTCGATTTCTTTCTGAAGTACCAATTTACCGCTCATCGAAAAATCGGAGGCTGAAGTGATTTTTACATCGATCATTTTTCCCATCAGTTCCGGAGCTTTGTGGTCGAGCCTGACGGTAATTTTTCCTTCGGTCAGTCCGGTCGAAAAGCCGGTTTTCCGGTCAGTCCCGTTCACCAGCAGCCGTACTGTTTTCCCCACCATGCTTTCGTTGTACGTGCGGGTATAGATTTTCATCACTTCCGACAAGCGGCGAAAACGGTCTTTTTTCACATCCGGCGAAACGTCGTCCGGCCAGCGGTAACTGGCCGCGCCGGGCCGTGGCGAATACATGGCAATGTAGGCCATATTGAACCTGAACTCGTGGAACGCAGCCTCGGTATTTTGATACTCGGCTTCTCCTTCGCCGGTAAAACCAACAATGATGTCTGTAAATAAGGTCGCTTGGGGAATCAGTTCGCGGATATCCTGAACAATCCGGCGGTATTTATCCATCGAGTGGCGTCGGTTCATTTTTATCAGGACTTTTTCGTCGCCGCTTTGCATGGGCAGGTGAATTTGTCTGGCCAGGCACGGATATTGGGCGATTACCTCAATCACTTCGCGGGTCATATCCTGGGGGTGAGGCGAGGTGAAATAAACCCAGAATTCTTCGCCGGACTGATTCCCGTACTCCCCGATATTCCGGAGCAATTGGGCAAACGTAATTTCTTCCCCGTCTTTGTCTAATCCATACGAGTTCACATTCTGTCCCAGCAGGGTAATCGATTTGTATCCCTGGTTGACCAAGTGGCGCACTTCATCCAAGATTTCGCCGGAAGGCCTGGAAACCTCGCGGCTGCGCGTGTAAGGAACCGCGCAAAATGTGCAGAACTTATCGCACCCGTTCTGGATGGGTACGAAAGCTTCGTAGGTCGATTCGTATTTGGGTTTAATTTGCCACAAATCGACGATATGCTCGTTTTTCGGCATCGCCGGCTTGGGTGCTTTCAACGATGCTGCATTGACAATGCCATAATTCCGGATCATTTCAGGGAATTGGCCCAGTTCGCTCATCGGGAAAATGATGTCGAATTGTTTGAGCAGTTTTTCTTTATCGGCGGCAAGCACACAGCCCGAAAGGAACGTGATCAGGTTGCGTTTGCCCTTGTCCCGGTTCCATTGGGCGATTTTGTTGTAAACCTTATCGATGGGTTTTTGCCTTACGGAACAAGCCAGCATGCCAAGAAGATTGGCTTCGTTTTCGTTTTCCGTCCGCACGTAACCCATTTGTTCCAGAACGGCGGCAACACGCTCGCTGTCCGACAGGTTCATCTGGCAGCCTAATGTGATCAGGTGGTATTTCATAAGTAAATATTGTCGTTAAAATATTGAAATTTAGGCGCGTACTTATGGAACTCCATGCCATGAAAATTAGCTTCTCTACTAATATTTACATGGCCTTTGGTGCCACCACCATAAATTTTGTTACCGTGGCATGTTCGTTTCATTATTTGAAAGTTGCGAGTTATATGAGTAGTGAGTGTACATAGGGACTTAAACTTTTCACAGCTATTACCCATCTCTCATGACTAAAAATAGACTTCGCAATGAATTTGGTCGCGTTCAAAGCCTTTCTCTTTCAGGATTTCGAGCGCATCGAAAATCATATCACTGTTTCCGCAGAGATAAAAACGGCTGTCGGTCGGGAATTGGGCTTCTTTCAGGTAGCCGGTCAGCCTGCCATGATAATCGCCCTGTTTGTCGCGGCTGGTACACTGGATGTAACGTCCGTCGGCATATTCATGCCGGTCGTAGGCTTCGTCGCCCTGGCGTACGCCGTGAATCAGCGTATAGTCCAATTCGGGGTAGGTGCGGACCATACTCCGGAAGGGTGCAATACCAGTCCCGCTGGCAATAAAAATATGCTTGTGTGTATCCCTGTAATTTTCGTCGATCCGGAATTTCCCGAAAGGGCCGTGCACTTCAACCAAAGCCCCGGGCTTTAGCTTCCGGAGTTTGGGCGTGAAATAGCCACCTTGAACTTCCTTGACCAGCACTTCAAGGTTCTCGTCGTTTTCGCCGCTATAGATTGAGTATTCGCGGCTTTGATAGTCGCCCTGGATGCTGAGCGAAATGTGTTGCCCGGCGCGGAACCGGAAGCGCGCTTTGGGCAAACGTACCGAAAATGTTTCGTTTGTTAGTTGTCTGATTTCTTCTACTTTGTAGAAGCTTTCGTCAATTTTTATTTCATTTTTTACACGTACTACCATGGCTTTTAAAATTTTGGATTGCAAACATAGGAAAATATCAATAAAAGACAAAAAGATCTTATAATGTCATAGGTGTTTCCGGACATATTTACCCGAATGACACCTGTTTTGTTTGGTGAATTCCGTAACTTTGGAAGAAAGCCGTTAAAACATGAGAACTTTAATTGTTTTTGCTACTACGCACGGATGTACCGAGAGTGTTGTGAATGAGTTGAAAGAAATGCTTTCCGGAGAGGTTGAGACAATAAACCTGAAGAAAGATCCAAATCCATCGGTTGCTGATTTCGATCGGGTTATTATTGGCGGATCAATCCATGCCGGGCAGATTCAGCGGAGGGTGAAAGATTTCTGTCAGATGGCGCTTCCGGCGTTAGGCGATAAGCAGGTCGGCCTGTTTGTATGCTGCATGTACGAAGGGGCTGTGGCCCGCGAACAATTACAAAATGCATTTCCGGAAGAGCTTCACCAAATGGCAAAGACCGAAGCCATCTTCGGTGGAGAATTTGATTTCAGGAAGATGAATTTTGTTGAGCGGATGCTGGTCAAGAAAATTGCGCATGTCTCAGAAAGCGTTTCCCGGATCGACCACAAAGCCATTGATCGGTTTGTAGCCAAAATGGAAAAAACATTCAGCCCGTTTATGTTCCTGATCTGACGCAATTTATTCGTCGTCTTCCAACGCGTTGCGGTGTGCTTCGTTTATGCTGGCATTCAGCTCGAAACCTACCAGCAGGATTAGTGAGATCAGATGAAGCAACAGCATTACGACCAAAAGGGTGCCGATTGATCCGTATAATTTATTGTATTGGCCGAAGTGGTTGATGTAATAAGTAAACCCGATCAACGCTATAATGCTCAGAAACGTTGATAAAGTGCTTCCGGCCGAAATAAACCGCCATTTGGTTTTTTTTGCAGGGGCCAGGTAATACAGGAACGAGCAGGCAAAAAAGATTAGCGAAATAATTACCAGCCATTTCCCGTATGTCAGCAGGTAATAAGTGAAATTTATTTTTAGCCAGCCGTTTGCCACCATGTAGTTAATTAGAAACTGTCCGCCAATGATTAACGTAATTGCAATGGTCAGCAGGAAAGACAAAATCAGCAGCAGCAAAATGGCAATCAAGCGCTGGCCGAGCCAGGTGCGGCGTTCGAACGAATGCAGGGACGCATCGAACGCGCTCATCATCGAGGCGATTCCATTGGTCGAGAAAACCAAGGCCATGAAAAAACCCAGGGAGAGCAAATCGCCTCGGGGCCGCATGATGATGTCTTGAACAGTTTCTTCGATTGCCAGAAAGGCATTTTGGGGAACCATGTCGCGAATGAGCAGAAACAATTCATTCTGGAAATTTTGGACCGGGATGTAGGGAATCAGTGTGAACAAAAAAATGATGGCCGGGAACAGGGCCATGAAAAAACTAAAAGCCGTAGAAGAAGCCCGGGCCGACAAATCCCCGTCTTTAATACTTTTCCAGAAGAATACCATTACATCGTATAATGGCATTCCGTCGAATCCGGGCAATGTTACACGTTGGGCTTTCCGTAAGATCTTGTCCCAGTAATGGTTCCTTTTGTCGCGAAAAGGCAAACGCATTTATCCTTGTTTTTCGATGCGCAATTGATGAATGTATGAATTATTTCCTTTGGCTTTCAATAGAAAATAAACGCGGAAAACGCCGGTTGATGTTGTTAAGGTGCCAATGGCATATTGTGGCCCGTCTTTCCCTCCCTGATGAATAATCGTAAATTGTTTGGGTTTGTTTTGCTTAAAAAATTCAGCCACAATTTGTTGTGCCTGCGATTTGCTGTAAACATCATCGTGGTCGAGGACAACCAGTTCAACATTTTCGTTAAAGTATTCCGATAGTTGGCGATCGTTCCCGTTTTGGATACTCAATACAATTCCATCCGGAATTTGGGCAAAAGCACAAACCCCGTACAGTATAAAACCTAAAAAAAACAAGATGAATTTGCGGATCAACGATTTCATACTTATTCTGTTTTTATAAACAATTAAATTTTTAACGTACTTAGTTTTCAGTATGTTGCCCCGAAATATGCGGACAGGCTGAATCCTGAAAATAAAAATAAAACTTGTCAGGCATACAGACATACCAAAAACCGTGCAAATCTTTTTTCGGTAAACCTTTACCTTTGTAAAGGTAACAATTTTGGGCAGAACAGCCGGATTTAAACAGAATAACCTGGTATTTATAGCTTATGAACCGCACATGTTGCCGGTAAAATGAACCCCGATGAGAATAATTCTCAGCAGCATGTGAGTTCCATCAGGCAATTGAGAAACAAATTTTTATTGATGAAATAGACATGAATTGCAAACACCAACAAATAATGAAAATAATAACCGGATCATGGCTATTCCATCTGACAACTTAAAAACAAATTATTTACAGATGAAATAGCCATAAAAGCAGAAGCTTCTACCAACCGAAAATGTACAAATGGCTATTCGCTTCGCGGATTTCACTGCGTGGATCGTTGCTGCGCTCCGATTCGCAAGCTCAATTCCATACCGGTGCGAATTTTATTGAAAAGCAAAAGCTGTTACGAAAATTGTACGAACCAACATTGAAAATTTATACGGATGAAGCGAACATGCCACGGTAACAAAATTTATGGTGGTGGCACCAAAGGCCATGTAAATATTATTAGTAGAGAAGTTAATTTTCATGGCATGGAGTTCCATAAGTACACGCCTAAATTTCAATATTTTAACGACAATATTTACTTATGAAATAGCCATAAGAGCCATCGCTCATACAAACCGAAAATGTACAAATGGCTATTCCATCTCGTTGAGAAACTAGTTTGAAAAATAGAAATAGATACGAAAATTGCAAGAAACAACTTTGAAAATTTGTACAGATGAAAATACAGCTATTGGTAATCGGCAAGACTGATGAAGTTTATTTACGAGAGGGGTTGGATATTTTTCTGAACCGCATTGTGCATTACATTCCGTTTGAAATGAGGGTATTACCTGATGTAAAAAACACCCGGAAGTTGTCGGAAGAGCAGCAAAAGGAGCGGGAAGGAGAGTTGATTGTTCAGCAGTTAGTTGCCGGAGATGAGTTGATCTTGCTCGATGAAAACGGGAAGGAATTTAGTTCGTCGGGTTTTGCACAGTTTTTGGAGAAGAAGATGGTTTCGGGAATAAAACGGGTGGTTTTTGTAATTGGCGGGCCGTATGGCTTTTCTGCGCAGGTTTATCAGCGGGCCAATGGTAAAGTAAGTTTGTCGAAAATGACGTTTTCGCACCAGATGGTGAGGCTGATTTTTGCCGAGCAGCTTTACCGGGCTTTTACAATTATTAAAGGCGAACCGTATCATCATCCGTAAAAAATCGCTACTTTTTCAGGCATGAACGTTATCCGCAAATATTTATTTCTTCTCCTGGCTGTCGGGTTTCTGATCCCGGCATTGATTTCCGAACATACGTTGCTGAAAGGCCATCCGGAGAAGAAATTGATTGCCCGGTTCCAACTGGCACTTCATCGTCAGGAAGTTAAACTCAACAGTTATCTGGATTCGATTGAAGAGATCGTTTGTCAGGATTCGGTCGAAATGAACTATGCTTCGGTTTTGTCGGGGCTTAACAGGCTTTACGATAAGGATGGGTTGGGTTTTTTAGTTTTCAAGGGGCGGGAGCTGGTGTTTTGGTCGGATAACAGCTTCTCGTTTGCCGCCGGCGTTTTCAACCAGAATGGAGAAGAGGGGCTGTTGACTTTGTCGAACGGAATTTTTTTGGAGAAACGGCGGGTATGCCATAACAAATTAACTCTTGTTGGCCTGATCCGGCTAAAAAATAATTATTCGTACGAAAATCAATACCTTATTAATGAGTTTGTTTTCCCGTTTGATCTTCCATCGGGGTTCAAAATCGTTTCAGAAAGCCGGGAGGGGGCTTATCCCATAAACAACCTTCAGGGAGAACAGGTTTTTTCGATATTTCCCGAAGGGGAAGTTCATTGCAATTACGCTCAGCTTTATTGGCCTGTTTCCCTGTATGTTGTTGCGATTGTAATGCTGCTGCTTTTTGTTTGCCGGCTATTCAGAGAGAAACGTGACGAACCATTTATCCTGAAAATGGTTGTTCTGGCGGCGGTGTTGTTCGCCGGTTATTGGGTCCATATTCTTTTTGGTATTCCTTCTGTTTTCCGGGAGCTCGATTTTTTTGGCCCGAAATATTATGCCGTTTCCGACTGGCTGCCTTCGCTGGGCGACTTTTTTATTATCGCGGTCCTTTTTTTTGTGTGGAGCGTGTTATTTGTTGAGGAGTTGTCGCGGCTCGAGATTCGGGAAAAATCACAAATCATTGCTGCGTATATCTTTTCCGGTTTACTTTACCAGATAGCCGGATTGCTGATCAATAACCTTGTTTTAAATAGCAACATCTCGTTTAAGCTTTATCAGATTGATGACATTGATAATTACAGTTTCAGCAGCTACCTGGCTATTGCCTTGATTTTGTATTCGATTTTTCAGATCAACCTGAAGGTGATTGACCGGACGGAACAATTTATCCGGCGCCGCCGGTTTCTGATCATCCATTTCTGGGCTTTTGTATTTTTTGTTGTATTAACCTTTGTTTTTCGCGGCCCCTATTTTTTTCTGGTGCTCCTCTTTCTGATGGTGAATATGTTGCACCAGGCTATCAGCGAGCTTCAGATAAAAAGATTATCGCTCTCGTATATGATTTTATTTATTGCGCTGTTTGCGGTCAGTACCCTGTTGCTGGTTTATCGTTCGGTTAAGCAACGCGACATTCAGACCCAGCGCTTGAAAGCTATCACTCTGAGCTCGGAACATGACCCGGTTGCCGAAGTTTTTTTACACCAGGTACAACAACGCTTTAACGTGGATTCGGTTATCCCCAGTTTGTTGAGTCCTCCGTATGCAGACTTGGAAAATTATCTGACCCGGAATTATTTTAACGGGTATTTTCGCAAGTTTGACGTACAATATATTATTTGTACCGGGGCCGATAGCGTTCAAATAAACTCGGGAGACCGCTGGGAACCTTGTTTCCCGTATTTTGATGAAATGATCCGTAAATCGGGGAACAAGATCCCGGGAACCAACTTTTACTACATTGATAACATGAACGGGCGGGTTACCTACTTTGGCCAGTTGCATTATCCGCTTTCAATTGAGGCTAACGGGATATCGGTTTTTATTGAACTCAGTTCGAGGTCGATCTCCGAAGGGATTGGGTTCCCGGAGTTGCTGATGGAGAAATCGATGATTAAACCGCAGCGGTACAAGTACCTTTCGTATGCAAAATATTACAATAACGAGCTGGTAAACCGTTCAGGCGATTATCCCTATAATTACTATATCCATTCGTACCGGGTCGATGCCCGCGATGATGAGTTTGTCCTGAGATCGTGGGATGGGTACAATCATTTGATCCATAATCTGGGTCAAAATAATTATATTATTGTCAGCAGCCGTATGATCACTTTTGGCGATTACCTGATTTCGTTTCCCTACCTGTTTGTTTTCTTTTTTCTTTTTGTACTGACCGTGGTTTTTTTTGGAAATTCATCGTTTCGGCGTCTGGCTTTGTCGCGCGATTTGCGTTTCAAGATTCAGGCATCCATCATTTCGGTTGTTTTGGTTTCGCTTTTGTTTGTTGCCAGCGGGACTATTTTTTACAATATTCAGGAATATAAAAGCCGGCATCAGGAAGATCTGAATGAAAAGATGAAATCGATCTCCGAAGAGATCCAGATGCGGTTAATGGATGTGGAACGGGTTACCCCCGAAATACAGAGCTGGTTGTACGACGAGCTGGTCCGGATGTCGAATATTTTCAGGACCGATATCAATATTTATGGATCGAACGGAGAATTGGTTGCCACTTCCCGGCCTGAAATCCTGCAACGCGGGATCCTTTCGCCACAAATGGATGCCGAAGCCTATTACGAGCTGTCAGAGAACTTCCAGACGAACTATGTGCAACCGGAAAACATTGGTAAACTGTCGTACCTCTCGGCTTATGAACCCATTTTGAATAGTCGCGGCGAATACCTTGGTTTTCTGAACCTGCCGTATTTTATCCGCGAAGATGAGTTGAAGCAGGAGATATCGACTTTTATCGTGGCGTTTATCAACTTGTACGTGCTGCTTTTCCTGGCGAGTGTTATTGTGGCCTTGTTGCTTTCGAACCAGATTACCAGACCATTGAGTTTGATCCGCGACAAGTTGAGCAGCATTCAACTGGGGAAGAAAAATGAACCAATCAATTACAAAGGGCAGGACGAAATTGGATCGCTGGTTAAGGAGTATAACCGCAAAGTAGAAGAACTGGCCGAAAGCGCCGAACTGCTTGCCCGATCCGAACGGGAATCGGCCTGGAGGGAGATGGCTAAACAAATTGCGCACGAGATTAAAAATCCGCTTACTCCCATGAAGTTGAATATTCAATATTTGCAAAAAGCGAAAGAGGAGGGGAGCGAGCATTACGACGAATTCTTCAAACGGGTGACCAAAACATTGATCGAACAAATTGATACGCTTTCGGAAATTGCAACCGAGTTTTCAAACTTCGCCAAAATTCCTACGGCGAAGAATGAAGTCTTCAATCTGGTTGATATTCTGGAAAAAATAAGCGATTTATTTGAACCAACCAAAAAAGTGCGTTTTGTGCTCGAACGAAACGGGCTGCGAAATGTTCCGGTATTTGCCGACAAAGAGCAGTTCTCGAGGGCGATACTGAATTTGGTTAAGAATGCAATTCAGGCCATTCCGGTTAACCGGAAAGGAGAAGTAAAGGTTAAACTCGAATGCGACGGGGCAAAAGCCGTTGTAGCGGTAGCCGACAACGGGAGCGGTATTAGCGACGAGTTGCGGGAACAGCTCTTTCAACCGAATTTCACAACCAAAACCAGCGGAATGGGGTTGGGACTGGCAATTGTAAAAAATATCGTTGACAACTTTGGAGGGAATATCTGGTATGAAACCGAGCTTCAGAAAGGGACCACGTTTTATGTGGAAATCCCGGTTTGTGATTCAGGTACGGTGAATTAGGATTGTTCGGATTTTCCCGGCATGAGTGTTTTTTTAATACGTATCACTAATAAATAATTTGGTTATGGAGTACAGGAAAATAGGCGATTCAGATTTGAGTTTATCTGTCGTAACATTTGGGGCATGGGCTGCCGGAGGCTGGATGTGGGGCGGAACCGAGCGTTCGGAAGCAGTGAAAGCCATTCGGGCGGCTTACGATCAGGGAGTTACTTCGATCGATACAGCTCCCGCATACGGACAGGGGACCAGCGAGGAAATTGTGGGCGAGGCCATCAAAGGGATCCCGCGAGACAACGTGCAGATATTAACCAAATTCGGGTTAAGCTGGACTGGGACCCAGGGGCAGTTTTTCTTTAAAAGTGAGGATAACCAGGGAAATCCGATCGATATGTATCGTTACGCCGGAAGGCAACGTGTCATTCAGGAATGTGAAGACAGCCTGCGCCGGTTGGGAACTGATTACATCGATCTGTTGCAGATACACTGGCCCGACCCGACTACGCCGGTGCAGGAAACCATGGAGGCCGTTGCCCGGCTGATTAAAGAGGGAAAAGTTCGTTATGCCGGGGTTTGCAATTACGATGTCGAGCTGATGAAAGAGGCAGGCAAATACGTTCATCTGGTTTCCGATCAGGTTCCGTATAGCATGTTGCGGCGCGACATTGAGCAGGATCTGGTCCCGTATCTGATTGAAAATAACCAATCGGTTTTAGCTTATAGCCCTTTGCAGCGGGGATTACTTTCCGGAAAAATTAAGCCGGGACATGTTTTTGCCCATGGAGACACCCGCGCCGGGCTGGCTTATTATTCCGATAAAAACATTGAACTCACCAATGCATTTCTGGCTAAAATAAAACCGTTGGCCGAAGCAAAGAATGCGACATTAAGCCAGTTGGTTGTCCGATGGACGGTTGAGCAGCCCGGCATCACCATCGCGTTGGTTGGGGCGCGTAATGCCGATCAGGCAATCCAGAATGCCAAAGCCGGCGAGCTAAAACTGACCCCGCAGGAAATTCAGTTTATTTCCGGGGAATTGGCAAAATTGAAATTAGAGATATAAACGGATGGGGAAATTTCGATTTTCGAATTGAAGCTCTCTTTTTTTTGCACATGGAGAAACTCAAACTGACCATATTAAACGATAACATTGCCGGGCGCAATTGCCGGGCCGAACATGGGCTTTCATTTTTGGTTGAGGCCGACCAGCAATTTTTGTTTGACACAGGTTCGTCGGATCTGATCTTCTACAACGCCGAAAAACTGGGCATTGATTTACATCAGGTCGAAACCATCGTTTTGAGCCACGGGCACGATGACCATACCGGTGGTTTATATGCATTTAACGGCCAAACCTTGGTGTGCCATCCGGAGACATTTGCCCGGAGGTTCCGGAAACAAAACGGGACAGCCCTGGGTATTCGGGTAAGTCTGGTTGAGGCGCAGCAGAAGTTTAAGCTTCGGATGTCGAAAGAGCCGTTGAGGCTTTCGGCGCAGGTGTGGTTTTTGGGCGAGATTCCGCGGAATAATTCGTTTGAAAGTCAGCAAACGGCTTTTCGGTTCGAAGATGGGACCGACGATTTTATCCCCGATGATTCGGGGCTGGCCGTTCTAACCGACCGGGGGGTGGTTGTTATCTCCGGATGCGCCCATTCCGGAATTTGCAACATGACAGAACATGCACTCGGGGTTACCGGAGAAACGCGGGTACTGGCTGTTGTGGGCGGTTTTCATCTTCAGAAGAACGATGAAGTGACCCGGCAAACCATTGCACGGTTGCAAGAACTGGGCGTCGGACAGGCGATCCCGTCGCATTGTACCGCTTTCGAAGCGCAGGCCGCCTTTTACCAGATTTTCCCGTTCGAACCGCTTAAAAGCGGGAATGTGCTTTATTTCTGATTTTATTTGCAGAAATTCAACGATGGAAAGTGAAACCGCCTGCAAAATTTTATATTTGTTACAGAACTAAAACTGAACAAGATGAAACGAACAGAATGGTCCATCCGGTTGATCCCATATCAACTAACCGAAACCGTTGTGATCTTGCTGGCAACGATGTTGTTGCCATTGCTGGTCCATCTGTTGCCCGATTTGAATGACCAGCCCATGGGGAAAATCTTACTTCCGGTATTCTGGGCGCCGATGGTTGCTGTTTATTTTTTCCGCAGGCATGTGGCGATTATTGCCGGGATTTTTGCCCCGTTGTTCAATTTTTTGTTGCTTGGGCGTCCGGATCCGGATATGGTTTTGCTGCTTAGTTTCGAGGTTGTTGTTTTTGTGCTGCTGCTCGATGCCCTGAGGCGGGTGAAATTTATGCAGTATCTGGCTGTCGCCGTTTCGTATATCGTGGCTGCCGCTTTTGCATTGCTGTTGATGTTTGTCTTGGGGAGCCTGTCAAATCCAATCGGTATGTGGATCAGTTCGATGCAGGTTGCTGTTCCCGGAATTGGGCTGATGGTGTTGGCTAATCTGCTAATCTTGAGATTACAAAGAAAATAGTTTTTAGAATAACCCGGGTGTGGTCAGGAGTATGGTTTTTATTTATTGACCCTGACTATGCTTGTTGTTTGTTGATAAGACATACGAATGATGGTTCCTTTATCGTTTCCCGAAATAACCGCCCGGTTGAAATCGTTGAAATTACCCGCGTTTGATTTGATTTTGGGCATTGGTACCGGCGGAATTGTTCCCGCCAGTTTAGTCGCATTTCATCTGGATTGCGAGATGAAGGTCCTGACGTTAAACTATCGCGACGAAACCAATACGCCCCGGCACGAAAATCCGGTACTCATTCAGTTTCCCGATTTGGGCGATTGGAAAGACAAGCGTATCCTGCTGGTTGATGATGTTTCGGTCTCAGGGAAAACACTGACCGAAGCCAGACGATTGCTCGACGGGTTCCACGTTCAGACGCTGACTCTGAAGGGACATGCCGATTTTGTGCTTTTCCCCGAGATTAAGGATTGTGTAAAATGGCCCTGGAAGTAATTTGCCGGCACTGAATTGCATGAGCTGGTATGATTTGTGGATTTAGTTAACTACATTTCGGGGTTTGATCGTTTAACTGAATTGATCCATGACGAAACCCAAGGTTCCCCAAAAAAAACAAAGTGCGCCGGCTCAAAACGCCCCCCGCAGAAAATCATGGTTATTGGCTGGCTTGTTGGTCCTGATTACGTTTCTCATTTTCAACCCTTCGTTGAAATACGATTTTGTGAACTGGGACGACGATGTGAATGTGTTTAATAATGCCAATGTGGTTGGTAACCAGCCTGATTTACTCAAGTCGGTTTTTACCAGCACGGTAATCGGCGGGTATACGCCCCTTACGACCTTGAGTTTTGTCATCGAGCATCGGTTTGTTGGCTTAGACCCGCATGTTTACCACCAGACCAATGTATTATTGCACTTAATGTGTACTGTGCTGGTTTTCTTTATTTTCCGGGAATTGGGGCTGAGCCTGCTGGTTTCGTTCGTGGTTGCCCTGTTGTTCGGGATTCATCCGATGCGGGTCGAGTCGGTTGCCTGGGTTACCGAGCGGAAAGACGTCCTGTACGGAGCATTTTATTTGCTTTCGTTGTTAAGTTACGTTCGGTATCGAAAGACACAGAAGATATCATTCTTTATCTTGACTTTGGGCGCGTTCGTACTGTCGCTGTTGTCTAAAATACAGGCGGTTTCGCTGCCGCTGGGATTGATTATGATCGATTTCTTTTTCGAAAAGAAATTCACATTTAAACAGTGGCTCAATAAAATCTCGTTTTTTGCGCTTTCGTTGGTCTTTGGTATTATGGGCATATATTTTCTCAAGCAGGAAGGCTCATTGGAAACCAATGCGGTTTTGCCGTTTTTCCAACGGGTATTTATTGGAAGCTATTCATTGATGGTGTATCTGATAAAGGCGGTTTTCCCATATCAGATGTCAGCTATTTATCCCTATCCTGCAAAACTGAATAGTTGGCACTATTTAAGCATGGTTGCCGTTCTGGCGCTGGCATTCCTGGTTTTCAAGCTTAAAAGGTTCAAACCTGAAGTGTTTTTTGGAAGCCTGTTTTTCTTTGTGAATGTGGTTTTTATGCTCCAGATTGTTGGCGCCGGACAAGGGTTTGTTGCCGACCGGTTTACTTATATCCCATACATTGGGTTGTTTTTCGTTTTTGCCATTTTGTTTGAATCGTCGTTGAAAACAACCCTGCGAACCCCTTTGGTCATTGGAGGAATTGGATATTTGCTTGTTCTGGGGGCGCTTACCTGGAACCGGGTTCCGGCGTGGCAAGACTCGGAAACGCTTTTTACCGACGTTATCGGGAAATATCCAAATGTAGCGGTGGCACATAATAACTTGGGCAAATATTACCGCGAACACAATAAGTACGATCTGGCCATCAAGCACTACGATCAGGCAATTGCAATCGACCCGAATGGTTTTAAAAGTTACAGTAACCGGGGGAAAGCTTATTTTGATCTGGGGCAGGTTGATCGGGCGTTGGCCGATCTGAACAAGTCGCTGGCCATAAATGGCGGCAATATAGAGGCGCTCAGTAACCGGGGAGCTATCTGGGGTCAAAAAGGAAAGCTTGACTCTGCCCTGATCGACCTGGACAAGGCCATTGAACTTGATCCGCGTTACAGCAATGCGTATTCAAACCGGGCCTTGGTGTATTATTCGTTGAAGGAATATGAAAAGGTTATCCAGGATGTGAACTCGTTTATGCGCATTGTCAACGAGCAAAATGCAGATATGATTAATCTTCGGGCGCTTGCCAATCTCAATCTGAACAAGAATCAGGAAGCGTTGAACGATTACAACCTGGCCATTCAGTTAAATCCCAGACAGGGCGTATTTTTTCAGAACCGGTCGTATTTGTTGAGCAAGCTGGGCGATAAAAAAAATGCGTTAAGCGATATCCTGAAAGCTCAACAACTGGGAGTAAACGTGAACCCGCAATATATCAATTTCTTGAAGCAGCCCTGACCGGGAACGATGTAAGCCGTTCAAACAAAAAAGTCATCCCGGGTGAATTTCAGGATGACTTCAAGCAGATAACGAAACAGTTTCTGCTAATCACGTTGTTTGAAATGGTCAACCGCGGCTTGCGCTGCATTCAGTAGTGGCTCGTTCGAGAGTGAAGTCCCGACTGCTTTCTGCATCCATTCGTTCGGGGTGAGTTGTCCCAGCGAGAAGATTCGTTCAACTTCCGGCGCAAGCGGATGGGTTTTGAAATATTCCTCTAACTGGAAGTGGATCAAATGACCGAAGGCGTAGTTGGGCAGGTACATGGGCGAGTTAACCATGTGTGAGTAGATGGCCAGGATTGGTTCGTCGGTTTTCCCGAACGCAGGTGCATAATATTTATTCCAAACATCTTTACTGATTTGCAGGACGGCTTCTTTCAATTGGCTGGCCGTACAGGCCGGGTTGGCATATAACCATTGCCACATTTTCATATCGACCATCGAAACGCCCATGATCTCATAAACCGACCAGAAGATGTCGAGTGTTTTTAGAAAATCTTTGTCGGGGTTGGTGTCCTTCATGTCGAGCAGGAACAGGTCTCGTTCCTGGAAAACAAAGGCCAGTGCTTCGGTAAAAGCGGTATTCGGAACCCCGTTTAGCATATAATAAGGGACTTCGTGCAGCGAAATGGTTTGTTCGACGTTGTGCCCAAATTCGTGAACGGCAATGTTGTACCCTTTGTAGTTCATGCCTGTTTCCGGAATGCGGGTTCGAAGGTGTGCTTTTTCCGATTTCATCGAAGCGCCCCAGGCATGTCCTGAACCACGTGCTGCGTCAACAGTAATTTGGGAAGCGAGAAAGGCGGCCTTTTCATTGCTGAATCCCAGCTTTCTCAGCATGTTTGGCATGTCGGCTTCGAACGCGGCCGCATTGGGATATTTCTTTTGCGTGATGGCATTCAGCTTATCTTCAGCAATCGAACTGCGGGCTTTAAAGCCGTCGTACCAAATATCCCAGGGCTCTAGGTCGCGGCCCAGCCGTTTTTTGATCAGATCGGCCACTGCTTTCACTTGCGGGGCGCTCAGGAATTGGTCAAACAATTGTTCAACTTCGGGTTGAGGAATCTGCATACCAGCCGAAAACGAACGTTTTATAGCGGTGTTCAAAACCGGATTGTAGACGTCCATGGCTTCAAAAGCCTTGAAATTATTCAGGATTTGCTGATAGCGGCTGTCGGGTTCGGGCGTTGATTCGCTTTTTGTTCCCTTGGAAAAAACTTCATTTGTGGCGGGGTTCCAGTCCATTTCTCCGGAGTTGATGACCTTCGCAGGAATGGATTGGTCGATAATCCGTTTCATAACCTGATAAATCAGGGCTTGTTTTTCCAGTCCGTTGGTTGTATTGGCATAATTGGCTTTGATCTCGTCGCGCAGGTTCCAGTGGCTGAGCAGAACCATGTCGTCAGGGAAAAGCTTTTCGTTTTTGTCGTTCAGCAAATGGCCCATGAAAATGTTGTATTCGGCAATGTAAGAGTCCGACTGGGCTGAAACTTTGGCTGTCTGCTGAATCAGATTGGCCGGTATGCGTGAACTGAAAATATCTCCCAACCGGGCATAAGCCCATTCGAGAGACGACCACTGGCCCCCGAGCTCATTTTTTTCTTCGGTTGTATAGTACGGGAAGTTCAGGGCAATCAGAAATGCCATCTTGTTTTCATAAAAATCGTTGTTTAGATGAGCCCCGGCGCTGTATGCCGCAAATTCGTGGTCGATTTCCAACAGAGGACCTGTTTGTTCGTGAACATTCTTTTGCAGATCGAGGCTGATCTTATTGAAATGCCCGTAAAGCGATTCTAAGTATGCTGAAATTTTCAGGAAAACTTGTTCTTTTTCGGATGGCGCCCCGATAAATTTTTGAGAGCAGAAGGTTACAAATTCAGATGGTGTTCCATCCTCGGCCCGCCAAAGCGAGGCTGCATGGGTAACTCCTCTTTTGATTAGCTCCTGATTGGCATCGGGGAATTGATGGCTAATGGAATCGATGGCCTGGGTAATCACCGGTTTGTCGATGTACGGTTTGTTCTCCTCTTTTTCCGAGGCCGGTTGGCTGCATGCGGTAATGGCAAGCGCCAGGGTAATAACAAGGAATTTTTTCATCGATGGTCGAATTGAGTTAAGATAAAATTCGGATACTTCTAATGTGCTCGAAGTTAAGTTATTCGCTGCCGGGCAACAAATGACTTTATTCAGGATTGGCAGATTTACCGGCAGAATCCGGATTTTGATCGAATTCCGGGAAAGTCTTCTTTGCGATTTTGTAATTTTAAGCTTGTTTTTTAAAAGCTATTAAATACGAAGAAAATGATGCAATCACACGAAATCGATTACAAGATTGTTGGACACGATGTCCAGTTGGTCGAGGTAGAACTGGATCCGGGAGAAACCGTTATTGCCGAAGCCGGAGCCATGCTGTACATGGAAGACGGGATTAGTTTTGTGGCCCGGATGGGAGATGGGTCGAACCCGAACGCCGGATTTTTCGATAAACTTCTTTCGGCCGGTTCCCGTTTGATAACAGGCGAATCTATTTTCCTGACCCATTTTACGAATCAAAACTGGGGCAAGCGAAAGGTCGCCTTCTCGGCTCCTTATCCGGGAACGATCATCCCGCTCGACCTAAAACAACTGGGAGGCTCAATCATTGTTCAGAAAGATGCATTTTTGTGTGCCGCTCTCGGGACGAAAATCACTATGCGTTTTAACCGCCGGTTAGGCTCCGGATTCTTTGGCGGAGAAGGGTTCATCCTTCAGGAACTTCAGGGCGACGGGAAAGCTTTTATCCACGCCGGAGGTACCGTCATTGAGAGGGTATTGAACAACGAGGTCTTACGGGTCGATACGGGATGCGTTGTTGGTTTTGAACCTTCGATTGATTTTAGCGTTGAGCAAGCCGGGAATTTACGGTCGATGGTTTTTGGAGGTGAAGGAATTTTTCTGGCAACCTTGCGGGGGACCGGGAAGGTATGGCTGCAGTCGATGCCAATTCGTAAGCTGATTGCACAGCTCAGTTCGTTTAGCCCGAATGCCCGGAAAGAATCCAGCGGGTTGCTGAATAATTTGTTCGAATAACAGGTCCAGGATAAATAACGAAGAGGCCGTCCGCCGACAGCCTCTTCGTTATTCTTCGTCAATTTTTTCGTCGCGTATTTTTTGATACTGTTTATTGGCAAATACGAATTCTTTAAGGGTTTGGTTGTCGGTGTGCAGGATTTCGTGACGGTTGCCCGTCCAGCAAAGCGCCCCGTCAGAAATAAACACGATGTTGTCTCCAATTTCCATGACCGAATTCATGTCGTGTGTGTTTACAATGGTGGTAATTTTCAGATCCACCGTAATTTGATGGATCAGGGCATCAATCACCAGCGATGTTTCCGGGTCGAGGCCTGAGTTAGGCTCGTCGCAAAACAAGTATTTGGGGTTCAGGGCAATGGCGCGTGCAATGGCCACCCGTTTTTTCATTCCTCCGGATATTTCAGAGGGATAAAGTTTATTGGCATCCACAATATTGACGCGTTCGAGGCAAAAATCAACCTGTTTTTGTTTTTCAGCCGATGACATTTCAGTAAACATATCGAGCGGGAAACGCACGTTTTCTTCGACGGTCATCGAGTCGAACAAGGCGCCGCCCTGAAACACCATTCCCATTTCCTGTCGCAGTTTTTTTCGGGCTTTAGGGGGCATGTGGGTAAAATCCCGTCCGTCGTATAGAATCTGGCCGCGGTCGATTTCGTGCAATCCGACGATTGATTTAAGCAAAACCGTTTTCCCCGAACCACTTCGGCCGATTATCAGGTTCGTTTGTCCTTCTAGGAAGATGGCAGAAATATCTTTCAGGACATCTTTATTTTCAAACGATTTATAGACATTTTTAATTTCGATCATCGGAACAGGATTTGGGTTAGTATAAGGTCAAAAACCAGGATCATGATGTTGGTTGTTACTACGGCGCGGGTACTGGCCGAACCCACTTCGAAAGCACCACCTTCGACATGGTATCCGAAATAGGCGGGAATGGAGGCAACCAGAAAACCAAAGAACAGTGTTTTGATGATGGAAAAGGTGACGTAGTAAGGCGTAAACCCATACTGAACCCCGTTTAGATAGTCGGTTGCCGTAACGGCGCCAACGGCAGGCCCCACCATCAAGCCGCCAATCAATCCGAAAAAAACACTCAGAATAAAAAGAAATGGGAAAATGAATACAACCGCAATTATTTTGGGTAAAACAAGATGGTTGGCCGAGTTAATTCCCATGATTTCGAGCGAATCGATTTGCTCGGTTACTTTCATGCTGCCAATCTCCGAGGTAATGTTTGATCCGATTTTACCGGCCATGATCAGCCCCATAATGGTTGACGAAAATTCCAGGATCAGCGTGTCGCGGTTGCCCAGTCCGATCAGGTAAACCGGGAGAAAGGGATTGGCCATGTTGTAAGCCACCTGTAACGTGATAATTCCCCCCATGAATACCGAAATTATGACAACAATGCCGACTGAATTGAGTCCCAGGCTTTCAATCTCCTTAAAAATCTGGAGTGCAAAAATGCGATGCTTTTCGGGTTTCTGGAATACCCGGGCCAGCATGGCAAAATATCTTCCGGCGTGATAGAAAAAGTTCATAATCGATACGTTTTTGTTTTTTTCTGACAATTCAAAATCTGGGATAAGCATTTGACCCGCAAAATGATGACTATGTCGGGCAAATGGTATGATGTTTTGAATGGCCCTGCTAAAGGTACAAATAATCCAAAAGCAGTTATTTTTCTGTGTGTTTTAATTTCAAACTCATTATCTTGAAGTTTAAAACTGTCAAACTGATTTGCGCTGTAAACCAGTAAATTAGTTTGATTGTTTTGAATAAACGAAACATCCTGAACATGAATAACAATTATTGTGTAATTATGGCCGGCGGTATTGGCAGCCGTTTCTGGCCTTTGAGTACGAGCGCTATGCCGAAGCAATTCCTGGATATTTTAGGTACTGGCAGAACTTTTATACAGCAAACATTCGACCGGTTTCGGAAAATTTGTCCTGTCGAAAACTTTTACGTGGTAACAAGTTCTGCATACAAGGATTTGGTGCTGGATCAAATTCCGGAATTAACCGAAGGACAAGTGCTGGCCGAGCCACTGCGCCGGAATACTGCTCCGTGCATTGCTTATGCCAATAATAAAATCAGGCGTGTTAATCCGGATGCTAACATTATCGTGGCGCCATCCGATCATTTAATTCTGGATGAAGCAAGTTTCCTGAAGCAAGTAGAAAATGGGTTAAAGTTTGTGTCAGGTAATGATGTTTTACTGACACTCGGTATTACGCCAAGCCAGCCCGAAACGGGGTATGGTTACATTCAGATTGAAAGTTCCGGCGTGAAAGGCGAGGTTGAAAACCTTCACCGGGTTAAAACTTTTACAGAGAAGCCCGATTTACGAATGGCCAAAATATTTGTGGAAAGCGGCGAGTTTTTTTGGAACTCCGGAATATTTATCTGGTCTTTGAAAGCCATCGATCAGGCTTTTGCCAAATACTTGCCGGCTGTGGACGATTTATTCCGTCGAGGCGAAAAAATGTACAATACCCCCGACGAAATTCATTTTCTGAACAAGACCTATCCGGAATGCCCCAATATTTCGATCGACTATGGCATTATGGAAAAAGCAGATAATGTGTATGTATTATGTTCTGATTTTGGGTGGAGCGACCTCGGAACCTGGGGCTCACTTTACGAGAACCGGGCCAAAGATGAAAACGGGAATGCGATTGCCGGGAAAAACGTACTGGTTTACAACTCAAAAAATTGTGTTGTAAACATGCCTGAAGATAAGTTGGTGGTCCTTCAGGGGCTCGACGATTATATTGTTGTGGAAAAAGATAACACGTTGCTGGTTTGCCGGAAAGAAGACGAGCAGCAAATCCGGCAGTTTGTCAACGATGTGATGATGACCAAAGGGGATAAATTTGTGTAGGGAACGAATTGGAATAATAATACCCCAAGAGGTGAGCCGGATCGGTCATCTCTTGGGGTATCGTCAGCTTTTATCCTAAGATCATTCCAATAATCGTGGCTGACATGAGCGACGCTAATGTGCCACCCAGAAGAGCCGGGATGCCATATCGCGAAAGCAAAATACGCTTGTTGGGAGCCAGGCCCCCGATGCCTCCGATTTGAATGCCAATCGAGGCAAAATTGGCAAATCCGCAAAGGACATAGGTAGCCATGATGATTGATTTGGGCTCGGTGAAAGCGCCCGATGTTTTCAGGTCGGCCAAGCTGATATATCCGATAAATTCGGTCAGGATAAGCTTTTCGCCCAGCAATCTACCTACCAGCAAAATGTCGTGCGAGCAAACCCCAATGAGCCACATGATCGGGGCAAAGGCGTAACCCAGGATAAACTGAAGCGACAAGCCCTCGTAACGTCCGTCGGTTCCCGAAACGATCAGCTCATTCAGACCGGTCCATGCTCCAATCTTGGCCGCAATAAAGTTGAACATGGCAATGAATGCAATGAATGCGAGAAGCATTCCGGCCACATTGACTGCCAACCGGACACCTTCGGTCGTGCCATTGGTGATGGCATCTAATACGTTGCTCCCAATTTTATCCTTGGTAATTTCAATATTTTGGTTGATGTCTTCGGTAGGCGGAACAATCATTTTCGAGAAAATAACAGCGCCCGGCGCAGCCATAACCGACGCGGTAAGCAAATGTTTGGCAAATTCAAGCCGGAGCTGCGGATCGTCGCCACCCAGCATGGCAATGTAAGCAGCCAAAACACCTCCGGCTAATGTTGCCATACCTCCGGTCATGACCAGAAGGATTTCCGAGTTGTTCATCCGTGGAATATAGGCCTTGATCATCAGTGGGGCTTCGGTCTGCCCCAGAAAAATGTTGCCTGCAACCGACAGCGATTCGGCTCCTGAAAGTTTTAACAATCTGGTAAATATCCAAGCCAGCGCCCAAACGATTTTTTGGATGATTCCCCAGTAGAACAACAGGCTGGTAAGGGCCGAGAAAAAAATAATGGTAGGCAAAACCTGGAACAGAAAAATATATCCGTAGGTTTTTGAGTCGAGCAGGTTCCCAAGCAGAAATTCGCTCCCGGCTTTGGTAAAGTCGAGAACTTTTACGAAAAGCTTTCCGAAAAACTCAAATGCTGATTGCAGAAATGGAATATACAGGATCCCGATGGCTAAGAGTACCTGCAAGAGCAGCCCGATTGCGACAGTTTTCCACGGGATGTTTTTGCGGTCGGTACTAACCAAAAAGCCGATTGCAAGCAGGACCAGCATCCCCATTATTCCACGCATGATGGTTGTTGCCGTCAACGGTGTTTTTCGTTCTTTGGAAAGAAGAATGTTCGAAGTTTTCTTCTCCTGAACCGGTTGCTGTTGAGTAATTATTGAGTCGGTCGGAGTATTGCTTGCGGTTAAAGAATCAGTTTGGGCATAGGAAAAAGAAACTGAAAATGTGATCAGGCACAAGAGCAGTAAGATAATTTTTTGCATGATAAATTGAAATAGTATAACGAAGTGTGGTTGATTGCTATTTATTTCTTGCGCCGCCGGATTTCGTCGCGAACTTTCGATGCCCGTTCATAATCTTCATTGTTGATCGCGTCGTTGAGTAAGTCATTCAGCTCAGCCAGCGTATAATTCTCATATTCAGATCGGGGGCGGTTGGTTTTTTCAAGCGGACGGTGTTGTTCTCCCGAGTCGAGTTCCAGATCCAGGACAATCCCGGCCTTTTTCAGAATCTCTTCGGTGGTATAAATAGGACACCGGAACCGGAGGGCTAATGCGACTGCATCCGACGTACGCGAGTCAATCCGGATTTGCCGGCCGTCGTTTTCACAAATCAGCTCCGAATAGAAAATGCCTTCTTCCAGTTTGTAGATAACTACTTCAGAAATGACAATATCAAAAGCCGTTGCCAGATTCTTGAATAAATCGTGTGTTAAGGGGCGCGGAGGTTTCAGCCCTTCCAGTTGGATGGCAATGGCCTGGGCTTCGACCGGCCCTATGATGATCGGGATACGCCTTTCTCCATTTTCTTCGGCTAAAACCAGTGCATAAGCGCCTGACTGGGTTTGACTAACTGAAAGACCGAGTATGTTAAGTTTTACTTTTTGCATAGTCCATGGCAGGCATTACGTATGAAGCAAATATAACAATAGTTTTCTACAATGACTGGAGAAAATGGTTGTTTTACCCGACAGAATTCCGGATTAAATGACTCGTCTGGTGGCTGAAAAAGTTTGTCAGGGAAAAATATTTTAAAGAATTTTACAGGTAAGGCTTTGGTAGTCATGTAAAAAAATATACTTTTGCAGTCCAAAGTTTTCGGGCAGTGCCTGGTAAGTGGGAAAAGAAATTTCTCCGCCTGCCGAAAGGAATATTAAATGTTGAAAACATGTACGCAATTGTAGAAATTGCCGGTCAGCAAATGAAAGTTGAGAAAGACCGGAAGATTTATGTGCACCGCCTTGAAAATGCTGAAGGCGAAACTGTAGAATTCGCAAAAGTACTTTTAGTTGACAACGACGGTGACGTGAAAGTAGGGACTCCGGTTGTTGAAGGCGCCAAAGTTACTGCGAAAGTGCTGGAGCACATTAAAGGCGAAAAAGTTTTGGTATTCAAGAAAAAACGCAGAAAAAGTTACCAAAAAATGAATGGTCATCGCCAGTATTTGACCAAAATTCAAATCGAAGAAATTGTAGGATAATCTAAAAAAAATTAACCATGGCTCACAAGAAAGGTGTCGGTAGTTCGAAGAACGGTCGCGAATCGCACAGTAAACGACTGGGCGTGAAGATTTTTGGCGGTCAGGATTGCAAAGCTGGCAATATTTTGGTTCGCCAAAGAGGAACCTCTCATCATCCTGGTTTAAATGTTGGAATGGGTAAAGATCATACCTTGTTCGCATTAGTGGATGGCACTGTTGTTTTCAAAAAGAAAGCTGACAATAAATCGTATGTTTCAGTTGAACCGGTTGTTTCGGTAAACTAAGACGATTTTAAATATGTATTGGAAGAATCTCCTGTCTTAGCGAAGGCAGGAGATTCTTTATTTTTAAATTTGCGGGTCAAAAATTTAAATCCGTATCGAAAATGCTTAATTTAAGGTTCATACAGGAAAATCCCCAGGTGGTGATCGAAAAATTGAAAAAGAAAAACTTCGACGCCTCATCCATCGTTTCACAAATCACGGAATTATCAGCAAAGAAAAACGAAATACAGGCAAAAGCAGACCAGTATAAGAGCGAAATGAACAAGCTCTCGAAAGAAATTGGCGGACTGATGCGCGATGGTAAGATCGAAGAAGCCAATGCGGCTAAAGCCCGGACGACCGAGCTGAAAGACAGCATTAAACAACTTGACGACGATTTTGCGCAGATCGACAAAGATGTGTTCGAGTTGCAGGTTTTGCTCCCCAACTTACCGGCTGATATCGTTCCGGAAGGGCGTTCGGCTGAAGACAACCTGATTGTTGCCCGAAAAGGCGATATTCCGGAATTGGCTGCCAATAATAAATTGCCTCACTGGGAACTGGCTAAAAAATACGACATCATCGACTTTGAATTGGGTGTGAAACTGACCGGTGCCGGGTTTCCGGTTTACAAAGGAAAAGGTTCGCGCCTGCAGCGGGCATTGATCAATTTTTTCCTCGATGAAGCCCGTGAAGCCGGTTATCTCGAAATTCAGCCTCCGCTGATGGTAAATGAAGACAGCGGTTTTGGAACAGGGCAGCTCCCTGACAAAGAGGGCCAGATGTACCATGCAACCGCCGATAATTTATACCTGATCCCGACGGCAGAGGTTCCGGTAACTAACCTGTATCGCGATGTGATTGTTGATGCCAGGGAACTGCCAATTAAAAATACAGCATACAGCGCCTGTTTTCGTCGGGAAGCCGGTTCGTATGGGAAGGATGTTCGTGGGTTGAACCGCCTGCATCAGTTCGATAAAGTTGAGATTGTGCAGATTGCCCATCCAGACAATTCGTATGAGATTCTGGATGAAATGGTCGCCCATGTTGCCAGTTTAGTCGAAAAACTTGAGCTGCCTTATCGGATTTTGCGTTTGTGTGGCGGCGATATGAGTTTTACCTCGGCGCTTACCTACGATTTTGAAGTTTACTCGGCCGCCCAGGAAAAGTGGCTGGAAGTCAGCTCGGTTTCGAACTTCGAATCATTTCAGGCCAACCGCCTGAAGTTGCGTTATCGCGATGAAGCGACCAAAAAACCTCAGATTGCCCATACATTGAACGGAAGCGCATTGGCCTTGCCCCGCATTGTGGCTGCATTGTTAGAAAATAACCAAACGCCGGAAGGGATCCGCATCCCCAACGTTCTGGTCCCGTACTGCGGGTTCGATCTGATTAATTAAGGAAAATGACATAACTACGTTTAAAAGCTGTCTCTTGGCCGGAGATAGCTTTTTTTCTATACACTGGTTGGGCGCAACCGTTCTGCCAGGATAATTTTGGGTTTTAACAGGAAGATCGGGCAGAATTGCTAATTTTGTAGTTTATTAAACGGAATCGTTATGGGACTCAGATTTTTTCATTTGCCAAAGCACAAGCAATTTAATATGCCTTATCGCTTTTATGATCCGGATAAAGAGCGGATGCAGGAACGGGAAGACCGGATCAGGCAGGAACTGGAGTTAGAAAAGTCGGGAGAATCCGGAGGTTATCATGCAAACATTAAGGGCCAGTTTCGCAGCGCAACGCACAAACGTTCGCGAACCATCGACGAAGCCCGGCGAAACATGAACCGCCGTTTGTTATACATTATCATCATCTTGGCCATTTTATTTTATTTGTTACTGAAATAACACAGTCACGTGCCGGATATTATTCAATTATTACCCGACTCGGTTGCAAACCAAATTGCGGCAGGAGAAGTCATTCAGCGTCCTGCTTCGGTAGTTAAAGAATTGGTTGAAAATGCAATTGATGCCGGGGCTACCGAAATAAAAGTTCATATTAAGGATGCGGGGAGAACCCTGATCCAGATTATCGACAATGGCTGTGGCATGTCGGTTACCGATGCCCGGATGGCTTTTGAGCGCCATGCAACCTCGAAGATCCGTTCGGTGAACGATATTTTTGCCATCCGCACAATGGGGTTTCGCGGAGAAGCGCTGGCCTCGATTGCAGCGATTGCCGATGTGGAAATGCGGACCAAACAGCATGACGAAGAAGTGGGTACGTTCATTCACATCAGTGGCTCGAAGGTTATTGCCCAGGAACCGGTGAGCTGTGCGAATGGGACAAATTTCATGATCAAAAATCTGTTTTTCAATGTTCCGGCTCGCCGCAAGTTTCTGAAACCAAATACGACGGAGTTAAAACACATCATCAGCGAAATGCAGCGGGTGGCCCTTGCAAATCCGGGTATCTCGTTTTCATTGTATAATAACCAAACCCCCATTTATGAACTTCCGGCGTCGAATAAAAGGCTCCGGATTGTTGCGATTTTCGGGAAATCCATCAACCCAAGCCTGATCCCGGTTGATACCGCGACCAGTCTGGTGAAAGTTTCAGGTTTCATTGGGCAGCCCAAACAGGCGCGAAAAACCTTTGGCGAGCAGTTTTTCTTTGTGAACAACCGGTATATGAAACATCCGTTTTTTCATAAAGCCGTTATGCAGGCTTATGAGAAAATATTACCTCCGGATACCATTCCGTCGTATTTCATTTATTTCGACGTCGATCCGGCCGAGATCGATGTAAATATCCATCCAACCAAAACCGAGATTAAGTTTGAGAACGAAGCAGCTATCTGGCAGATACTTCAGGCGTCAGTTCGCGAAGCGTTGGGAAAATTCAATATTGTTCCATCGATCGATTTTGATCAGGCCGGAAGCGTTGAGATCCCGATGCCGCTGAAAGATTTTGCAGACGTTAAAATTCCGGAAATAAAAGTTGATCCCACTTACAATCCGTTTGTGCAGAAAACGCCAGGCCGGAATTATTCGCCGGTGAATCATGCTTCAAGGCCATCAGTCGATCGGAACCTGGAGCACTGGCAGAAATTATATGACGACACCGCGAACTCAAACCCGGTTTCGCAGGCTTCGTTCTTCCCGGAGCCGGTTCAGTCAGAACCAGCCAGTCGGGAGGATTCGTTCGCGGGAAAGAATTTTATTCAGTTTAAAAATAAATATATCCTGACGCCTGTCAAATCAGGATTAATGGTTATTGACCAGAAACGGGCACACGAACGGATCCTTTTCGAGCGTTTTATGCAGGTGCTCGATAATCAGGAAATAGCCAGCCAGCAGCAGTTATTCCCGGAAACATTCGATCTGAATGCATCGGATGCCACTTTGTTGGTAAGTATTCTGGACGACCTGAAGGCGCTGGGTTTTGATATTCGGGAATTTGGGCATAATACGTTTATCATTAACGGGACGCCGGGAATGCTGAGTGCCGGGTCGCCACGGGAAATTATTGAGAGTTTACTGGAAGAGTTCAAAAACTCGTCTGGCGATTTAAAAGAACGCGCCCGCGAGAAAGTAGCCGTGTCGCTGGCAAAAGCTTCGGCTATTAATTACGGGCAATTGCTTAAGCCGGATGAAATCAGCGAGTTGATCGACAGCCTGTTCGCTTGTCAGACTCCCAATTTTTCGCCAACCGGCAAAAAAGTATTGTCGATTATGCCACTCGACGATTTTGAGCGCATGCTGAAGTGACAGAATGACGGGAACCGAACCGTTGATAAACATTTTGAGATTTTGGCCTGTTGATTGTAAGGGAATTGTGCCTGTTGCAAAAACAGGAATGAAGATCATTAAAGTTTTAACTTCGCCAACGAATTGTATAATTGATCGAAAGATACAGAACATATAAGAAATGAGAGCCAGTTTTAACGCTACACCGCCGGTTGTAAAAAACCTGATTATTTTAAATGCCATCATGTTGTTTGTAACGTATGTTTTAAGCATGCGTGGTATTGACCTGGCAAATATTCTGGGTTTGCATTACATCCAATCAACTGAGTTTAAACCCTACCAGTTGGTAACCCACTTGTTTATGCATGGAGGGATTACCCATTTGTTTTTCAATATGTTTGCTCTCTGGATGTTTGGGCGGATTCTGGAAAGCGTATGGGGCCCCAAACGGTTTTTTATCTATTATTTTGTAACCGGATTAGGAGCTGCGGTGTTGCATACGTTTGTTAATTTCCTGGAATTCCAGTCTGTTGCCTCCAAGATGTCGCCGGAGCAGATTGACATTGTCATGAGCCAGGGGGCTGAGGTTTTCAACGAGGGCAAAAATTTCGTTGATCCGCTTATGGCGAAATTGAATCTGGTTCTCAATGTCCCGACCGTTGGCGCTTCGGGGGCTGTATTTGGTATTTTGCTCGGGTTTGGGATGTTGTTCCCGAATACGGAATTGATGTTGTTGTTTCCTCCTATGCCGATTAAGGCCAAGTATTTTGTGCTTGGGTATGGCGCTCTCGAACTGATCCTGGGGATTACCAATTCTGGAGGGAACATTGCCCACTTTGCGCATTTGGGCGGGATGCTCTTTGGGTTTATCATGATTAAATACTGGAATAAAAATTCGTCTCATTTCTATTAATCGATGACATTTGCTGACGAAATAAAAAGTTCATTTCGCGAAGGTTCTTCGTTAACCCGCCTCATATATATCAACCTGGCCGTATTTGTGGTAATCAGGCTGATTAACGTGGTTTATTTTTTGTCAGGCGAGCCATTTACCCTGCTAAACTGGCTTGCCTTGCCGGCCGATGTTCACCAGTTGGCAACCCGTCCGTGGACCATGCTGACCTACATGTTCCTGCATTTCGATTTCCTGCACATCCTGTTCAACATTCTTTGGTTGTATTGGATGGGGCGGATCTTTCTTGGATATTTTGATCAGCAGAAATTGGTCACCCTTTATTTATCGGGCGGCTTGTGGGGCGGCTTGTTTTACCTGGCGGCTTACAATTTGTTCCCGGCTTTTGAGGATACGGTCCCTGTATCGCAGCTGCTGGGCGCTTCGGCTTCGGTGATTGCCATTGTGGTTGCTTTAGCATTTTATGCGCCAAATCATTCGATTTATCTCATGTTTGTCGGACAGGTCAGGATGAAATATCTGGCGCTGGTTTCGGTTATTCTTTATATAATTGGCATTTCATCGACCAATGCCGGAGGGAACTTGGCCCATCTGGGCGGCGCTTTCTGGGGGATGGTGTACGTTTGGCAGCTCAAAAGAGGACGCGACCTGGGGAAAGGTGTTTCCGGCCTGTTTGCCTGGTTGGGCAAGGTGTTTAAACCCAAACCCAAAATTAAGGTTACTTACCGAAAAACATCCGACGATATCGAGTATAATCGCCAGCGGAACCAGAATCAGATGGTAATTAACGAGATTCTCGATAAAATCAGTAAGTCGGGTTATGATTCGCTGACCAAGGAAGAAAAGGAAATTTTGTTCCGAATGGGAGGGAGGAGGTAGTATTCATCCTATTGCCCGGAATCCGCAACAGGGTTCAATTGCAATCCCAGTTCTCAATATTCCATCATTTCCATATTTCATGCAATCTTCGTAACAGTGTTCGCTTTTCAATCTGGGAAATTGGTTCTCTAAAACTTCAGATAAAAATCCTTAGTCAGGGCCCGGTATTCAGGTGTATAATCAAAATGCTTTTCATATTCGATCAGCAAGGTTTCTTCCTGTAAATCTCCCTTTATAGCTGATAATTCAGCCATAATCCGGTGAACCGGTTTTTGTGGATTTGGCTTTACCCAACATATCCGGTTCACAAAAAGCCCGATTGGGGGTGATGTTCGTTCCAGCTCCGTCCATTGTTCTGCCGGTAATATTAAAGAAAGCCGGCCCTGTGGTTTGAGCAGGGTGGATGCTCCGGAAAGCAATTCATTTAGTGTCAGGCCGGAGTTATGGCGGGCTTGGGCGCGCGCGTTGTCCGGGGCCAATGTTCCGTTGGTAAAAAACGGGGGATTGCAGACAATCAGGTCGAATTTTTCATTGCTTTCCAGATAGTCCTGAAATGAAATAGTTTGAACGGTAATTAGTTCATTCCATGGCGATTGACGTACGTTAAACAGCGCTTCGGCGGCAGCCTGGGCATCAATTTCAATCGCGGTGACTTTTGCATTGTAAAAACGTTGGGCAAGCATCAAGGCAATTAATCCGGTTCCTGTTCCAACATCCAATATGTGGGAGCATCTTTCATGACAGGATGCCCAGGCTCCCAGCAAAACGCCATCGATACCAACTTTCATGGCTGCTTTTTCCTGCACAATCCGGAATTGTTTAAACTGAAAATAGTTGTTGGCCATCTTCCCCGATTAAGATTTGCAGTCAAAAATATAATGATTTGCGGGTTTGGATCAGCCTTTTTTTGTTACAAACCCATTTCTTGTCATTTGTCCCCATGTTTTTTTCTTCCGAATGAAAAAGTCGATGTTCCCCTGAATGGCCCAATACACGACAAACGGGTGGAATAAGAATGGTTCGATCCATGAATTCAGGATGAGTTTAAAAATCATTCGTTTGTTTTTGTACCGGTTAAATGCAAGGTGGTCGAACAGGATGGCATACGTTGAAAAAGCAATCGCGAAAAAGTAAACAAAAAACAGCATCACAAAAAAGAATGGCCAATTGGGTTGTCCCAGAATGGCAATAATAATGAAGTATGCGATTCCCAGTACTTCGACGATTGGCGCCAGCCATTCGAAGAGTAACCAGAACGGATGGGAGAGCAAACCCATTACGCCATACCTGGGGTTTAGAAATACTTTTTTGTGCATGAAAAGCGTGTCGATTGTTCCTCTGGTCCATCGGTTTCTTTGGCGGCCAAGTATTTTCAGGTTGTCGGGGGCCTCTGTCCAGCAAAGCGGATCGGGAATATAAACAACCTTGTATTTCTTTTTCTGATCGGCCATATAACGGCGTATCCTGACTACTAGCTCCATATCTTCGCCAACTGTTTTGGTGCAATAGCCCCCGCAGGCAATTACGATCTCTTTGTCGAACATTCCCAGCGCACCGGAAATAATCAATAACCCGTCGAGCCGGCTCCATGCCAGGCGCCCCATCAGGAACGCACGGTTATATTCGTTGACCTGGCAGCGGGGAAGAAACTTGTCGGGTACGTTTATTTCGGCTAAATGGCCATCTTTAATAACACACGAATTGGCAATCCGGATAACGCCGCCTGCAGCAATAACCCGCTTGTTGGTTTCTTCGAGAAAGGGTTTGACTAATTTCTGGAGTGCATTGGGGTCGATAATCGAGTCAACATCAATGGCAATAAAATAATCGCCTTTCGAAATGTTGATCCCAGCATTCAGGGCATCAGCTTTTCCTCCGTTTTCTTTATCAACAACCGTTAATTTAGACAGGGCCTGTTTCTTCGACTTATAAATTCCCCGAATCTTGTTGCATCTTATTTTATAGTCGATGACATAGGGAACCTTTTCAAGCTCGAAAGCTGCTATTACTTTTTCCAGGGTATCGTCTTTGCTTCCATCATTCACGATAACGATTTCGAAGTTGGGATAGTAAAGAGACAGCAAGGCCCGTATGTTTTCAACGATGGTGACCGACTCGTTATAAGCCGGAGCGATTACTGTGACGGGAGGAGCGTAAGGCGACGACAAGATGGCATCGTAATTGGCAATCTTTCCGGCAAAATAATGTTTGCGCAGTTCCAACGCCGAAACGATAGCCAGGAAAAAGTAGAACGTAAACAGGCTAATGGAATAATATAGAATAACGTTTTCTACAACGGTTGACAGGAAATTCATAATCATTGATTTAGTTTCGGGGGTCGGAAACGTGTGAAATAAACAAATCAATATTTAACTCCGGAAACGCACGTAAGCGTTCAAGATAGTCCCGGCCTTCACGGCTCATTTGGTTCAGGGTCCGGCAGGCCTCAATCTTTAACGAGATGTTATTTCCACAGACAACTTTGCCAAGAAACTCAATATCTTCATTCTCTCCGATTTGATTGAAAGCCATCAGGATTTCCATTTGGTTTTTTATGGTTTCAGACTCAAAAATCTCGATCAGCTTTTGTTTGCCTTCCAACAGGCGAAGTTCCGATACGGCCCTGATTGCCAGAAATCGCGTTAATTCGTCCGGATGATCAAGCAGGGCGATAATTTCATCCTTGTGCTCTTGTTGCTGAAAGTGGGTTACCATGCGTAAACTAAAATTCCGGATGTTGCGGTGGTTCGATTTTAGCCAGGCAGACAATGATGGAACCTGAATGTCGTAAAGCCGGACCAAAAAAAATACATTCATCTGTGTCCATCGGGTGAAGGGCCTGACCAGTTGATCGAAGAACGCAAATGGTTTCGTCTGGTTTATGTATACGTACGAAATTTGTGCTTCGGAGCGGACGTAATCGTTCGGGTCGTTGATGTGTTTTTGTATAAAAGGCGACGCTTTTTGCGGGTACATATTGGTTAGCGTTCGTATGCCCATTACCCGTTTGTAGAAAAACACCGAGTTGGCCATTTTTCCTGCGTCTTGTTGAAGGTTCAGACGTTCAAATATTTCGAGGATCTTAGCGTCCGAATCTCCCCGAAGGTTTGTTTGGTAATTAAACAGCATCGAGAGAAAGGCTTCGCGGTATCTTGGGCGGTTTATATATTTCAATTTTCTGATAGCTTCTTCGGCCGAAATTTCTTCGAACAGATAAGATGTCAGTACCTGTTCGTAATTTTCATTGGCTTTTGCAAGTTTTTTGTCCCTGGCAGCCTTGAGTATACTGGATATATAAAGGACCAGGATTGCCACCAGGGCATTAACAATAAAAAGCATGGCCAGCAATAAGAAAAACGCGGCAGCATAATAATGGGTTTTTCCTTTTACTTCAGGGCCCATCAATCCAATTATGTGCTGCGGAAAATAATTCAGGGCCCGTGTCAGGAAATGATGGGCTGATGTGACATCGATAGAGGCGTACCCGATTTTCCCGGCCTGCCGGGTACATTCACCTGCCAGGGATGGTAATCCGTAAAAGAGTGCAATGGATAAGAATGTCAAACGATTTTCCATAGGCTGATTTGACTCGTGAACCTGCGTTTATTTCATCCGTATAAATTTTCAAAGTTATTTCTTACAATTTTCGTATCTATTCCTGTTTTTCAAACTAGTTTTTCAACGAGATGGAATAGCCATTTATACATTCCCGGTTGGTATAAGCTTCAGCTTTTATGGCTATTTCATCTGTAAATAATTTGTTTTTACGTTGTCAGATGGAATAGCCATGATCCGGTTATTATTTTCATTATCTGTTGGTGTTTGCAAATCATGGCTATTTCATCTATTATTTGAAGAGATATGCCAGAGCAGCCCGGGTTATGAATTCATCGCGCCACATATTTTGCCGGTATTGGGCTTTTTCGTACCCGGCAGCCACATCAAACTGGAAATGGCTTCCAACCCGTTGTTTCCAACCGATTTGAATATTCCGTGATTTCAGGACATACCGGTCGTATTCGACGGTGTAAATGGCCGGATTATCCGGCGATGTGCCGGTGCCTGCACACAGAGACAGGTAGCTGTCGTCGCGGGACAGATATTTCCGGATTGTGAGTGATAATTTGGTTGAAAAATCATTGCCGTTATCAATCAAAAAGGGGCGGAACGAAAGCCAGTAGCTTCCCTGGTATTTCCCGACAGAACCTGTGTAAATATTTATTTTCCGGGAGGTGGCATTTGTTTGGCTAAAGTCCATATACCGATATCCGGCCGATAGCTCAAATGCGTGGGGAAGTCCTTGGTACACTTCTACACCGAACCTGGTTTTCGGGAAATTGTCTTCGCCCGAAAAGCTGTAGTTCAGGAACAGATACTTTTTTTGTGAAATTCTCGGATAAGCTTCAATGGCAAACTGTCTGGAAACACCGGCCCCATACCATTTTTCGCCATCCTGGACTAAATCGCCCCAGTACATTCGCCCGTAAATCATGCCCAATTTCGTTCTCCGTCCGTAACTTAAGGTCGAAAGGTGCCAATGGCGGATATACGGTTTCTTAAAATTCTCGTAGTAATATTCTGTTTCAATTTTATTTTTCCAGTTGTCAGAGTTGACTTCTTTTAACAGATTGCTTGCCTGCTGATTTTGTGGGTCAATCTCCAGAACCTTGTTCAGTGAGGTTTTGCTTAAATCATATTCCTGAATTTTATATTCGGCCTGGGCTTTTTTCATCAGGAGCTCGCTGTTCAGAGGATGTACATTCAATCCGGTTTCGCAGACAGATATGGCTTCAACCGGGCGGTTCGACCAAATGTAAATATCAGCCAAAGCCAGTGTTGCCTCCAGATTGTCTGGTTTTGCGGCGAGTACTTTTTTTAGTTGGGTTTCTGCTTCACTGAAATTGTGGTTCCAGGCATTTACCCTGCCGGCAAAGATTCTTACATCTGTGTAATCCGGATATTGTTCCAGAATCTGGTAAGCTAAGTTAATGGCTTCGCGGTATTGTTTTTCGGATGCCAGTTTCCGGGCATTCTCAAATTCAACGTCGGCGTTTAGCTTTTTTTTTTCCTGGGCCATCCCCAGTTGAAATGTCCAGACGAGAACGATAAGTAAGAGCGATATTTTAAAATTCATCGTTTGGTTGCCATTAGTTTTTTAATCCGAACGGTCAATTCGCTCAGGCTGAATGGTTTAACCATATAGTCGTCGGCCCCAAGCTCGAAGGCTTTTAAAACAGTATCTTCAGCTCCCGCAGCCGATAAGACCAAGATCGGAAGATTGCGTTGGTACTCGTTCCGGATGGTTGAAACAACTTCGTGACCATTTACATAGGGCATGAATAAATCGGTGATCAGTAGGTCGATCTCGTTGCTTTTCACATAATCAAGACACTCTTTCCCGTCGTTTACCTTGATGACTTCAAAACCGTCGCGAAGCAATTTGTGTGAAATTGTTTCGAGAATGAGTTTGTTATCCTCTGCTACCAAGATGCGTTTCATGTCTGTATTTTTAGTTTTTGGGGGTTAAACTTAACAAAAATCAGGATAATTTCAGGGGCTGTTTATTTGAGAAATGCCCATTATATAATTCTTTAAAAAGACAAGGGGGAACCCCTGTTTTGATTAAAAAAATGATTGTTCGCTGAATTTCGGGGGTGTAAGGGCAATGACAACTGGGTTGTCGATTTCTGTTATGCTCTTGGTTATTTGCATAAAATAAGCTTGTTTGTCGGGTTCTGTTAATGACAGATTACATTTCGATCTACAGGGTGTCTTCCGGATTTTTCGGGCTCATCAGGGAGACAACAACCGTATATTGTTCGTGTCAAGGGACATAGCCCAAGTACTCTTGGTCTGTAGGAGAAGTGGGATGGCTAAATCGAAACAACAAACGGTTGTTATTCCCTGTAAAAAAACCGGATCAGGTTATTCTACCTCGATGCCTCGCTCTTTCAGCATTTGCAGGCTCGACTCCCGCATTTTGTATTTTTGTATTTTTCCGCTGGCCGTCATAGGGAAACTATCAACAAATACAACGTACTTGGGTATTTTATAACGGGCAATCTTTCCGCGGCAGAATTCGTGTACGTCTTCCTCTGTAAGGCTCATGCCGCTTTTAAGCTTGATAAAGGCACCTACCTGTTCTCCATATTTGGGGCTTGGCACGCCAATAACCTCTACAGCCTCAATTTCGGGCATGTTGTACAGGAAGTTTTCTATTTCACGGGGATAGATATTTTCACCTCCCCGGATAATCATATCTTTGATTCGCCCGGTAATTTTGTAAAAGCCATCTTCGGTTTTTACAGCCAGGTCGCCGGAGTGTAGCCAACCGTTTGCATCGATAGCTTTGGCTGTTGCTTCCGGGTTTTTGTAATATCCTTTCATCAGGTTGTAGCCGCGGCAGCAAATTTCTCCCTGCTCGCCGACAGCGCATTCTTCACCGGTATCCGGGTTAAAAATTTTGACTTCGACGTTCGGGTACTCAAAACCCACGGTGTTGGCTCTGACTTCCGGCGAATTGTGTGTCCGGGTGGCAGTCATGCCCGGCGAGCTTTCTGTCAGACCATAAACAATGATAATGTCTTTCATATTCATTCGGGTCATCACCTGGTTCATGGTTTCGATCGGGCAGGGGGCTCCGGCCATGATCCCGGTGCGCAGCGAGCTTAAGTCGAACATCGAGAACATCGGGTGATTGAGTTCGGCGATAAACATGGTCGGAACGCCGTAAAGGGCAGTACATTTTTCTTTTTCGACCGATGCAAGTACCATGAGCGGGTCGAAGTTTTCAACCATGACCATCGTTGCGCCATGCGTTACAATGGCGCACAATGCCAATACGCAGCCAAAGCAGTGAAACAGCGGCACACAAACCAACAAGCGGTCTTTGCTCGTGTATTTCATGCACTCGCCGGTTGCATAACCGTTATTCAGGATGTTGTGATGGGTTAGCATGACTCCTTTGGGGAATCCGGTTGTTCCGGAAGTATATTGCATGTTGACGACATCGTGGCAGTTCACTTTTTCTTTAACGGTTTCCAGTTCCAGGTCGTCGACATGGCTCCCGAGCAGGATCAGTTCGGTGGTGTTATACATGCCCCGGTGTTTTTCCTGCCCGATGAAAACGACATTCCGGAGGTAGGGGAATTTGGCTGCGCGTAAATTTTCCCGGGTCGTGCTTTTCAATTCAGGGACCAATTCGAAAACCATGCTGACATAGTCGCTATCGCGAAACCCATCGACCAGGCAAAGGGTATGTATGTCGGCATTCTGCATTAGGTATTCCAGTTCAGACAGCTTGTAATTTGTATTGATCGTAACCAGGACTGCCCCGATCTTGGCGGTGGCAAACATGAAGGTCAGCCAGTCGGGGACATTGTTGGCCCAGATCCCAACTTTGTCGCCTTCGCGAACCCCAATATACAGCAAGCCCTTAGCCAGACAATTTACCCGTTCGTCAAATTGGGCGTAGGTAAAACGCAGGTCGCGGTCAGGATATACAATAAATTCATGGTCGGGTGTTTCAGTGGCCCACTTTTCGAGCATTTCGCCCAGGGTATAATCCAGTAACTGCATGGTAATCGGTTTCTTTGTTTAATTTAACCAGATTTAGAACGGAGCATATAGTACGGCAAGGATCTTTGCCGGCTGTGAATTTCCGGCGTGGACGTTGTGTGACACAATCGAGTCCAGATAAATACTGTCGCCTTTTTCAAGGATGTAAATATCTTTGCCATAATTGATTTCGACAACTCCCTCTAAAACATAAATAAATTCTTCTCCCTCGTGCGATGAGAGCATATAATCTGATTTTTGACTGGGCTCAATATCAACAATAAACGGTTCCATGTGTCGGCCTGCTTTATTGTATGCCAACGAAAAAAAGTTCAGGTGTTCGCGTGTTTCGTGCGGTTGAGATGTGAACCGGACCCCTTTGTGCAGGTCGTCGGCTTTTACAACTGCCGGGGCAAAATTGTCGTTGTCGTCTAAAAAGGTCCCCAGGCGGACTCCCAATGCTCTGGCAACTTTAATTAGCGGAGCTAATGACGGGATGATACGTTCTTCTTCTAACTTGCGGATCAGCGTTGTGTCAAGACCTGTCCGTTCTGCTAAATCTTCACGACTGAGTTTCTTTAATTCGCGAATTTGCCTGATTTTTTCTCCAACGTTTTTTTCAGTAGCCATAACATGTCTTTTTTTGAGAGTGACTCACAAAATTAACTTAAATTCGGGTTTGAGCAAATCATTCAGCCCTTCGCAAACGACGATATGTAATCGGGGGAAAATAGTTATACGGATCAACCGTTCATGACAATCCAAAATGAACTTATATTTGCATTGTTTCGTTCAGCCCGGATTCACGTATCCTGAAATTTTAATCCATTCAGTTATGAATTATACCTATCTGATTTTGCTTGTGTGTTTGATTGCCGCTCCGCTTGCCCTGAGTTTTCGGAAGGATATTTATTTTTATACCAATTGGCGTTATCTGTTCCCTTCCATATTGATCACTGCTTTGCCGTTTGTTTGGTGGGACCTGAGGTTTACCCAGGAAGGTATCTGGTCGTTTAATCCGGAATATCTGACCGGAATTTCGCGCAAGGGGCTTCCCCTTGAAGAATGGTTGTCGTTTCTGGTTATTCCGTACAGCGCGGTTTATCTTTACGAAATTTTCAAGTATTACTGTGCCCGCTACGAATATGCGAACCCGTTTGTGATTGTAAGCCTGGTGTTGATTGTTGTTTTCGGGGCGATGGCCTGGGTTTTCAGGGCCCGGTATTACACGTTCTATGTATTCCTGTTCTCGGCTGTTTACCTTTGTTACACTATATTTCGGAACTTGTTCAAGCAACACCTGACCAAGTTTTATTTTACCTTTTTTGCCATGTTGTTTCCATATCTGGTTTTTAGCGGAATATTAACCGGGTTAAAAGTCGTGGAATATCAGCCCGATCAGATTTTAGGAGTCAAATTATTTTCGGTCCCGGTTGAGAATGTGGTTTATCTTTTTCTGATGATCTTGATGGTTACTACGGTTTACGAGTATTTAAAGGAGCGGAAGTTTTTTTGAGTATTTGGGATTTATAACGGAGGGTAATATATTTGGTAGTTTGTGCATGATTAAGTTGATGAAATAGCCATAAAAGCTGAAGCTTATACCACCCGGGAATGTATAAATGGCTATTCCATCTCGTTGAAAAACTAGTTTGAAAAACAGAAATAGATACGAAAATTGTAAGAAACAACTTTGAAAATTTATACAGATGAAATAGCCATGATTTGCAAACACCAACAGATAATGAAAATAATAACCGGATCATGGCTATTCCATCTGACAACTTAAAAA
>JAJUGZ010000077.1 GCA_029265715.1 Bacteroidota bacterium
ATATGTTTTTCATGTTAACCCGATCCCCGGTTTTGACTGGACTCCATTCCTTTTTCTGATCAGCGATTTTTTGATGGCTATTAATATTCTGAGATTTAAGGCTTTTGATCTGGTTCCGTTTGCCCGGAACAAGTTGATTGATATCATGCCCGACGGAATTATGATTACGGATAGTTCCGGGCGGATTATCGATTTGAACCCAGCCTTGGTAGCTTTCTCCGGGAAAATTGAATCAGAAATGATCGGGAAGAAGATCGAAGAAGTTTTCCCGGCCCGGCAGAATTTCATAGATGAAATGAAAGAGAAACACGACCGTTTTGATTGTAGTTTTTCGAAAAATACGGAGGGGGCCGATTCCTTTTTTGATGTTAGTGTAACGCCGCTTCATTCGAATACCGGGACCGTCGACGGGCATCTGATTCAGGTGAAAGAAGTTACCCGGCGTGTTGAGGCTGAGAGACAGATTCAGGATGCAAACAGACATTTGATGGCTGAGATTCAGGAAAAAGAAAAACTGATTGCCGACCTGAACGCGTTTTCGCACATGGTAGCCCACGATTTGAAAAATATGCTGGGAGCGATTGTTGCAGCTTCGGAATTGCTCGATTCGTCCCTCGATGTTCTGACGAGAAACGACCAAAAGGAAATAATCGGATTAATTCATCAGGCAGCGAACAAAACGATCTATGTTACGCAGGAGTTGCTCACGCTGGCTTCTGTCAGGGAACAAGATGTGAAAGCAGTACCTGTAGATATGGGACCAATCGTTATGAACCTCCGAAACCGGCTTGGAGATTTGATTGATGGGAAACCAATTGAATTTATTTATCCGTCGGAATGGCCGCAGGTGATCGGTTACGGCCAATGGCTTGAGGAGGTTTGGGTGAATTATGTGAGCAATGCCATTAAATACGGCGGCGATCCGCCCCGTGTTGAAATAGGGGTTGATCTTTTACCTGATGGCTTGGTAAAATACTGGGTTCAGGATAATGGGAAAGGACTCTCGCCAAAAGAAGCCGAGCTGTTGTTTTCTCAGTTTTCGCGGTTAGAACCACAGCGTGTTGAAGGGAATGGGCTGGGGCTCTCGATTGTAAAAAGGATCATCGAAAAGCTGAAAGGTACAGTTGGGATCGAGAGTAGCGGGAAAGCAGGGCAAGGTAGTAAGTTCTTTTTTATTTTGCCCGGAGTGGAATGCCCCAATTTAGATAAAAACAACGTGTAACAGGATATTCATGAAAATACTTGCGATTGAAAAAGAAATGCCCGGGGTACAAGACCCGGATTATCAGCCGTATTTGGAAGCCGAAGCGCTAAAAGCCTGGGAATTGCATCAGGAAGGACTGATTCGTGAATTGTATTTTACCGATGATCACTGCGCGGTATTGGTCCTGGAGGCCCGCGATAAAAACCACGCCCGCGAAATTGTTGACCGGTTACCTCTTGTTCAGCAAAAATTAATTGATTTTGAGTTGATCGCTTTGCAGGCTTATCCCGGGTTTGCCCGCCTGTTTAAATAAAATAGCGGCAAGAAGTTTCGAAGTTTTCTTTGCCGCTATTGCATTCCTTTCAGCCAAAGGCTATTCGTTGATTTTCCAGACCAGCACCCCGGCTGTTTTAATCTTTTTTTCTCCAATTAAGATCCGGGCTCCCGGAGGAAGAGGCATGTCAAAATCCTTATCCGAATAGTTCATTGCAATTCCAAATCCGTCGCGATATTCAACCTGAATGCCATAAGGATAATTTTCAACCGGGATATTAATTTTTTTGTAAAGTTTAGCCAGAACATTCTTTTCAAGGTCACCATTGCGGGTATCCGCCCCAATGTAGGTCACAGTTCCTTTGTATAGTTTGCGGAATGTAACTGCTGCATTGCCGGCATAGTAGTCGCCCTGATAGGTAGCCCAGCATTCAGTTTCGGTTGCCGGTTTCAGGATATCGCCCCAACTGGCCCACGGAAAATTCTTCCCATCCATGGCAATATGATCGGGAGCCTGAGGGTTGGGGAGATCATAAAATGGAATTTCTGCGCCGATCAGGCTCCAGATTGGTTGCGCAAAAGGCGCTTCCCACAGGTGCATCTCCCGGTCTTTGTAACCTGATCGGCACGACATGACCAGATTTCCACCGTTTTTAACATAGTCGGAAAGTTTGTCGATCAGGGTTTGGTCGATTTGTTGATAAGCCGGGGCAATAATGACGGGATATTTCGAAAAGTCGGTCGTGTCGCGGATGAAGTCAACCGGGGCGCCCATTTGTTTCAGCGGCCTGTAATATTTCATGAAATGGTCGAGCGAATTCCACGCTGAGGTCTGTTTGTTCATGTCCATGCCCCAGACGTTCTCTACATTGAACAGGATACCTGTTTTGCGGGCTTTGTAGTTTGCCGGAACATCGGCCCCGGCTGTGTAGTTTTTCCGGAGGAGGTTGATCTCCTTGATGAATTGTTGGAATTCAAGGCCTCCGGGCGTTGGGGTTATTCCATCCGGGCCAACAATCCCGTAATGATATTGTTCGTAGCCATAAAGCGGCGCGCGATAACGGTAGGTACATTCCAATTTGCTGCCGCCGGCAAACACGTGCCATAACCACATCCGGACAGATCCGGGCAGTGGTTGGGAATTGACCGAGCCCCAGTTAACCTGTCCGGGTTGTAGTTCCATCACACCGTAAACAGGCGAAAGGGGCCTGAAAAAATCGTTGGCCATGGCAATGCGGTCCGGATCGCCAACACGGTACCCTTTAGGGCCAACGCCATTGTAGTCGCCATAAACCATGTAGCGGGTATAGGTTACAAAATCGAGTTGGTGGCTGGCGCCAATGTAGCCCGACGTGTAATCCGGAATGTAGTTGCTGGTTATCCATTGGCCTTTCCCGGCAAATTCCCGAACTTTTTTTGCCTGCTCATCAAGGAACGATGCTGTTTCTTCGGCAGCAAACCGGTAATGGTCCAGGCGTTGGTTCAGGTTCATGCCCCATTGGTGGTGTTTGGGAATATTGATTTGGTCGAAACTGCTGTAAATACCGCTCCAGAAAGCATTTCCCCAGGCATCGTTCAAGGCCGAGATGGTTTGGTATTTATTTTTCAGCCAGTCGCGGAAACGCTGTTGAGCATCGTCGTTGTAATCAAAAAATACGCGGGGCTCATTGTCAAGCTGCCATCCGATAATTGTTGGGTTGTTTGCGTAATGTTTGGCCAGTTCTTCAACCATTTTCAAGGAGTACCGGCGAAAAAAATTGCTTGAGAACGAAGCATGCTGCCGTGCCCCGTGGTCGTAGGTTGTACCATCTTCGTTTTTGCAACGTACCTCCGGGTGTTTACGGACCAGCCAAACCGGAGGAGTTGCCGTCGAGGTGCACATGATTACTTTCAGGTTGTATTTGGCTGCGAGATTAACTGCTTTATCAAGCCAAGCAAAATCATATTTTCCTTCTTCGGGTTCAAGCTGGGCCCAGGCAAATTCGGCAAAATGGGTGAATTCGAATCCCATCTCGGCCATTTGTTTTAGGTCGCGTTCCCACTGTGATTCGTTCCAGTGTTCCGGATAGTAATAAGCGCCGACCGTTGATAACTGAGAGGCCGGGAAATACTTTTCAATTTGGGCCTGCGCTGTTAAACAGGCAAAAAGTAAAGCCAGCAGGCTTTGTGCAATTTGTTTCATCGTGCAAGTTTTTAGGTTTTTGAGGAAGTGATAAAAATAGGATAAAAAGATAAAGAAACATTTCCGGTCAGGCTGTTTAACTTTAAAAATAAACCCAGACCTGTCTGATTTGCCGATTATATCAGGTAACTTTATTGGGTTATCAAAAAACGGAAGGATATGAATATCGAAAAATTTAAGATTGGAGCTAATCCTGATTTTCGGCTTTCGGACATCCCGACTGATTATACCGGAAAGATTAAGTCGGAAAAAGAAGTGCAGGAACATTTGGCCGAGAATATTCGGTTGATGGAAGAATTTCAGGGGAAATTATACGCACAAGACCGATACGGTATCCTGATTATCTTACAGGCTATGGATACTGCCGGAAAAGATGGGGTGATAAAACATGTGATGACGGGGCTAAACCCACAGGGCACTCATGTCCGGAGTTTTAAACAACCATCAGCCGAGGAGCTCGATCACGATTATTTGTGGCGGGCCAATCGGCATTTGCCAGAACGTGGCCAGATAGGTATTTTCAACCGCTCTTATTACGAAGAAGTACTGGTGGTCCGGGTGCATAATTTAATTGGGACACAGCATTTACCGGCAGAGTTTGTGACCGAACAGATATGGGAAAACCGCTTTGCTCAAATCCGGAATTTTGAGGCTTATCTGTTTGAAAATGGCATTATTCCGATAAAATTTTTCCTGCATATTTCGAAAAAAGAACAGCGGCAGCGGTTGCTTCAGCGGATTGAAGATCCGGATAAAAACTGGAAATTCTCGGAGGCCGATATTAAAGAACGGCGTTATTGGGAGGCCTATCAATATTGTTACCAAGAAGCCATTCGGGCGACCAGTACTGATACAATCCCCTGGTATGTTATTCCTTCCGACCATAAATGGGTCGCCAGGTTGCTGGTGTCAAAAGTGATCGTCGATACGTTACAGCGGCTAAATTTGTGCTATCCGGTGGTCAATGCCGAAAAGAAGCAAATGCTACAAGATTGTAAGTTATTGCTTCTGAATGAGTAGGCTAGTCTTTTGTGCATTCGTATTTCTCCGGGTCGCGTTTCCCGGCAGCCAGTTCTTTTCTGAATCCTGCTTCTTGTTCAGCAAGATCGGCCAACGTGCAGTTTTGCATATATAGTCGGATATGCCGGCTCATTCCGCAGAAGAACCGGTGCGAAGCACACAACGACTTTTTATCGCAAACCAGTGGCTTTTCAACACAGAATAACAGTGCAATTTCCGGATCGAAAGCACGGCATATATCATACAGCGAAATGTCCGACGCCTTTTTGGTCAGTATGTAGCCGGTATTTCTACCAAGAACATTTCGGATCAGCTCTGCTTTTTTGAGCTCGGTTAATACCTGGGCCAGATATTTGGGGGAAATTTGCTGGCATTGGGCAATATCTTTCAGGAAAAGGCCTTCAGGTTTGTCGTTTAATGCCAGTTCAAGCATGGCTAAAATTCCGTAATGGTATTTCGAGTTTACTTTCATCCGTATAAATTTTCAATGTTGTTTCGAACAATTTTCGTAACAGAGTTCGCTTTTCAATCTGAATTCCAACAGATGGAATAGCCATTTATACATTTTTGTTTTCTGTTCATTGGTTGAAAGTTTCTGTAATAATGATAGAAATTAATTGCTATTTAGCCGGGCGGTTGTGGAGGCCTTGCATCTGGAAGAAAGCTTTCAACTCATCTTTTCGTTTCCGGGGCAGGTCGTATTTTCGGATACCCTGGATGGCTCCCTCAAGTGCCATTAATTTATGAAGGCACGAGGTCGGGTCGATGGTTGTCAGCCTGATGAATGCCTGTTCTGTTCCAATTTCGCGAAGTTCTTCCGGCGTGTGGATGCCGACCTCCTCCAATTGCCGGGCAACGATTTTCCCGAGATTCGGTAAATCGGTTAATTTCTGTTTTTTTGTTTCTGTCATTGTCTCATAAAAATAATCTGATGCAAGTTAGCCATTTTACAAAAAATGGACCTAAAAAGGGGTTCGGTTTTTCCTTTTCACCAAACTTTATAATGTTTGTTAATAGGTTGCTAATCCCGATGTAAATGCTTTTATGCCAGATGGAATTTTGCTTTATTTACATTCGAAACAGAAAATGCCGGATATGGGTCGAGCATGTATTTTATTTTGTAAATGTGGAGCAGGGTTGCTTTCGGAAGAGAAATCGGCACAAATTGAACCTGTATTGGGAAAGTTCGATGCTGACCGGTTCGACGTACAAGATTTATGCGGGGTGGCCTTGACCCAAAAAGATGTGATTGAAAATCTTCGGCAAAGATATGATTCTGTTTTCATTGTCGCGTGCTATCCCCGTGCCGTCGAAAATTTATTCAGGCAAAATGCGATTGAATGGAAAGGCTTTCAGGTTTTTAATTTTCGGAAACTTTCGCCGGAAGAAATCGACATTGAGTTGTCAAAGTCACTGTCACAAACAACAAAATCCCGCGAGCCTGAAACCATAATAAGTGGGTTGACAGTGCCAGCCTGGTATCCGGTTATTGATCAGGAGCGGTGTACACATTGTGGGCGATGCTTTAAATTTTGTCTGTTTGGCGTTTATTCGTTGGGCGATAAGCGCTTGTCAGTTATTAATCCGTTGAATTGTAAAAATAATTGTCCGGCCTGCGGACGTACGTGTCCTTCGTCGGCGATCATATTTCCGCGGATTGCCGAAGATGGCCCGATTGCAGGAGCAGAGCCGGGAACTGAGCCGCGGCCAGCGGTTTCTCCGGATAGCTCGCTTATTTCGGCCTTGAACCAGCGAACTGCGATGCGCCGGAATTTGTTTCGCCCCGGGCTTGTGCAGCAGGCAGAAGAGGAACGGCGCAGAGCGCTCGAAGAATTGAAGAAACGTGGAAAATCCTAATATGGTTTAATCTGAAAATATGGGAATCCTCAAAAATATACTTTGGAAAACCGATCGTAAATGCCTGTATAAATTTGTTGTGAACATGGGTATTAAAGGATCGTTGTCGTTTGCTCGTTTTCAGAGGAGGCAGAAAAAAGGAGTATTTTTCCCGGCTTTCCATTTTATATCGGTTACCGACGATTGCAACCTGCATTGTCAGGGCTGCTGGGTGGTCGACAAAGAGCAAAACAGCCGACTTCAGCCCGAAATGCTCGACCGGATTGTGACCGAAACCAAACAGGCCGGTTCTTACTTTTTTGGCATCCTGGGCGGAGAACCGTTGTTGTACAAGTCGTTGCCCGATCTGTTTCAAAAACACCCGGATGCTTATTTTCAGTTGTTTACCAACGGGACTTTGTTGACGGAAGAGATGGCTGAACGGTTGCGAAAAGCCGGCAATGTCTCTCCGGTGATCAGTTTCGAGGGCGATGAAGTAGTTGCCGATATCAGGCGTGGAGGGAAACAGGTCTTTCAGTCGGCGTCGAAAGCAATTGAGAACAGCGTTGCTGCCGGTTTAATTACCGGCGTGGCCATTAGCGTCTGCAAGTCGAATATCGACATGGCAATATCCGAGGCATTTATCACGAGCCTGGCGCGAAAAGGAGTTATTTATTTGTGGTACTATATTTACCGGCCGGTTGGCCCCAATCCGTCGTACGAGTTGTGCCTGGATGCCGACCAGATTGCACGGTTGCGAAAGCACATTATTGACGCCCGTACCAACTATCCAATTGTCATTATCGACACCTATTGGGATGCCGACGGGAATGCTTTCTGTCCGGCAGCAGCGGGCTTGAGCCATCACATTAATGCCTCGGGATATGTTGAGCCGTGTCCGGTGATTCAGTTTGCAGCCGACCAGATAAATGGCAAAAGCCTGAACGATTTATATCGAGATTCATCATTTCTGACTGGTTTTCGAAACGAGATCATGGCAAAAACAAAAGGGTGCGTCGTCATGGAAGATCCGGCTTGGATGCCGGCATTTGCCGAAAAACACAGAGCTGTGAATACTTCCGGACGTAAAAACGACCCGGATAGGCTAAGAGTTGCGCCGAGGGTTCCCAGTCATGGGTCTTGTCCGGTAATTCCGGAGAAAAACTGGATATACCGGTTTGCCAAACGGCGTGCATTTTTTGGTTTGGGGGCTTACGGTTAAATTAAAAAGAAAACAACGGCAATACACGACAGATTCATGAAGAAAGCCCGTGAAATATTAATGGAGGTTCCGGTTGAAGCAAAGGTTCGCAACGGGCTGATGAAAGCTGCCCGGTATCTGGTGGCCGAAAAGCAATTACGTCCGCCCGGCGATTATAACCAGATTCGCGGTTTGGCTGACGAAGTGCTGGCCATTTGCGGATATGACAGCCGATACCGTGAATTTACCATGGTTATTTGCGGAAACGAACTCTGGCGTCCGGTGGTCGAAGCTACTCCGTTCAACCGGAGGCTTTTATTGTTGCCACAGTGCCTGAGGAATACAACCGAATGTCAGGCTGTGATTGATCAGCTGGGCCTGATTTGCTCCGGGTGCCGTCAGTGCAGCATCGACGGTTTTTTGGAGACCGCCGAATCGCTTGGCTATGCCAGTTTGGTTGCCGAAGGTACTACCGTTGCAGTCAGTTTGGTTCAGGAAGGATCGGTCGATGCGGTCATTGGAGTCAGTTGCATGTCGGTGCTCGAAAAATCGTTCGAAACAGTGAGCCGGGCTGCAGTTCCGGTCATTGGCATCCCGTTGTTGTTCGAAGGGTGTGCTAATACCGATGTTGATCGCACTTGGCTGAACCGTGAATTGACAAACTATCAGGAGGACGAAATCTTGCGTCCGTTGCCTGTTTCGGAGCTGAAGAATACGGTTCAGGAATTTTTCACGTATGATAATTTGTGCCGTGTATTTCAGGCAGGCAGTGATAAAACCGGGCAGCTGGCTATTCAGTCGATGCTCAATGGCGGACAGCGGATCCGTCCGTTGCTGGCATCGCTTGCATACAAAGCCTATGCGGCAAATTGCTCGGATGCTGTGCTCGAACGATTGGCTGTTATTGTTGAAAGTTTTCACAAGGCCTCGCTGATCCACGATGATGTGGAAGACCACGATGATTTTCGTTATGGTGTTGAAACATTGCATAAAACCAGTGGCGCCGAGATTGCAATTAATACCGGCGATTATTTGCTTGGTAAAGGTTACCAGATGTTAGGCACACTGCCTCTTGCCCCCGAAATTATTGCCGCCGCTTTAAACGTTGTTTCATCCGGGCATGTCGACCTGTCGCTTGGGCAGGGAACCGATTTAATGGCATCGAGCGATCAGGAAATACTTTCGCTTGAACAGCTTTTGCATCTGTTTGGCCAAAAAACAGGGGCGGCTATCCGCGTGGCCTTGTTACTGGGAGCAACTGTTGGCAGCGCTCCTCCGGAAGAGTTATCGGTGCTGTTCGGTTTTTCTCAATATTTTGGGATTGCCTATCAAATTCGCGACGATTTGCATGAGTTCAGGGAACAGGACGGGTTAACTCAGTTGGGCGATTATCCGCTGCTGTTGTCCTTACTGGCCGATCACACCGATGCCGCCAATCGGGCGTTTTTACTGAAGCTTTATCGGAGCGGGAGCAAAAAGCAAATCGATGCGCTGATTCAGGAGTATGGCATTGAAAACAAGGCCGGCTTGTTATTGCAGGAATATATCCGAAAATCGTATGCAAAGCTCGACGAACTGAAGAACCTGAAAATGCGTTTGAGCCTTTACCGCATTGTGGGTAAAACATTCGAAAATTGAGGGGTGCTGTAAAATCCACATAAAAGCAATCAGATTTTTTGTATTTTTCGCTTGTAAAAAAGGATGTGTTTGAACTATTTTGACTCGGCATATCCGAAGATTAATTGTATGCACTTGACCCGACATATTTCGCTGTATAAGCAGATGAAGCGTTTGCTTTCGGATGCCTTGTTCATGCTTGATGAAGAAAGTAAATCAGAATTAGCGCGTTTTGTCAGGCTTCGGCAACACCCGTCCGGAGCTTTTAACAACAGAGCCGGAGAAGCTGATTTGTACTATTCGTTGTTCGGATTCTGGCTGGTGGAAACGTTAAAAGAAAAGCGTCAGCTCGAGGCCCTGAAACATTATGTAGCTGCCGAGAAAATTGGCGAGAATGATGGCTTCATTCAAACATGTTGTCGGGTATTGCTTCGCCGCGAGCTTAAAGTGTCCCCGCTGTCGCGCGTGCGTGCATTTTTTACCCTGGTCAAAGCTTACCGGAAAGAACGTGAAGCGATTAACTTATCGTACCGGGGGTTTGTACTGGCTTTGACGATCGATCGTTTTTTCCCGTTGCTGGGCATTTTGAGGTATATTGGGAAACGGTTGCTGAAACGGACTGTTATCGATGAAAATTCTCCCTGTTCGGAACGGGCGGCACGATTGGTCCTTCAAACCCTGGCTGGCGAGCACACCGAGGAAGGAAGTCAGGCTGTATTGGCTTTGTTTGATGGCGAAAACGGGTTTAAAGCTTTTCATCAAACGCCAACCGGCGATATGCTTTCGACAGCAGTTGCCTTGTTTGCCTTGAGATACAGCCGCACCGATCTGCGGCTGATTGCCCCCGAATGCCTTCAGTTTATACAAAACCAGTTTTATGGCGGTGCCTTTCTTTCGGGCGATGGCGACCCGACTGCCGATGTTGAATATACTTTTTACGGGTTACTGGCACTGGGTGCTTTGGCTGATTAGTCGTTCCCGGCAGAATAACCGTTTATCAAAATAGAAATTTTCATTCCGGGGTGCGGCAGGCATGAAGGACAAGAAATATATCGAAGAACTTTACCAGCTTACAACTGATGCATTGTTAAGTGACCGTAATGCCGCCGGGTTTTGGGAGGGGCATTTATCTTCCAGCGCGCTGGGAGTGGCGGTTGCTATCACGACGTTGCATTTTTATGATCCGGTCAGGTTCGGTTCTCAAATATCTGCCGGAATAAAATGGCTTTCGGACAATCAAAACAAAGATGGCGGGTTTGGCGATTCGCCCGAGAGCGTGAGCAATGTAAGTACCAGTTTGCTTTGTCTGGCGGCTGTTACAGCTTGTCGAGAATCGGGCAGCCCCTTCCGGATTAAAATTCTTCAGGGGTTGTCGGCTTACCTGCAAGCACAGCAAATTGATATTTCTTCGGAGCGGATGCTCCAAACCGTTCTTGATTTTTACCAGACCGACCGGACATTTTCAGTTCCAATCCTGACCATGTGTGCGCTGTGCGGGATTCCCGGGCGTGAAGCTTTCGATCGCATTCCGCAACTTCCTTTCGAATTAGCCCTGACGCCCCGCTCATTTTACAACGTGCTAAACCTAAATGTGGTTAGTTACGCCATTCCGGCGTTGATTGCTGTAGGTATCGCCATTTTTCGGTTTAAGCCACGGAAAAATTTTCTGATACGGAGAATCCGGAAGATGGCCGAAAAACCGGCCCTTCGGTTGCTCGAACAAATGAAGCCGGGAAGCGGCGGTTTTCTGGAGGCTATTCCACTAACTGCGTTTGTTTGTTTGTGCCTGGTTGTTTCCGGTTACCGGGAACATCCGGTTGTGTGCGATGGAATTTCATTTCTTGAACGTACTCAACGGGCTGATGGCAGCTGGCCCATCGATGTTGATTTGTCGAGTTGGGTAACATCGCTGGCGGTTAAGTCTTTTCGGTCTTACGTTGATATTTTTTTGCCTAAGAATGAGAAAAAACGCCTCACAGATCATTACTTGTCAATTCAAAATAAAACAACCCATCCGTTTAATGGTGCTTTGCCCGGAGGGTGGGGATGGACGCACTTTGCCGGTTCGGTTCCTGATTGCGATGATACGCCCGGAGCGATCTTGGCATTGCTAAGCCTGAATCAGGAGAATCCGGAATTAATTAAACAGGCGGCATTAGACGGGTGCTTGTGGATGGTGCGTTTGCAAAATTCCGATGGCGGTTTCCCAACGTTTTCGCGCGGATGGGGAAAACTGCCTTTCGATCAAAGTTGTGCCGATCTGACCGGGCATGCGGTGCTGGCCATAGCTAAGGTACTTGATACATATCCATCCGGAGAAAATGAAACGATGGCGCTGATCCGGCGTTCGTTTAAGAAAGGGATTGCCTATTTGCAGACACATCAGCGGAGGGATGGTTCCTGGTTGCCTTTGTGGTTTGGAAGCCAGTTGACTCCGGATCATTCCAACCCGGTTTATGGAACTGCCCGTGTGTTAACGTATTTGGCCGATGCGAATTCATGCAGGTGGATTGAGCTTGAGCATGCCCTTCATGAAAAAATTGCACGCATGAACGAACGGGCTGCGGCATTTCTGGTTTCGGCCCAGAACCAGGATGGAAGTTGGGGCGGCGATAAAAATATGGCCGGAACAATTGAAGAAACAGCACTTGCTGTTTCGGCCCTTTTAGCATTTGGATTAAACGCAAATCTGGAGTCGGGCGTAAATTGGCTGGCCGATAAAATAAAATCCGATGGTTTTGAAGCTGCTCCCATCGGATTATATTTTGCATCGTTGTGGTATAGCGAACGGTTGTATCCGCTAACGGCCACCATGGAATGCTTGTCCCGGTTAAAAGAGCGACAATGGGATTAAGGTGTCACCACCATTGCCGGACTGATTTTCAGTTCCATCAAATAGCCTTTGCAAACTCCCTTTACATGAAGCGGACTACCTTCGGCTAATCCGTCAAGAACACTGGCGTTTTCTTTTGCCCACTCCGGATCGAGCTGGCAACTGATTCCTTCCATCGTATCCTGCAGAATCAGGAGCGCCGATCCGTCGTCGGTTTTCTTTTTTGCGACTAAAGTACCTGATATTTCAACCACTTTGTCGGTGTATTTTGGGGCGGCGGTAGCTTCGTCTTGTTGAAATTCAGACAGAATATCTGCCGCACTCACCGTGAAATCGGTTTTTAATTTTACGATGCTGGCGTGCGGCTTATAATATTGCTGCAAAAAGAACAGAATTGCAGCCAACACGAAGAGTGCAAATCCGAAGAATACACCTTTTCGGGCTATTCCAAGAGCAAATTTCTGATGTGTCATTTGTTATGGGTTATAGGGTTCATAAACGGTTTTCACGGTTATGTCCAGCTCTTTGGCTATTTTATCCCTGACCAGGTTTGGAATTTCAATTCCAAAATCTTCCGGAGTAACCTTAAATGTTGAGGTTGCGGTGACCTTTCCGTTTTCCAGTCCGATTTTAGCCGGGACATCGATGGTTTTGTCTTTGCCATGAATATTCAGGACTCCTGAAATCCGGACCCCGCTTGTTGGCGATTTCAGCTGGTCGGGCTTAAAATCCACAATTGTCCCTTTAAATTTTGCTTTCGGGAATTTGGCACTTTCCATGTAATTTTCGTTGAAATGTTCTTCCATCAGGGCTCGTTTAAAATGAAAAGTGTTGATCAGCACTGCAAACACAATTTCGCCGTTACCTGAGTCCAGAAACGTAACTGCTTCATTGCTTTCGCCCAAAATATCTTCCATGGGTGTCTTTGAGTAAAAAGAAATGTATGCGTTTTTCGCAATGTATTTTTGTTGGGCCGAAGCCATTCCCGCCTGAAACAGGGATGCAATCAGTAAAATCAAAAATTTTCTCATATTTTGGATTATTTAAATGAAAATACCCTTGAAATATTGAACCCCAGATGGATTCCGGCATCGGTCCACGAGTCGGTGGTTCCGGGAATAAATGTTCCTTCACGCATTCCCAGCGAATTGGTGAACATGATCTGGAAGACGTGGCCCCCGGTTTCAATATCGAACCCAACAGCCAGAGAGTTGTGATATTTGGTATCAAGGTAATCGCGATTGGCCATGTAGGCATAGTAATATTCTGCGTTCAGTGAGATCCGGCGCGATAGTTTATAGCGGGCCCCAATTCCGAGCGCCCATACATCGTTCGGGTCGAGCTCTGTTTTTACCAGGTTGCGGTGAATGAAGGTCGGGTTTAATTCCAGCGAAAACTTGTCACTGAATTTCCGGGCAATGAGTAACTGGTGGACAAACGCCAGTCTCGACGAAAAGTAATTGGTCCGGTTCGGATCGGTGTTTTTTAACGTGTTCATTTCTACGGAGGTCATATACGATAAATGAATCGGCATCTCTCTCGCCCCGGTTGATTGGCGTAATATCCGGAATTTTGTGAAAGCGTCGTACGTTTTATTGTAGCTTCCACGGCCAATTCCAACCATCCACCAGTCTTTGATCCCGTATTCGAGGCTGAAATGAATAACCGATTGGTCGAGTCCCCATAATCCATAAGCTCCGTTGTTTAGTGTGCCAAATCGGTGCGATATCCTGAAATCCAGTTGTTTATTTTTCATCTGCTCTATCGAGTGCCCATTGATGATGCGGCTTGCCTTGAATGTTGCGGTTACATAATCGGTTGTTGGTTTTGTTTCCTGATCGAGCAGTGCATCTAAATCTTGGCCGAATGCCCTGGAGCCTGATAATAAAAAGATCAGGTTTAAAATAAACAGCGATAGTTTTTTCATGATTCCTGTCGTTTAGTTGTTTGTTGCTCCGGCATTGATCCAAGCCTGCATTTGCGCGATTTCGCAGGTGGTTAGTTTCCCCCCGCCTTTAGGCATGGCAGAATATCCGGCTTTGTGATTCACTGAGCCCATTAGTTTGCCATTGGTTACCTGGGTAATCACATCGGTATAGTTTTCGAGTTTGATCCCACCTCCAGAGCCAGATGCATTGGCGTTCGAATGGCACGATAGGCACGATGATTGCAAGATACCGTGAACGGTTACTGAGAATGTAACATGGGTTGTATCACAGTCTGACGAAAAATGGGGGTAGAGTTTTTCTTCGTTGTCGTAATAGCACCGGTTTACCACTAAAAAGGTGACCGGGACAAGCAGTACCAGGAATATTTTTCTCATTTTTATACTGTTAGTTGTATCCTTGGGCGATCCAGTTTTCAATTTGTTTAATTTCACAATCGGAGAGTGAGTAGGATGGGGGCATGGCCTGATATCCTGCTTGCCGTTTCACAGCTGGCAGCAGTTTCCCGGTTTGTGCGGCACTTTTTACCGACGACCAGCTTGTCAGATTGATACCTCCGGAAGGCGAAGTATTTCCGTGGCATGATACACACGATAAATCCATGATTGGTTTTATGTGTGCAGCATATGTCATGATTCCGGTTGTGTCGCAGGCTGCGGCACATTCTTCGTTGAGGCCTCCCCGGTTGATCCAGCTTTTGATGGTGTCTATGGCGGCCCGGCTTAGCGGAGAGTATGGTTTGGGAGGCATAAAATCATCACTGTTCTGGCTGGCTGTGATGGCCCGGTATAGCTTACTCCCGGCGGCATCTCCTTTTTTTATAATGGCCAAAACTTTTGAGTAACTGCTCAGGTCAATTCCGGCGGCATGCGATGTCGAATTGTGGCACCCGGCTAATGCACAGCTACTTTGCAGGATTGGGTCGATATCGCGATCGAAACAAGCCCACAGGGTACCTGATTTGGGACCATTTCCTCCTTCTGTACTTTCATTCGGGCAGGTTGTTTCTTCAGCGCCTTGCTCGATCCACAATCGGATGAGCATCCGTTTATCCTGCGATAACGGATTGCCCGGTGGCATCAAGCCTTCGCCTGATCCGATGATCGCCTGGTATGCGGCGCTCTTGTTAGGATTCCCGGGCGAAATCGCTTCCATGATTCCCGAATAGGTGCTTAAGTCAAGGCCATGCTCATGCGATTGTTGGTTATGACATCCACTTGTAGCACAGCTGTTTTGAAAGATGGGCAGGACCTCAGTCGTAAAACAGACAGGTTGCTGGTTTGCCGGGAGGATGCTCTCGTGCTCACACGAATTTGTAACAAGCAGGAAGGGTACAAAAACAGTGGCCAGTAAAAATGTCAGGAGTCCAAGCTTTTTTATTCCCATAAAGTTCAGTTTTTGATTTTTTAATTGGAAACAAATGAACTTTTGTAATGTTTATGGGAATAACGGATATTTAAATCCTGTATTATGAAATTGGCATTGATTTAGCAATTTTTAACGCATCGCAGTAATACTCCTTCATCAAATTGGCCGTCAGACACGAGTGGGCCGGAATAATTTCAACCACCTGTCCAGATTTAAAATATTGTAAATCACGGGGGCTAACCTTCAAAATCCCATGTTCCTGAGATAAGGAACTTAAATAACTCTTTTCGTCTAATAGTATTTCTTTCCCCTCTTTTCGGATAATGATCCGGCCATAAAGCGGTTTGCCGTCAATGTTGGTTATCCAGTCTTTTGAAAAGTGGACAGCACCTCCATATATCACCACTTCGTTGCGGGATGGATGCACGGAGACAACCGGGCATGCCATCCGGACAGCAATATCCTGCAACGAACACGCACCCAGTTTCATTTGCATTACATCGTAAAACACAAAGTTACCGGGCCGTATTTCGTCAATATCGGTAAAATCGCTACAAATCGAGCAGGATGGCGTATCTCCTGTTGAAAGAATCAGGTTTGGCCATTCTTTTTTATAGCGATTCTTGAGCGAGCGCAATTTCAGGAGCGACTCGAAATGAATATTGTAAATGTCGTGGATGGTTTTGGCGTGATACGTTTGCCCGTTGTGTGTCAGGAATCCTTTAAATTCCATAAGAGGCGAATCTTTCAGCAGAACCAGTAATTGGTCAATCTGGCTTGTCCGGCCGGCTGGGATACCGGTGCGGTTGTATCCGGTATCAATCTTCAGGAAAATACCGACCGGGTAGCGAAGAAACTTCTGGAGGAAGGTGATGCTTTCTTTGTTCTCGACCAGCAGGTTCAATTTAATTTTTGAAGCCAGTTGGTTGATTTCATCTATTTCTAATATATTGACCGGGAAAGCGATGGTAATATCGGTCCAGTTATCGCTGGCAAAATATTGGGCCATACGTACCGAAGAAACCGTGATGCAGGTAACTCCCCGCTCGCGGAACCATCGTCCGATCTCGAGCGATTGATGTGTTTTAAAATGGGGTCTGAATGTTAATCGGTTTGCCCGGGCCTTTCCGATCATCCGGTCGATGTTCCGAAGGCAGATTTCTTTATCAAGCAGCAATGTGGGCCGTACAATTTTCATAGATGATCAGCTATAACCAATTTTATAAGCAACAACAATCTCGTACCCGGGGCGGCAAACAATAAAAAATTGTTTTCAACTGAGGGAGGAAACGAATGATCGTTATGCACTAATGATCCGGATTCGTTCAGATGAAATCAGATCGTCCTGAAAAGGATGATTGATGGTTATAAAATTAGTTATTTCTGGAAGATCCCCAAATTTCATGGGGAATTTCAGTATTAAACTTTGATGAAGACTCTGTGTCGTCGAAGCGCGAAGAAATAAAAAAGCCGGATAAACCGGCTTTATCTTATTCTTCGAGTATAATTGTCTGGTCTCTGTTTGGACCGACCGATGCGATGGTGATCGGAATGCCGACTTCATCTTCGATGAAATTGATGTAATTGTTGAATTCTTCCGGGAACTCATTTTGGTTGGTCAGTTTGGTTAAATCGCATTCCCATCCGGGCAGTTCAACATAAACAGGTTTGACGCTGTCGTTGAGTTCGTATGGGAATTTTTCGACGACTTCGCCATTTATTTCGTAGCCCACGCAAACGTTAATTGTTTCAAACGTGTCGAGCACATCGGCTTTCATCATGATAAGTTCGGTTACCCCGTTCAGCATGATTGAGTATTTCAGGGCAACCAGGTCTAACCAACCGCAACGGCGGGGGCGACCGGTTGTTGAACCGTATTCATGGCCGGCATCCCGTAGTTTTTGCCCCACTTCGTCGTGAAGCTCGGTCGGGAAAGGACCTGACCCGACGCGGGTGCAGTAGGCTTTGAAAATACCGAATACTTTACCGATGCGTTGAGGCGCAACTCCGAGCCCGGTGCAGGCCCCGGCACAAATGGTGTTCGACGAGGTGACAAACGGGTACGAGCCAAAGTCAATGTCGAGCAGGGTTCCCTGTGCTCCTTCTGCTAAAACCGATTTGTTTTCGGTCAGGTTGTCGTTAATAAAATGTTCGCTATCAACGAGGTTGAATTTTTTCAGGACCTCAATTGCTTTCATCCATTCGGCTTCCAGTCCGGCCAATTTTTCTTTATAGTCGTAATGGTAATAGTTTTCAAGCAGGTCTTTGTGTGCATTTACCCGGGCCGTATATTTTGCCTCGAAGTTTTCAAGCAGGTCGCCGACACGTAAGCCGTCGCGGCCAATCTTGTCGCGATAGGTCGGGCCAATGCCTTTCAGTGTTGAGCCAATTTTGGTGTCGCCTTTGGCTTCTTCCGATGCGGCATCGAGGAGCCGGTGGGTGGGAAGGATCAGGTGCGCTTTTTTCGAGATAAATAGATTTTTGGTCAGATCAACCCCGTGTTTGCTGATTGATTGTATTTCTTTTTCGAATGTAATGGGGTCGAGAACGACGCCGTTCCCAATTACATTGGCTTTGTTTTCGTGAAAGATTCCGGACGGGATTGTGTGCAATACTTGTTTAAAGTCGTTGATTTCAAGTGTGTGCCCGGCATTTGGCCCGCCCTGAAAACGGGCAATGACATCATACTTGGGGGTCAGTACATCCACAACCTTCCCTTTCCCTTCGTCTCCCCATTGGAGACCTAATAAAACATCTACTTTCATCTGTATAAATTTTCAAAGTTGTTTCTTGCAATTTTCGTAACAGCTTTTGCTTTTCAATAAAATTCTCACCGGTATGGAATAGCCATTTGTTCATTTTTCGGTTGGTGTGAACTTTGGAGCACATGGCTATTCATCTGTTTATTTGGTATTAAATGTTTCAACCTCTCTTTTATTTTGAATCTGGTAAAACAACAGATCCTGAAGTTATAAGGCCATCACGTCGGGTGGCTTTATGTATATGCCGGTGTTTAAACAGACCAAACCGTGGAAGCCAGGTGTTTATGTGCCTGATTTCCACGGGTTGCACTTGCTTAACTTGAGCGAATAAAAGTACAAATAATTTGTACATGCGGGCAAAAAAAAATCCTCCGATTGGATGGGAGGATTTTAGGGCATCTCTAAAAACCCCTTTTTCTCTGTCTATAGTTGACGTCTTTGTTGCCTAAGGCTGGGCCATGCTTCTTGTTGTTTTTTTATAAAGCACACATAATCAGTGTTTTATGTTATTTTTTGTTGATTAATGG
>JAJUGZ010000193.1 GCA_029265715.1 Bacteroidota bacterium
ATCGACAGGACCACTGGAGGGCATGAATAACAAAATAAAAGTCCTGAAAAGAAAAGCGTACGGGTACCGTGATATAGAATATTTCAACCTAAAAATATTGGACCTTCATAATGCCAGGTACGCATTAGTAGGATGAACCTAGTTTTTTAATTCAGTCGGAAGTAGTTTTGATATGGATAAAAAAAATCCGCATTAATCCAGTTGTGAAAATCCCATGCAAACAGGATTTGAGTGCCTGGTCGATCAAACTTCCAACGGTAATCAAAAATTACTCCCGCAAAGCGGTACTAGGCCTGTTTTAGCGACCAAAAGCTTTCTCGTTTCAATTCGTAGTGTTGAATTTACCAATTTTTGAATTAATGCGGACAATGTCTTTTGTTTCTCAAAGAACGTTTTCTTTGTCTCAAAGATAGAAGAAAAAATTCTGGAATAGCAAGCAAACACAGTGCTTTTATAACACTTGCCCGATATGATTCTGGATTTCAGACTGTTTTATTCTCATTTTTTGGGGAGCCGGAACTTTCCAGACTTGTTCCCGTAAAATAAGCTTGCATAATCAATTTTTATTGATGTTTCCTGCATTTTGTGGTGTGCTAAAAAATCCAGATTTTTTCGAAATATTATTTTGCGAAAGTAAAAACTAGTTCTATATTTGCACGCACATTCTAGGAGCGGTTAACGAAAAGTTAAATTCAGAATTAAGTTCTACAGGCATTGAAAAATCAGAGACAATTAGTCGTGATTTTAAAGATAAATTCAGTTACGATCAGGAGAGATGGGTGAGTGGCTGAAACCAACGGTTTGCTAAACCGTCGTACGGGTAATTCTGTACCGGGGGTTCGAATCCCCCTCTCTCCGCCAAAATTAAAAACGAGTATCTTGATGATGCTCGTTTTTTTTGTATCCAATTTTTGGTAACAGGAAAAGGGTGGGCATAAAAAAAGGTTATCATGCAGCGATAACCTTTGTCCATAATTTAGTTCAGTTAGATCGGAAAATAGATATTGGTTAAAAGAGAAAAGGTATACTTAAGTCTGTAGTTTTATTTGTTTGTTTTAAAAGCGATGCTAAGATAATATTTAATTCGTCTGAGTTTTAATATTTTTTAAGAATAAATTAATGTTCGTTAAAGATTAATTGTTGGAGATTTGTAATACGTTGTTTTTCAGTAATATTTGGAGTAATGTTATGTTGTAGAATATGTAGGAAGGTGCTTATAATGCTGGGTTGTGTTAGCTCTGTGTTTTAAACCTGAGTAAAGTCATTGTTGATACTATTGGGGGGAACATATCTGCCTGTTTCAGCAACCAGGATTAAGGTGTGGAAATTTTTTTTGCATTTTGTAAAATGTTCGGAGTGGGTACAGTGTTATATGATGGTTGCTGAAACAGACAGATATGAAGAAATTTATGGATTTGTTGAAAATAATAGACCGTCGTTTATTTGATAGTTGAAGCAATATTGACTAATGGTTGCATCCGTCGTGATGATTACATACATCAATTTCTGTACGATAGAACCCTGATCTCCATTGATTTAATGCTGACTCTAACGAACCGCTAAATCCGGCAAGAACTTGAATTCCTGCAAGCTGGAGTTTATTTATAGCACCCTGCCCAATTCCACCAGCCAGCATTAAATTAACACCTTCTTTGGCAAGGTCTGAGGCTAAATCGGATTTACATCCGCATGATTCCGGCGATTTCATGGAGCTTTCCGTTAGTATATTTTTACTGTCATCAAGTTCATAAATCCTGAATGACTCGCAATGCCCAAAATGATTGTCAACATTTCCGTTTCGGGCTGGTATTGCAACTTTCATCATATCTCTAAAATTTTATCAGATTAATTCATGACACAAATATAATGAACAAATGTTTAAAATACCAAGAATAAATAAAAAATGAAATAAGCATGATTGAGTTACTCCGAAAACCTTTCTCTACGTTTGGTCAAACATATTCTTTGATATTAAGATTTTTATAGGTTGTGTAGTTATTTAAACCCACTTTGGGGGCCGGGCTTTGATTCATTTTTTTGAGCATTTTCTCCCATTTTTTCAGGAATGAAGTTTAGCGACACAGAATTTACACAATGCCTAGTATTTTTTTGTGTAAATCCTTCTCCGTAAAATACATGTCCTAAATGGGCCCCGCATTGGGTACAGGTTATTTCGATTCGTCGACCATCTGTATCAAGTGTTTTTTTTATGGCTCCTGGAATTTCGTCATCGAAACTTGGCCATCCGCAATGTGAATCAAATTTGTCATCAGAATGGTAGAGTGGGGCATTGCATCGTTTACAGATGTATGTTCCTTTTCCTTTGAAATTGGTATAGATTCCGGTAAACGGACGTTCGGTTCCTTTGTTCTCGATTACAAATTTTTCATCGTCAGTTAAATTGTTGTATTTCATTGTTTTATTGTTTTTTATTACTTCCTTTTCCGGAGCCTGTGGTGTTGACCAAAAATTTGTCAGTAATATGAACAGAAAAAGTAACTTCATTATGAGTAGAAAAAGTAGTTTGTGAATAATTGTTTCTTAGTTGTTTGTCGCCATGATCGAAGCTTTGTTCCCATTCCCAGTTGATAGCTACCAAATCATGGCGATTTTATTATTATCTGTTTTCACTACTGAACGAGTAAAAAATTAAAAAATAGGTTCATCCTACTAATGCGTACCTGGCATTATGAAGGTCCAATATTTTTAGGTTGAAATATTCTATATCACGGTACCCGTACGCTTTTCTTTTCAGGACTTTTATTTTGTTATTCATGCCCTCCAGTGGTCCTGTCGA
>JAJUGZ010000162.1 GCA_029265715.1 Bacteroidota bacterium
CCTGGCTCATGCCGCTCTCTTTCCAGTTATCAATCAGGGAAAGCATCCGTGTCTTTTTTTCCTGAAGTGTCATGTTTTTTTTTGCCGCAAAGTACTCGGCTTTCTCAATCCGGAAAAGATGCAGATGCCAGGGGGCTTACGCATAAAATTTGTTCTGCATTGTTCTGTGAAAGCGTTCGCAAATGCCATTTGTTTGCGGGTGTTTTGCTTTGATGCGCGTATGGTCGATATCCTCAACGGCAAGGTAAAGCCCCGCCAGTAATTAGCTGACGGGGAGAGCCTCTCACACCACCGTTCGTACGCGAGCTACGCTCCTCCCTTTCAATTTAAATGTCCACCGGACATTCAAATCTCGGGCACGTACACGGCGGTTCATTAAGATGTAGTTTAATTTACACTCCCAAACCCTGAATGGCCCCAAAGAACAGGGTCTGTTAGTTTTCTAATTGTAGCAAAAACCTGAAAAGTTTTCACGCTCATAAGCGTCAATAACCTGACTGATTTGTTTTAATTCTTCGGCTTCGGGAGTGCCTTCGGGGGCATTGCATATTTCGAGAAAGCGCCTGAGCGCCTTTCGGTAATCATCTTCGTCAATAATACGGTCTTCCATCCTATGGTTATTCAGGTTGCAAATTTATGGCCAACGGGCTGACCCATGTTGTTTTAATGGGCATCTAACCAATTTTCGCCGGCATTCATTTCAACAGTTAAAGGCAGCCCAATGTTTACGGCATTTTCCATCCCATATTTTACAACAGCTTTTACCTGTTCCAGTTCCGGCTTCAGCACGTCAAAATCCAACTCGTCGTGCACCTGGAGGATCATTTTCGATTTCAGCCCGCGACTGCGCATTTCGTTCCAGATGTTGATCATCGCCAGCTTGATGATATCGGCAGCAGAACCCTGTATCGGGGCATTGATTGCATTTCGCTCGGCCACCCCGCGAACAACCGCATTGGCCGAATTGATATCGCTCAGGTACCGTTTACGCCCCATGATGGTTTGAACCATTCCTTCATTCCTGGCCCGCTCAATGCTTTTGTCCATATAACGTTTTACCTCCGGAAAGTTCTCGAAATAGCCATCAATCAGTTGTTTGGCCTCGGTCCGCGGGATATTGAGGCGCTCGGCAAGCCCAAATGACGAAATTCCGTAAATGATCCCAAAGTTGGCCGTTTTGGCTTTCCGGCGCATGTCCGGGGTAACTTCCGAGACCGGCACCTTGTAAATCTTCGAGGCGGTTATGGCGTGAATATCCTCGTTGTTCCTGAATGCTTCCAGCATGTGCTTATCCTGGCTCAAAGCTGCCATGATGCGCAACTCGATTTGCGAGTAGTCGGCCGAAAGAAACACATGGTTTTCATCCGACGGGATGAACGCTTTCCGGATTTCGCGGCCGTTTTCGTCGCGGATCGGGATGTTTTGCAGGTTCGGGTTGGTCGAGCTCAAACGCCCGGTTGCCGCAATGGCCTGGTTGTAAGATGTGTGCAGCTTGCCTGTTTTGGGGTTAATCAACTGTGGCAGTGCTTCGACATAAGTCGACAATAATTTCTTTAACCCGCGGTAATCCAATATCTTACCAACAATCGGGTGTTTATCCTGAAGTTTGGCCAGTACTTCTTCCGAAGTAGAATACTGCTTCGTTTTGGTCATCTTGGCATTCGGATCAATCTTCAGCTTCTCGAACAAAATAGGGCCAAGCTGCTTGGGCGACGAAACATTAAACTCAACCCCCGCCAGTTGAACGATCTCCCGTTCAAGATCGTCGATTTGCGCTGCAAGCACGTTGGCATATCCGGCCAGTTCGTTCGTGTTTAGCTTCACGCCCGAGCGCTCCATGTCGGCCAGAACCGGGATCAGGGGCATTTCAATTTCTTCGAACAGCTTGCGCGAACCGCTTTCGTCCAAGTCTTTTTCGATGGCCTGTTTCAACAAATAGGTCAAATCGGCATCCTCGCACGAATAGTCCCGCAGCTTTTCTACATCGACCTGACGCATGGTCATCTGCGCATTACCTTTGGCCCCGATCAGGCTCTCGGTGGTAACTTTCTGATAATTCAGGTATAATTCGCACAAGTAATCCAGGTTGTGGCGCAATTCAGGCTGGATCAGGTAATGCGCGATCATGGTATCGAACAGCGGGCCTTTTACCTCCAGGTCGTAATTTTGCAGCACCGAAATATCGTACTTCAGGTTTTGCCCGATTTTCAGGATCCGCTCGTCGCCAAATACAAAGCGGAACTCCTGTACCACCTTGTATGCTTCTTCGCGATTAGCCGGGACCAACACGCACCAGGCTTCGTGTGGGCGGAACGAAAACGACATGCATACCAGTTCGGCCGAAATAGCGTCCAGACTGGTCGTTTCGGTATCGAAACAGAACTCCTTCTGTACCGACAACTCGGCTCTCAGACTGGCACGTTGCATAGCCGTTTCAACCAGATAATAATGGTGCGGTACCGTCTCGATGGTATCGAAACGGCTGGGTTCAACTGGTTTTTCCGGGGCAGACGGCGATGCAAAACCAAACAAGGTGCCTTGCTCAAACTGTGGTTCAGGAGCCTTTTTCTCCTGAAGACGGGTTGCCAGCGAACGGAACTCCAGATCGTTGAAAATCTCTTTCAACTTACCCCAGTGCGGCTCTTCCATCACCAGTTTATCCTCTTCAAAATCGACCGGCACATCCAGGATTATTTCAGCCAAAGCCCGCGACATCCGGACCTGCCCTTCATACTGGATCAGGTTTTCTTTCAACTTGCCTTTTAACTCATCGATGTGTGCATAAAGCCCATCAATCGAGCCATAGGTCGAAATCAGTTTCATCGCGGTTTTGGGGCCGACTCCCGGGCATCCCGGAATATTGTCGGCCGTATCGCCCATCAGGCCCAAAACATCGATCACTTGTTTCGGGTCATCCACCTCGAAGTTTTCTTTCACTTGCTGAATGCCCCAGATTTCGGCCTCGTCGCTTCCGCGACCGGGTTTATATATAAACGTATTTTCAGTAACCAGCTGGGCATAATCTTTATCCGGGGTCATCATAAAGGTTGTGTAACCTTTCGCCTCGGCATGGCGAGACAGCGTCCCGATCACATCATCGGCTTCGTATCCGGCCATCTCGACAATCGGGATGTTGTAAGCTTCAATTATTCTCCGGATATAGGGAATGGATTTGCGCATATCTTCGGGCATCTCCTCGCGGTGCGCCTTGTATTCTTTATACATCTGGTGCCTGAACGTGGGGGCGTTGACATCGAATACCACAGCAATGTGCGTTGGTTTCTGCTGATCGAGCAATTGTTCGAGCGTATTGACAAAGCCCAGCATCGCCGAAGTATTCAGCCCTTTCGAATTGTAGCGCGGGTTTTTAATAAACGCAAAATACGAGCGATAAATCAGGGCATAGGCGTCCAGCAGGAAAAGCCGTTTATCGGAGTTGTTTCGTCCCGTCATGTCAGATGAATAAAATTTAGTACTATTCTTCAAAATTAGCGATTTAAGATGAACGATTTTTCTCCCGATAAATCGTCAATTGTAATTGTCAATCGTTAACCGGCACTCAATTGTCGCTCGCAAACCACTCGGCATACGAACTGGCTGTTTCGTACAACCGGACGCTAAACAGGCGAACCTGTCCGGGTAAAACTTCATTCAACTTTCCGGCAATATAAACCACTAAGTTCTCGGTTGTAGGCTGAAAATCGACCACTAAGTGCCGGTCGTACATTTCGCCCAGTTCGCGCAGTTTTTCAACAGGCGCCTGCCGGTTTATTACCAGCGAATGATCCAGCCGATCGACCACATGTTCCTTAACCAGATCTTTCAGCTCTTTAAAGTCAATCACCATCCCGTCTTTCGGGTCGCCCGGCAAATCAGCCGATTCTCCGATTATTGTAACCAGCAACTTATACGAATGTCCGTGAATATTACGACAAAGCCCGTCGTAATTCAACAAAGCGTGCGACATCTCGAAACCAAATTGCTTGGTAATTCTAATTTTTGCCATAGTTTGTAGAAATCAGACAACGAAGGTAGTAAAAGATGCCGGGAATAATAAAAAAGCCGGTCTTTCAAAAACCGGCTTCCTGCATATTCGTCGAAAATCAAGTCTTATTCACAACTACATTTTGACAGACAATCAACAATCTGGCTCAAAATATCATGTTTAAGATAATAATAGGTGTTTTTGCCTTCCCGGCGGGAACACAGAACCCCTTTGTCTTTCAAAATGCCCAAATGATGAGATGTTGTTGACTGCTCAATCCCCAACAGCTCATGTATCTCAGTAACCGTCAGCTTCTTACCCCCATCCAGATGTTTCAATATGGCAATGCGCATGGGGTGTGCCATTGCTTTTAACATGTTTGCCGCCATCTCCAGGCGGTCGGCATCTAATTCCTGAATATTAATCATGGTCGTAAATTTTACAGATGCAAATATATAACTATTTGGCCGCTAATAAAAGGGAATCTACTGATTGTAATAAGTTTAGAACAACTCCAATCTTTCGTTAAATTTTACGGATAAATATTCGTACACGTTTGAGACAGAAACAGAACTTCAGTCCGGGTTGTTTCAGAAAATGGTCGCCAAGTGAATTAATTTTCTAAATTTGAAACATCGAAAATACGCCGGAATGACTTCGTTGGACCTTATTACATCGCCTATTAAAGCAGAGCTCAAAGATTTTGAAGCTTATTTCAAAAACACCCTGAAAAGCGATATTCCGTTTCTGGAACTTATTGTCAGATATATTCTCCGGAAAAAGGGCAAGCAGATGCGCCCCATGTTTGTGTTTTTGTCGGCTAAGCTTTGCGGCGGGTTTAACGAATCGACCCATCTGGCGGCCTCGTCGGTTGAACTGTTGCACACGGCAACCTTGCTGCACGACGACGTGGTGGACGAATCGTACGAACGGCGCGGAAGCTTCTCGATCAATGCGCTTTGGAAAAACAAAATTGCCGTTCTGGTGGGCGATTACATCCTGGCCCGCGGGTTGCTGCTCCAGCTCAACGACCATCGATACCGGTTCCTTCACCTGATCTCGCGGGCCGTACAAGACATGAGCGAAGGCGAAATCCTGCAAATGCGCAAAAGCCGCAAGCTCGACATCGACCAGGAAACATATTTCAGAATCATCCGCCAGAAAACAGCCTCGCTGATTGCCACCAGCATGGCCATTGGCGCCGCTTCGGTTTCAGAAGATGATGCGCTGGTTGAGCGCATATACCAGATCGGACAGGATGTGGGCATTGCTTTCCAGATTAAGGACGACATTTTTGACTACCAAAACAAAGGCCTGCTCGGGAAGCCGACCGGCAACGACATCAAAGAAAAGAAGATCACCCTGCCGCTACTGTATGTCCTGAATAATTCGGATTCGTCCGAACGCCGCCGGATTTTGCACTTAGTCCGGAGAAAAAATAAAAACCATGCCAAGGTGAAAGAGCTGGTCGATTTGGTTGTCAGTCGCGGCGGGCTTGAATATGCAGCTGAACAAATGGACAAATACCGGATGAAGGCGATAAGCGCCCTGAAAGAATTCCCGGAAAGCGACGCCCGGCAAGCCCTGATCGAATTGGTGAATTATACAACCACGAGGCAGAAATAAGGGCATCTCTAAAAACCCCTTTTTCTCTGTCTATAGTTGACGTCTTTGTTGCCTAAGGCTGGGCCATGCTTCTTGTTGTTTTTTTATAAAGCACACATAATCAGTGTTTTATGTTATTTTTTGTTGATTAATGGAC
>JAJUGZ010000186.1 GCA_029265715.1 Bacteroidota bacterium
AACCAGTCCGTCTATATCCAGCATCACTTCTTCTGCAACCGATTCCTGTTGCGACAGGATGATGTCGTTATCATTCGACGAACTGTCGTCTTTCTGGCAGGCCGGCGTTAGCAACAGCATTAACCCCATGGCAAAAAATAAATTTAATCGTTTCATAAGGCTCATTTTTTAATTGTCAGTTTTGAAAATTATACCTGTAAGATGCGGAGAAGGTTTGGAAGTTAAATTTTGGTGTAAAAATTTTTTAGATAGCTCTGGCCGGATTTTGACCCCGGTCGTGGTTACGGGCCGAAAAAAAATTCCCATTACATTTAACTTTTCAAATGTTTTGGCATCCAACCGGCATAAAAGATTTTTGAGATACCCATGAGTGAGGCAACTGTTGATGCAGATATTTTTTCAATGCTAAACGCTCCGGAAACGCGCGAAAAGGGCTTTCTGTTATTGGTAAATACCTACAAGGAACCTATCTACTGGCATATCCGGAGACTGGTTGTTTCGCACGATGATGCCGAAGATATATTGCAGGAAACGTTCATCAAGGTGTACCGGTTTGCCGGATCGTACAAAGGTGATAGCCGTCTTTACACCTGGCTTTACCGCATTGCGACCAACGAGTGTCTTCAGTTTTTCAGGCAAAGCAAAAAGTGGAACAGTAATTCCGGCCGGCGAAACGAAATGCTGGTTGGCGAGATGGCCGGGCACGACGGGCATTCGGGCGACACGATCCTGGTTAAGTTTCAGGAGGCCATTTTGCACCTTCCGGAGAAACAGCGCCTTGTGTTCAACCTGCGTTATTACGACGAACTGAGTTACGAAGATATCAGCCAAATTCTGAATTCTTCGGTAAATACGCTGAAAACCAATTATCACTATGCCCGAGAGCGCATTGAGCAATATTTAAAAGAGCATGCCGAATAACGTTAATCCCGGTAAACCACAGAATTTATGAACGAAGAAGAATTTAAAGAAATTGGGAAGCGGCTTCCATATAGTGTCCCGGATGGTTTTTTCTCCGGAATTGCAGAAAAGACGCTTGCTGAAGCCCGAAAGCGAGAGCACGCCCGGGTGGTCCGGATTAGAATCTGGCGGTCGGTGGTGGCGGCTTCGCTGATTGCTGCGGCGTGGGGAACTTATTACCTGCTTATCCCTGCCAGAACACCTGAAATGCCGATAGTGGCACAGCAAATCCATCGGCAGCCCCAGGATACCGGGTTCCGCGAGGCTGTAACGCCTGTTGTTTCGAAGAAACCAGAAGAACCCCAAACTCCGGAACCCCGGAAGGACATTGCACCTGATGCCGGGGCGGAAGAAATCGGGCCTTTACTCGAAAGGCTTACCGACGAAGAATTATTGGAACTGGCGGCCATGTACAAAGCCGATTCGTTTATGGAAACATCAACACAATAACGTGTAAAAATAATACCATGAAATAGCCATGTGTGCCAACGTTCACCCCAACCGAAAAATGAACAAATGGCTATTCCATCTGACAACTTAAAAACAAATTATTTACAGATGAAATAGCCATAAAAGCTGAAGCTTATACCAACTGGGAATGTATAAATGGCTATTCCATCTCGTTGAAAAACTAGTTTGAAAAACAGAAATAGATACGAAAATTGTAAGAAACAACTTTGAAAATTTATACAGATGAAACAGATATTTTCAATCCTGATTTTGCTGTTTGCGTTGGGTTCGAGTGTTGCCCTTCAGGCACAAGACGGCGGACGTTTTCCGTTGCTCCGTGAGCGGATTGCCCAGGCCAAGCTCCGTGAAATACAAAAAACAATGAACCTTGGCGAATCAACTTTTGCCCGTTTCCGTCCGATTTATCTGAAGTATGAACAGGAAATCGCGAACATCGATTTCAGAAAGCAGGTACGTCTGATGCGGGTAAACGCCGATAGCCTCTCGTCGGAAGAAGCCGAGCAACTGGTGCTTTCGCAGCTCGAAGCGGCCAAACGGTTAATTACAATCCGTGAAACATATTACAAAGAATTCCGGACAGTGCTGACGCCGCAACAGATCATTAAACTGTATCAGGCTGAAGCTGAAATTCGCCGAAAAGTGATGCAGGAACTAAAAAATCGTTTTGGGAACCGCTTTGGTTTGCCGGGCGACTAAAACCGGAGGGTCAGCTGAACCGGCCCCTGTTGTTCGTGGTAAAAGTTTGAAAGAGTCAGCCCAAGTAATCTGACGCCTTTAGGCAGCGGGAACTCTTTGGTAAGCAAATCCAGCCCGGACGAAAGCAGTTGTTCGCGCGAGTCGATGAAAATCAGTGTCGTTTTGCTACGGGTGATCTGCTCAAAGTCTTCGAACTTTACTTTCAGAGTGATCGTTTTCCCGCTCACGCCGGCCTTTTCAACACGCCGGGCCACGTCGTCGGCAATCAGTTCCAGCCGCTGTTTCAATTCTTCCGGATCGGTAATATCCGATTCGAAAGTATGTTCTGCCCCCAACGATTTGCGTTCGCGGTGGGGTTCAACCGGGCGGTCGTCGATCCCACGGACAATATCGTAGTAATAACTTCCTGCTTTTCCAAACATTCGAACCAGTTCGTTCCGTTCAATTCTCTTGAGGTCAGCGCCTTTGAAAACGCCTATTTCATTCAGCCGTTGGGCGGTTACTTTCCCGATTCCGAAAAACTTGCTGATGTCGAGTTCTTCCAAAAAAGCTTCGGCCTGATCTGGCGTGATGACAAACAACCCGTTCGGCTTTTTTACATCCGACGCGACCTTGGCGAGGAACTTATTATACGAAACGCCGGCCGAGGCGGTCAGCCCGGTTACTTCCATGATTTCTTTTTTAATATCGCGGGCAATCAGTGTTGCCGACGGTTTGCCGCGTTTGGCAAAGGTTACATCCAGAAATGCCTCGTCGAGCGAAAGTGGTTCGACCAGATCGGTGTAGCTGTAGAAAATTTCACGGATTTGGCGGCTGACAGCTTTGTATTTTTCAAAGTCGGGTTTGACGAAAATCAATTGGGGGCATTTCATTCGGGCTACTTTCGACGACATGGCCGAATGCACGCCAAATTTTCGGGCTTCGTAACTGGCTGCTGCTACCACACCGCGTTGCCTTTCGCCACCAACGGCCACAGGCAAGCCTTTTAACTCGGGGCGGTCGCGCTGTTCGACCGAAGCATAAAAAGCATCCATGTCGACATGAATAATTTTCCGAATGTGGTCCATGCGTTTAATTTGTTTCCACCAATACAAAACTAATGAAATGCAGAATTGAAATGCAGGGCAACTGCTCTCCGGAGAGTGTAACGAGATTTTAATGTTTTTGATACATAGTTAA
>JAJUGZ010000200.1 GCA_029265715.1 Bacteroidota bacterium
AATCGGCTGTCCGACAAATTTTATTTCCGTATTTTTACCCATGTTGTGGTTTTTTCGCAAAACAAACTTACAACATGGGGCCAAACCTTCGGGGAGTAACCCCTATTTTTTAATTTTTTACTCGTTCAGTAGTGATAAAATTATCGGTGTATGGATACAACATACTGTAGGCAAAAACAGGAGGGGTGAGGGCAACCGGAATTCCCATAAGCAGTTGAAGTCCGTTCATGATCCAGACGTTCCGGCAGGCCTGAAATATGTCGGGATACGGCATCCCCGGGTCAAATTCGTGCGCTTGGTTGACAAACCTTTTTGTGACCGTCTGAAATTCCGTGGAAAAAAGCATATCCATTTCCTCATTGGGAAAATCCATCGTTTCGCCCAGGATAAATTGTGCCTGGGCGAGCATCAGGTTTTTTATTTGGTTGAAGTCTGCTTTTTGCTTGTTTAAAAGAATTGTCTTACGCAGTTCGTTAAGGCAAATATCTAACTTTTGTTGTCTGATTTCCTTTTCATCCGGAGAATATGTCCTGCTGAAACCGGGCAAAACATCCGGACAATTATTCCAGATCGTTTGGTAGTTTTGGGTATAGCGGTTAATCATCGTTTTGAGTCTTGGTTGCAGGAGCAAAAGGAGCAAATCTGGACCAAATGGCTGAAAACTTTACGACCAACAGCGGCAAAATATCGATAAAATAACCATAAAAGCCGAAACTCATAGAACGGCGAAAAATAAAAATGCGGATTTAGGTATCGTTTGATTGGAGGGATATTAAAAAAGTTTGGCTGTTTGCTTTTTTCAAAAGTCGGGAAATCAGGGCCAAAGAATCCGGGGATAATTTTTTTTGAGTTTATAGAAAATACAACTATTGTAAATTAGAAAAAATAGCTATCTTTGCTGCGCTTTAAACGAAAAGCAAATGCCCAGATGGTGAAATTGGTAGACACGCTGGTTTCAGGGACCAGTGGCCGCAAGGCTGTGCAAGTTCGAGTCTTGTTCTGGGCACCAATCAACAAAAAACGCTTAAACGGTCACGTTTAGGCGCTTTTTTAGTTCGCCCGGGTGCGGGCGGCCGTTTTTCGGATCAATTTATAAATCGGGTGGATAAAATATAATTCTCCATATCTTTCGGGTATGGAAATCGAATCATTATTGAAACACATTCTGCCCAAGGAACTACTTGATTATTTTGAATTAATTGAAGTTAGGGAATCCCAAGAGAATGTTTTATTCTTATATCTGGATGAGAAAAGTGTTATTCCTCCAGAGCATAGCGAAAAAC
>JAJUGZ010000196.1 GCA_029265715.1 Bacteroidota bacterium
ATGCCCTTCAACAGCATCCATTGGCTATCGGTGATGTTGGTTGAATAGTGTTTCATGAGTTCTTAACAGTTTGGAAACCATTAAGTTAGTGAAACTTATTCATCTAAACAACTGATAGTCAATATTTTATATTGCTATTTTATAAATTTAAACAGTCTCTTAAATCTTTCAGACTAGTTCTCCTCATATTCTCCTGAAGCCTGAATGCTACAATCCCAGAAATCAGATCCAGCGGAACCGTTTTGTCCAGCGGAGATTATACTACTCCCCCTTCGATGCTTTGTACCCACAGAACTTCTCCCTAAACCGGGCCACTCCGGAAGTTGTCGGGAAAAAACCAATGTGATTTTTATGCCCCTGTCAAATTAATTGATCTTTCATTTCTTCATTTCAAATCAAAATCTGCAACTTTGCTGAATCTTTACAACAAAAAATGAATTCAAGAGCAGAAATAATTAGCAAAGCACAAGCCTATTTCGACCAGGGCTACGCTTGCTCCCAGTCGGTTTTACTGGCTTTTAACGACGAATTTAAATTGGATGAACGAACCGCCAAACTAATCTCATCCACGTTTGGAGGAGGCATGGGACGTCTGAGGGAAAAATGTGGGGCTATTACGGGCGGCTTTATGGTGCTCGGCTTGGCTTATGGAAACGAGAACCCACAGGATATGGAGACCAAGTTATTCGCCTACAAAAAGGTCAGGGAATTGAACAAAATGGTCGAAGATATTCATGGCACCAGTAGTTGTTCCGGATTATTAAAAAAGCATGCCACTGAAGCTGATGTTGCCCTGCGGAAACACCATAAAATCATCTGCCGTCAGGTAGTAGGCGATACGGCAGGCTTAGTCTACGATCTGATTGCAGAAAAACTGGAATTAAATAACCATCGTGTTCCTGAAGAATAACCTGCAAAAACAAGAAAGTCGGGTATATAAAATTTACTTCCCTCCCCGACCTCTTCTCTGTATCGTTTTACCTTAATACGTGCCAATTTCTTCACGCAGACCAGCCCACTGGTACTCCGGAATTTTTGCGCCAATCACCTCAACAACTTTCCCGGCAAGTAACGACCCGGCTTTCCCGGCTTTCGTTAACGACCACCCCTGAGCCAAGCCATACAGGAAACCGGCGGCATATATATCTCCTGCTCCGGTTGTGTCGACACTGTTGGCGCTAATCGCTTTGATTTTAACAAACTCATCGCCAGCCTGAATAAGCGAACCTTCAGCGCCTGTCTTTACCACTGCAATCGAACAAACCGTTGCAATTTCAGTCAACGCCTCGCGTGGCGACTTTCCGGTGAAAGCCCTTGCTTCTTCTTCGTTGGCAAACACGATATCCACATAGTCGGCAATCAACATCTTCAAAAAATCGAGGTTTGCCTCCACAATGTTGAAACTGGCCATATCGATAGAAACCAACAAACCCTCCGCTCTGGCTATTTGCATGGCTTTCTCGATGAGCTGATGGTTCTGTACCAAATAACCTTCAATGTGCACAATCCCATATTTCCGAAACACCTCCGGATCCAGATCTTCGGGCGTTAATTCCATTGCAGCGCCCAGGTAAGTGCCAAAAGTTCGCTCCGAATCCGGACTGATCAGCGCAGTGGCTAAGCCGGTTCCGGTGTTGCTAAAAGAAAGATGTGCCCCAATCCCCAATTTTACCAGCTCCCCACTAAAGAAACGGCCTGGTTCGTCATCTGTAATTTTGCCAATGTAACCGCACAAACCTCCCAACCGGGCAATGCCATTTACGGTATTAGCCGCAGATCCGCCGGTTTGCATCTGTCGGTTGAAACCTGCGGTTGCCTCGCGAATAGTTGCAGATAAACCTGCATCAACCAATGTCATGCTCCCTTTGACTAATCCAAATTTCTCAAGAACTGAATCATCCGGGAGATTTATCAAGATGTCAACCAAAGCATTACCAATTCCAAGAATGCCGACACGATCCTGACTTCTGTTTTTGAAAATTTCCATCTGTAATTTTTTTTGCAAAATTATTTTTTCTTTTCGGAAAAGCTATTATTTTTGCATCGCTTTAGAAAACAAAACGCCTTGTATGGCGCGGCATTCAGAGTAAAATATTCCCTAGTAGCTCAGTTGGTTAGAGCGGCGGACTGTTAATCCGTAGGTCATAGGTTCAAGTCCTATCTGGGGAGCCAGACAGGAAAGGAGGTCAAATTCGACCTCCTTTTGTTTTTTATCCCCTCTGCAAACCTTGCTGGCATTGGATCAATTTGGGATCAATTTATAAATCGGGTGGATAAAATATAATTCTCCATATCTTTCGGGTATGGAAGTCGAATCATTATTGAAACACATTCTGCCCAAGGAACTACTTGATTATTTTGAATTAATTGAAGTTAGGGAATCCCAAGAGAATGTTTTATTCTTATATCTGGATGAGAAAAGTGTTATTCCTCCAGAGCATAGCGAAAAAC
>JAJUGZ010000089.1 GCA_029265715.1 Bacteroidota bacterium
CCATTAATCAACAAAAAATAACATAAAACACTGATTATGTGTGCTTTATAAAAAAACAACAAGAAGCATGGCCCAGCCTTAGGCAACAAAGACGTCAACTATAGACAGAGAAAAAGGGGTTTTTAGAGATGCCCTAAAAAAAGAAACAGGCATAAATGCACAAGACCACATTCATTTCTTCTTGATTGAAGAAGCCAAAAATATTTTGCTCAATTCAAATATTCCGGTAAATGAGATTGCTTATAATCTTGGATTTAAATATCCGCAGTATTTTAGCAAACTCTTTAAACAAAAGACTGGCAAAACTCCTAAGGAATATCGGAATTTAAATTAAAAACAAAAGCTAGGGCAGTACCAACCGCCCCGCCCATCCCCCTTCCTCCCTTTCAATTTAAATTAAATATCCACCGGACATTCAAATCTCAGGCACGTACACGAGGGGTTCCGCCAACTGACGAACCGAACAATTTTCTCGTGACAGGTTAACTTTCCCGGAATATCCGAACCCATAAAATTCGATGTCACAATGCCACACATCTCCCCTTTAGAAATGCTATCTTTGAGAAATTAAACCAACAAACAAAAACTCAGAAAATGGAAACAAAAGTTGTCAACGTGGTAGCCCACATGGAAACATCGCCCGACAAAGCAAACCAGTTGGTCCAGGTTTGTCTCGGCTTGGTTGAACCGTCGCGAAAAGACCCCGGGTGCATCAGCTACGAACTGTTTCAAGACAAACAACATCCCGGGAAAGTCACGTTCATCGAAAAATGGGAGAACCAGGAAGCGCTCGATGCACACCTGAAAACGCCTCACCTGGTAAACGGCCTCAATGCAATTGGCGCATTGGCAACCAAACCGGCCGAAGTACTAATACTGAACAAACTGGAATAGAACCATGAAGAAACTGCTGCCCCTTCTCCTGCTGTTTTTTTTCACGACTGTCGTTCTGGCCCAGCAAAATTCGGTGAAAATTGCATTGCTGAAATATCGCGGTGGCGGCGACTGGTATGCTAACCCTACCTCGCTGCCCAACCTGATCAGGTTTTGCAACGAGCAGCTCCATACCTCGATCGATCCGGAACCGGGAACGGTGGAACCAGGCTCATCTGAGCTGTTTAATTATGCGTTCGTACACATGACCGGGCACGGCAACGTAGTTTTTTCCGACAACGAAGTTGAAACCCTGCGAACCTATTTGCTCGCCGGAGGGTTCCTGCATATCGACGACAACTACGGGATCGACCCCTTCATCCGGAGAGAAATGAAAAAGGTTTTCCCCGACCAGGATTTTGTCGAGCTCCCGTTCAACCACCCGGTTTATCATCAGAAATTTGATTTTCCGAAAGGCCTGCCCAAAATTCACGAACACGACAACAAACCGGCACAGGGATTTGGCTTATTTGTAAACGGAAGGCTGGTGTGTTTCTACAGTTATGAATGCGATTTGGGCGATGGATGGGAAGACTACTCCGTTCACCGCGATGCGGACGAAATCAGGCAAAAAGCGCTTCAAATGGGGGCAAACCTCATTTCGTTTGTCTTTAACCAATAAAAAAACTTACCTATGCGAGTAATCGGTATAAACGGCAGCCCTCACAAAAATGGAAACACATCCATCCTGATCCAAACGGTATTTTCTGAACTGGAAAAAGCAGGCATAAAAACCGAACTGGTTCAGCTCGGCGGCAGACTGGTGCACGGTTGCACCGCCTGCGGAAAATGCCGTGAGATACAAGACCGGCGCTGCCACATCAAAAACGACCTGATCAACGAAATGATCGGGAAAATGATCGAGGCCGATGGCATAATTTTGGGATCGCCGGTTTACTTTGCCGACATCACCCCGGAAATGAAAGCATTGATTGATGTGGCCGGGTACGTGACACGGGGCAATGGCCATTTGCTACGCCGAAAAGTAGGGGCAGGCATTGCTGCCGTACGGCGCGGAGGCCAGCTACATACACTCGAAACGATGAACAACTTTTTCCTGATAAACCAAATGATTGTCCCCGGATCGAGCTACTGGAATTTTGCTTACGGGAAAACACCCGGCGACGTGCTGAACGACCAGGAAGGCATGCAAACCATGCACACGTTGGGCGAAAATATGGCCTGGCTTCTGAAAAAATTAGCCTGAGCTTACACTGAAAACCTAATCCTGATTCTGCCCCAGCATTAAAATAAACCCGAACAGACAACCAATCGGGTTCGTGCGTTGTTTCACTACGGTATGCATCATTTCTTTTCTGCCATGACAACATCTCAGAAAATACGTTTCCTGCTCAGCAATCTATTGAAAGGCATCATATGGCTGGCCGTCCTGGCCGGATTATACCTGCTTTTCGTCAAATACATTTTTGCAACAAACCCCGAAGCATGGATCGACCGTTTTTACAGCCAGCCAGCCTGGATCTATCTGATTTACCTGGGGTCTGAGTTTTTTTTCGGCCTGTTCCCTCCTGAGATATTCATGCTTTGGGCGTTCAACAAAGGTAGCCTGGCCCATTACTGGATGAATGTGGCATTCTTTGCAGCCGTATCATACGGCATGGGTTATCTGGCTTTTATGGCCGGAAAATATTTGCGAAAAGTAGTTACCTTGCGCTACTTGCAACGCCGCTTCCTCAGCAAATACTGGCCGCTGCTACGCAAGTACGGAGCGTTCCTGATTATCGTGGCCGCCCTGACCCCCCTGCCTTGGTCGGCAATCTGCCTGATGGTTGGTTCGACCAACTACCTGATAAACCGCTTTTTGCTAATAGCCTTAAGCCGCATTTTCCGTTTTGGGGCTTATGCCTTTATTATTATGCAGGCCCATGCTGCGATATAGGCCCACAATTTCTGCAAAACAAATTGGAACGCCCGACTGTTTTCTGTATAAATTTTCAATGCAGGTTCGTACAATTTCTCGTAACAACTTTAACTTTTCGATGAAATTAGCACCGGTATGAAATTGAGCTTGCGAATCGGAGCGCAGCAAAGATCCACGCAGTGAAATCCGCGAAGCGAATAGCCATTTGTTCATTTTCGGGTTGTATGAGCTGTAGCTCTTATGGCAGTTTCATTCTTGTTAAACGTGATGATTATGAAGCAGATTATATTTTTTCTGATCGCAACCAGTATACATTTTGCAGCCATGTCAGCAACGATCGATAAAAAAGAAATAGCCACCCTGGGCGGTGGATGTTTCTGGTGTACCGAGGCCATCTTTCAAAAACTGAAAGGAGTTGAAAAAGTAGAATCGGGATATGCCGGAGGCAATACAAAGAACCCAACCTACAACGAAGTATGCACCGGCAAAACAGGGCATGCTGAGGTCGTCCAAATCACCTACAATCCGGATATAATCAGCTTCGACGAGTTGTTAGAAGTATTTTGGGCGGTTCACGACCCTACCACCTTAAACCGTCAGGGGGCCGACGTGGGAACCCAATACCGGTCGGTCATTTTTTACCACTCCCCCGAACAAAAAGTGATTGCCGAAAAGTACAAGGCCCGGCTCAACGAAGAAAAAGCCTTTGACAAACCAGTTATCACCGAAATTTCACCGTTCACGAACTTCTTTAAAGCAGAAGCTTATCACCAGGAATACTTTAAAAACAACCCCACGCAAGGATATTGCCGGATTGTCGTCGCCCCCAAGGTCGACAAATTCAAAAAAGTTTTTCATGACAAGCTGAAATAAGCCTGGCCGAATCGGTCGTTATCTTTCTTCTACGCCTATTTTTTCTCATCCTCTTGCTGTTAACTTTTTTTCAAATTCCGAACGCTAAATTTTAACAAACCGGGAATAATAAAATCCACAACCGACAGTTATTTATTCTGTAATTGATGAACACCAACATCAATTACGATGGGGAAACCCCTAATCAATCAATTCGAGGTGAACTCTGCGGAGGCCAAATTTTCCGGCCTCCGTTTTTTTATATTTGTTTTCGATATTTAATTTTGTAAAGCTCGAAAACAACAGAAAATGAAACATACAATTTTGCTTGTCATCTTACTGATAGGACCAGCATTCGGCTTTGCAAAAGATAAGAACCTGATCATTAACGACGACAAAGTACAGCTGATCATTACCGAAGACATGAATGAAGGGCGGTTAAAGAAAATCCAGAAAGAACTGCTCGAAACCAAAAACATCAAAATTTCGTGGTCTGGCATTATTGTTAATTCGCATAACCGGATGAAAAAAATCACCTTCGAAGTCGACTGTCAGGATGGATACTCCGGAAAAGAAGTTTTAATAATTAACGACTTGCATGAAGTCGGGTTTGTCCGAAATTATTCGGCAAAACCCGGCGACAGCGCCGAACCTCCGTTTAAACTCGGGCAATTGGAAGAAAAAGCCCCCAATTTCAAACTCTAAATTTCGGATGGCGGCACGCCAAAATATTTTTTGAAACAACGCGAGAAATACAGCGGATCGTTAAACCCGACCCGATAGCTTATTTCAGCAATTGTCAGTTTATTTTCGGGGTCAACAAGTAACTTCCGGGCTTCTTTCAGTCGAATGTTGCGAATAAATTCAATGGCCGACAAACCGGTCAACGCTTTGAGTTTCGAATATAACAAGGTTTTGCTGACTCCCATTTCCTGACAAAAACAAGAAACATCCAACTCCGGATTATCTATGTTTTTAGTCACAAACGAAAACGCTTTATCCAGAAAGTCCTGATCGGCAGGATGCGAAGCAAAGTGAACGGAATCGAGCAATTCCTGTTCGGCAAACCGTTGCTGAAGTCGTTTCCGGTTCTCGATCAGGTTTGAACAGCGGGCAATAAGCTCAACCATTTTAAATGGTTTAACCAGATAATCATCGGCTCCGGAAGCCAAACCATCCAGAATATCGTCGGATGAATCACGGGCTGTAAGCAAAATAACAGGCAAATGGCTGGTATGCGCCTGCTCTTTTACCTGGCGACAGAACAATGTCCCGGGCATGCCAGGCAGCATCACATCCGAAATGATCAGATCGGGCAATTCATCTTTCAAAAGATCAATCGCTTTTTCGGCCGAGCAACAGCTCGTTACCCGGAACCTTTCGGACAGTTCTCTGGCAACAAAAGCCAGCAACTGCTCTTCGTCTTCAACCAGCAACACCTGCGGAGTTTCTTCATCGCCGGTCGAATTAAACTGCAACCCGGCTGCTTTTTCTGTTTCATCCGCAGCAAGTTTTTCAGCCTTTATTAATGGCAAAACCACTTCAAAACTCGAACCGCGTTTCCCGTCGCTGACAACCCAGACCGACCCGTTGAACAATCCGACCAGCTCCTTCACCAGCGACAGGCCAATGCCACTTCCGGGAATGCGCACATTGCGGTCGGTCCGAAGGCGATAAAACCGATCGAAAATATTCGGCTGTAACTCTGGGGGAATACCAGGGCCCGTGTCGTTCACCCACAGCCGGATGGCCCCGGCCGGTTCGTCAACCTTAAAAACAAGTTGGATGGTTTCATTGACGGGCGTATATTTAAACGCGTTCGACAACAGATTCATGACAATTTTTTCAAACTTATCCGGATCGTACATGACCCAATATTCATGCTCATCACAAACCAACGAGAACCGAATGGCCTTTTCCTTCGAAAGTGGCTCATAATACTGAAAAATGCTTCGAATATGACGGATAATATCGCCAGGGACAGCCTCAATCGTCAGTTTTCCGGCCTCGATCCGCCGCATGTCAACAACCTGGTCGACCAAACTCTGAAGGCGCTGCACGTTTGATTGGATCAACTCAAGATTTTCGCGCGCCTCGCTTTTCTCTCCCGTTTTCTGCATCAGCTTTTGCAAAGGCAGCAAGATCAGAGTAAGCGGCGTTCTCAACTCGTGAGAAATATCGGTAAACAACCGAAGCTTCAACTGGTCCAATTCATGAATTTGCCTGTTCCGGTTATAAAGCCGTTTCAACAGGCCGCCAATGATTGCTAAAAAAAACAGGATGGTAAGGATAAACCAAGCCCGTTTATAAACCGGCGGAAGCACGGTAAAACGAAGACTGGCCGGCAATGGTTCCACGTTCAGATCGAGGTCGCGCGCCCGCACTTCGAAGGTATAATCACCATCAGGCAGGTCGAGCAAAACAGTCGATTTTTGATTGGAAAAAGCCGACCATGCGCCTCCATTCAATCGGTATGAAAACTCCAGGTCTTTTTCAGGTGTTTGATTCATGAAATCGACGCCATGGTAAGTAATAATGACATTTCCATCCGGAGAAACCTCACGGTCGGAACATGAAATGAATGTTTTCGGTGGATTTGTCTCCCGTCGGCACGCAATAGTCCGAAATTCATCGGTCAGTTCCGGAGAGTTTTTAAAATCGTACAAATACCATTCGCGGGTTCCCTGATTGATCCATAGTGTTCCATCAACCGATTGCCTCAACAAGCCCCGCTCCCGCTGAATAACCATCGCCGGATCGAGAACATGGCTTTTGAATTGCCGCCCATCAAAAAAGGAAATTCCTTTATCAGTCGCCACGTACACATTCGAGTCGTTTACAACCAGCAGGTTGGTTGCCATATTGCTGATCAACCCATCGAATGTGGTATAACGCTTCCACCTTTCCCCATCAAAATGAACGACACCAGCGCCTCCCTGAGCAACCCAGATCTGGCCGGAAGCACTGCATTTTACATCGTCGATCCAGGCCGTCGAGCTACCTGGCATCTGAATAAACGAACTTGATCTGCCATCGAAAGAAACAACCCCACCGCCCGAGAACCAAAGTTTACCATCGGGCGTTTGCGAAATAGATGAAATACGCTGCGGAACTTCATTTCGGGAATGCCATTCCCAGGTCCGGGTACGATACTTATATTCGACAAAACCACCCCGATAACTGCTGTTCTCAAGTTCCAATACCCCATTGGCCGCAAAAACCAGAGACGAATCGGACAACTCACAGATTCCGTTATACCCAACTCCCAAATACAACTGGGGCAACTCCGTTAACTCCCATTTTTCACCGGTAAAGTGAGCGACAGCAGCTTTCCCGTGATGGCTTCCACCAACCCACAGCCCTTGGTTTTTTGTTTGACAGGCTACCATCGCCCGGTCCATCAACCCATCAGAAGGCCCGTATTTTATAAAACGGCGTAACGACTGGTCTGCCTTTACAAGCTCACCGTTACCGGTCGTGAACCAGTAGCTTCCATCCGGAGAATTACATTGAAAATTGAGCCCTTCGTAAGTTGAAAAACGGGAATTCCCGGTATCGTAACACATCAGGCTGCCATTTGCACCTACTACATACAGAAAATTATCCGGAACAACATAAAGGGTAATATAAGCCAACGGCAACTTGACCTCCGGATATTGATAAACCCTCCATCCCTGATCGTTCAGGGCGTAAAGCTTGCTGTGCCCGCCAATCCAAAGCGTCCCATCAGAGGTTTGTTTCATCGAAGAATGAACATCGTCGCCCCCCAATGCTTTCAAATCGACAAAATCCCAGGTTTCGGAAGAAAGGTTACATCGCTGCAAACGGATATTGGGGTCGACACAGGCCACATACAAATAACCCTCTTTTTCGCTCACTCCCGAAATTTGCTCCGGACTCAGCTCAGGGGACCGCAAAAATTTCCATTCGGCTGGTTGCCGGCAGGACCTGGCCAGATTAACCCCCGCCAGGTTACCCTCCGGAGAAGTTATGGCCATCCAGCAAGTATTTCCCAACGAGTACGAAATGGTGTAAACCGGAAACGAAAACGAAGCAACATGCGATGGAACTGTCGCAGTGGCCCCGCTTTTCCAGATCGTTTTAAGAATTTCGCCAGAGCCTGATATTTCGAACAAGCCTGCCGGATTTAAGCAGGCAACCAGATGAGAAGATATCCGCAACAACCCATAGTCGGAGCCAATCCAAACATGCCCCTCTTCGTCTTTTATAAAATTACGGGACCCAGCCATTCGGGCCTTAATAATCCGGACAAATTTTCCCTGATGATATCGGTAAATGCCTTTATAGGTCGACACAAGCAATTCGTTTCCCGAATCATGGATCATGCCGAGTACCGTGGAAGAATCGACGGCATAATGAAAAGTCTGATAACCATCGTAAAAAACAGCGTCATTCCCAATCCCGAGCCAGAAATCATTATCACGGCCTTTATCCAAACAGTTGACCTGAATGGTATCGAACGCCGGGAAATCGGTCAAACGCCAGGGTTCAAGCAACGGATTGACGGTTCGTGGCCGATACGGCCCGGATGCAAATACCTGAAAAGCAGGCAACAGACAAACAAGGAAGCTTATTTTTTTGAGAATCCGGATCACAGGTTAGCTCGTTTATCTTATTGATAACACGTCCAAAAATAGCGAAAAAAGACCAGCTGTAACCCGATCCATTAACGAATACTTCTCTGAAACAAAAAACGCCCGGATGGCATACCAGTAGGTGATTGTGATATGCTGAAAATATGAACAGAAATCAGCTACTCTTCCTGCTGATACCACTCATTTAACGAAACAACCTCTTCCGACTGGCAAATCGGACAACAACGGGCCGTGGTTTCTTCAAAAATATTAAAGTTTGCCTTGCAGCCGTTGCAACGAAACCAGTCGTCGCCAAACTGGAAATTTCCGCCGCTAATTATCAGGTCAAGCCCTTCGACCAGGGCCCGCGCCACTTTATTCCGCGCCGACTCGTATATGCGTGTCAAAGTTGGGCGGGATACTTCCATGTAGACAGCAGCTTCCTCTTGTGTCAGATTTTCGTAATCGAGATACTTTATCGCCTCGTACTCTTCGAAATACAGTCTGACCTTCTCGCTCTTTTTTCGGGAAGCTCCAAACACCGATAATCCCTTAATGGCGGGCGGCGCTATAATTTTTCGCTGACGTTTACGTCGTGGCATAGAATATAAATCTTTATGATACAGAAACAATCTTCCCCGATGCAATAATCAATTTCTCAAATCCGGCTTATCCGGCTTAACAGGTAATGATCGGCCAAAACCATCGCAGCCATCGCCTCAACGATCGGAACGGCACGGGGCAACACACAGGGATCGTGACGCCCTTTCGGGTTAATGACAACTTCGTTCGAAGCTTTGTCAACCGTCTGCTGTTCTTTCAATAAGGTAGCAATTGGTTTGAAAGCTACGTTGAAATAAATATCCTCACCGTTGGAAATTCCACCCTGAATGCCTCCTGAATGATTTGTTTTGGTCCGAATGCCAGTAGGCGTATTGATGAAAATATCGTTGTGTTGGGAGCCTGACAGCCGGGTTCCTTCAAATCCGGAGCCATATTCAAAGCCTTTCACGGCATTGATGCCCAACATCGCATGTCCTAAATCGGCGTGCAACTTATTGAATACCGGTTCGCCCCAACCGGCAGGAACTCCGGTAATTACAGAGGTAATGACCCCTCCAACCGTATCGTGCGCGTGCCCGGCCTGTTCAATGCGGGCGATCATCCGTTCGGCTGTTTCGGCATCCGGACAACGGACGATATTACTTTCAGTCAGCGATAAATCAAGTTCCCGATAAGATTTTGCCAGTTCAACTTCGCCCACGCGCGACACGTAAGCCCGAACCTGAATTCCCAGTTTCCGGAGCAACAACTTGGCAACGGCACCGGCAACAACCCGGGCAATGGTTTCGCGGGCCGACGAACGGCCGCCCCCGCGATGGTCGCGTGTCCCGTATTTCTGAGTGTAGGTATAATCGGCATGCGACGGACGGAACACATCCTTCAGGTCGTTGTAATCATTCGAGTGCTGATCTTTGTTCCGGACAATAAAACCAATCGGCGTGCCCTGCGTTATCCCTTCAAAAATTCCGGAAAGAAACTCGACCTGGTCGCTTTCGTTGCGCTGGGTCGTAATTTTCGATTGACCGGGTTTTCGACGGTTCAACTCGTTCTGGATAAAGTCAAGGTCAAGCTCAAGACCGGCCGGACAGCCATCAATAACACCGCCAATCGCCTTTCCGTGTGATTCCCCAAACGATGTCAGGCGAAATATTTGTCCGAAACTGTTCATGTAGATCTAAATTTTTAGTACAAAAAAAAGTTGTTCCGGAACCTTTGCCCGAAACAACTTCAAAGATAACTTTTAATATTTTTTTAGCAACCACAGCCACATCCGCCGTGACTTTTGCTTTCACTGCCGCAACTTCCTTCGCCACAACCGCAACCGTCGTCATCGCATCCACAGCTTCCGCCGCCACAACCACAACTTCCGGAGAAAAGTGCAGCTATTTCGGCATCGGTAGCTTCGCGCACTTCGAGAATTTTACCGTTGAAATACAGGTTTTCGCCAGCCAGCGGGTGGTTGAAGTCCATTTTTACGATATCGTCAGTAATTTCGAGAACCAGCCCGTTCAAACGCTGGCCGCTGGTGCTCATCATCGGGACTGTATTGCCTACAGCCACAACTTCTTCGTCGAATTCGCCGTTGATAAAAAACAGGTGCTTCGGAAGATCAACAATAGCATCTTCGTCTAATTCGCCGTAGGCATCAACGCAATCCAGACTTATTTCGAAAGCACTTCCTTGTGCCAATCCTTCAAGTTGAGATTCAAATTTGGGAAGCATTTGTCCTGCTCCAAACACAAAACTCAATGGTCTCTCGGCGGTAGCCTGCTCAATAAGTTCGCCATTTATATCGTCGTAACGTAAATCGTACGTCAACGAAACCATCATGTTTTTGCTAATGTTCATTGTTTTCTAATTAGTATTGATTTTGAATTAATTTGAGGTTACAAAGAAAAGCATTTCATCCGGATAACCGCCACCCGATTGCTATTTTCCGTAAACTTGTTAAAAATAACATCATACACACCGAATGGTTTAGCCCGTCAGGTTAAAAAATTGGAAAGAAAAACAGTTCTTCTGGTACCTACATCCATTCACTGCTTTCCCGACTGGCCTTTGGCCCTCTTAAAAAATGCAGTATAATTTTTGATCGTTTTATTTTTTGCCATCGATTGCACAGTTGATTTTATCATTATTTTTAAGCACGGAAAAAACAGACTAAAACATGCTCAAAATGAAAGAAAGTTTAGTTAAACGATACACCGGATTTTTAGGAGTTGTGCTCTTGATCAGCTCGTTGAACGCATCGGCCCAAAAGAAAGTGGTTCTCGATAACTACTACAATAACGAAATCAGTCCGAAAACAAACAATCCTTACCACTACATCTGGAGCGACAAAGCCGACAGCGGTTTTTCCCAGTTCGGGGAGCTGTTCCAGAGCGAAGGCGCCGAAATTTCCATGTTAGCGCAAGAACCTACAGGATCAAACCTAAAAGGCGTTTCGGTTTACATTATCGTTGATCCGGACACGCCGGCGGAAACCCCAAAACCCAATTACATGTCGGCAAAAGATGCTGCCACCATTGCCAAATGGGTAAAAAAAGGTGGCGTATTGCTGATGATGAGTAACGACATGAATAATGCGGAGTTCGATCATTTTAATCTGCTGGCTGCCAAATTCGGCATGCATTTCAACAAAGTCCTGCTCCACCCGGTTATAAACCGCGACTACGAAATGGGCGCCTACACCAACCTGCCGGAACATCCATTATTTAGCGGACTTTCAAAAATCTACATGAAAGAAGTTTCGTCCATCACCTGTTCCGGAGCAGCCAAACCGGTCTTGAGCGAAAAAGGCGATGTCGTAATGGCCGAATGCCGCTATGGCAAAGGCTATGTGCTCGCCATTGGCGATCCGTGGATTTACAACGAATACATCGGACATAGCCGTCTTCCGGAAAGTTTCGAAAACATGCAGGCTGCTAAAAACCTGGTGAAATTGCTGCTATCAGGAGGAAAATAAAAGGATTAGTCGCGATATCTGAGTAGCAAGTCATAAGTTTTTACTTTCGCCTTTAACCCTTGAGGCTTCGTATTTAATCTTTTAGCCGGGAGACTCATTTAAGCCGTCTATTGCCAGAAGTTATAGAAATGGTGAACGGGCCCGTGACCTTTCCCAATTTCATAATCCTTCCCGCAAACAATGGCCTGGTTGATGTAACTTTTGGCGCGACGCACCGCATCGTTCAGCAGAAGACCATGCGCCAGAAAGGACGCCACCGCCGACGAAAAGGTACAACCGGTACCATGCGTATTGCGCGTTGAAACCCGCTGCGAAGTAAGTTCCACGATCTCGTCGGTTTCGGCATTGTAAAAAACATCGGTCAGAACTTGTTCGGTCAGATGCCCGGCTTTGAGCAAAACCGAAACCTGTCCGCCGCACGACAACTGTTTGACAACCCGTTTTAAGTCGTCCTGCCTTTCAATTTTTTCGCCCAACAGAATTTCGGCTTCCGGAATATTGGGCGTGACCACCCGGGCCAACGGAATCAATTCGTTCTTCAGAGTAGAGATGGCTTCGTCTTGCAGCAATTTGTCTCCGGATGTTGCCACCATCACCGGATCCAGAACTACATTCCGGATGTTGTACCCCGAGAGAGTTTCTTTCACGGCACAGATCAGCTCCGACGAGTGGAGCATCCCAATTTTAATGGCATCGGCACCAATATCGTCGAGCACCGATCTGATTTGTCCCTGCACAAACGAAACCGGGATGGGATGAACGCCATACACTCCAACCGTGTTTTCATCGACCACAGCCGTAATGGCCGACATACCAAAACAACCGCAGGCCGACATGGTTTTCAGATCGGCCTGGATGCCGGCTCCCCCGCCCGGATCGCTGCCGGCAATGGTCAGTACTCGTTTATATTGCATCGTTTTTTACTGAAAATGATTAAATCCTGATTTACGAAAACTGATTGTCTGCCCATTTCTTTGCCAATTGATACGAGCTTCCCCGTCAGTAATTTTACCGATTGCATAAAGCGGTTTCCCGAATTTTTGAGTGAATTCTTTTTGCACGAGTTGCCAATCTTCCGGAGCAACGGTAAACAACAGTTCATAATCTTCCCCTCCCGAGGCAGCCAGTTCAATGGCATCCCAGCCAAATTCATCGGCCATTTGCCTTAACGTTTCAGAAAAAGGCAATTTGTCGGTATCAACAACAGCCGATTTTCCGGAGGCTTTTAGAATGTGGACCAGGTCGGAAGCCACGCCGTCTGAAATATCCATCATGGCATGTATGCCGTCGCAACCAGCAAGAAACAAACCTTCGTTGAGCCGCGGCTCGGGCAAATGATGGTTCTGAACCAATTCTGCCGATAATCCGGCATAAGAGCGTTTTTGAAGTAAAACCTGCAAACCACCGGCCGAACCGCCCAGATTACCAGTCACGGCAATCACATCGCCAGCTTTGGCCATGCTGCGCCTGCGGGCTTTCCCTTTCGGGCATTTACCGATCACGCACACGTTGATGGCCAGGTGTTTCAACGATTTGGTGGTATCGCCGCCCAGCAAAGGCGTGTTGTATTTTGCAGAAAGCTGGTGATAACCCTGCATGAACGCATCCAGGCAGGCAACTTCCATATCTGCCGGAATGGCAATCGACAAAAACGAGCCCAGCGGAGTTCCGCCCATCGCCGCGATGTCACTCAGGTTCACTGCCAGCGACTTATATCCCAACTCTTCAGGCTTTATTTCATTCCTGAGAAAATGAACATCTTCCATCAACAGATCGGTGGTTACCAGCCAGTCTTCTTTGTCGTTGGCCGGAATAATGGCACAATCGTCACCAATGCCCACCTGCGCCCCCTGGACCAAGCCCCCGAACAACGGTTTAAACCGCTCAATAAATCCAAATTCTCCTATCTCTTTCAGTTTCATATTCAGAATAATATGATTGAACCTTTGTTTTTAGGGCCTGTGCCGCCTGATACGGACTTTCGGCCGAGCAAATCGCCGAAACAACTGCTATTCCGTTGGCTCCGGCCTGCATAATTTCCAGTGCATTCTCCGGATTGATGCCGCCTATCGCCACCGCCGGATGTTTACTGACGGCCATCACATCGCGTACCCCTGAAATGCCAAACGGCTGAGCGATATCCGTTTTCGTAGCAGTACTGAAAACCGGCGAAATGCCAATATAGTCCACATCAAACCGATTGGCCTCGTGAACCTGCCCTATATTTTCGACCGACAAGCCGATAATCTTTCCGGGGCCCAGCAGCTTCCGCGCCATTTCATACGGCATATCGCTTTGCCCGATGTGAAGCCCGTCTGCATCAGCTGCCAACGCCACATCAACCCGATCGTTGATAATGAGTGGAACCCCATACAGCGACAGCATTTTTTTCAACCGCATAGCCAGACCAACAAATTCGCGGGTACTGCAATCTTTTTCACGTATCTGAACCATCGTTACGCCACCTTTAACTGCTTCTTCGACGACCCATTCCATGTCGCGCCCCAACGACAACGAGCGGTCGGTTACCAGATATAACCTTAAATCAATCATGCCTACTCAATGATTGCCTGTTCATCCAAGGTTTCAGGAGTCAAATTATACAAAGCATCCAGAAAATGCAGTTGCAACGTTCCAGGACCATCAGCTTTTCGGGCAGCCAGTTCACCAGCCACGCCCATAACCGTCATAGCGTGTGTTGCAGCAGCAAGCCGATCGGGATTGACGGCCGCAAAAGCCCCTACGACAGCCGTAGCCGTGCAGCCCATTCCTGTCACTTTGGGCATCAACGAGGAGCCATTTTTCACAATTCGAACAATCGTCCCGTCAGTAATAAAATCTTCTTCCCCGCTGATAACCACTACGGCCCCGGTTTCTTTCGCCAGCTGTATAGCTGCACCCAGCGCAGCATTTGATGAAGCAGTGCTATCAACCCCTTTGGTTTTTGAGTGTTGGTTGGTCAGCGCCATAATTTCCGAGCCATTCCCCCGGATAATCGTTGGTTTGCAAGTCTGAAGGATTGCAGCAGCCACCTGGTTCCGGTAAGGCGTTGCCCCTACCCCAACCGGATCGAACACCACCGGAATCCCTTTAGCTTTGGCAGCTGCTCCGGCCTGTAACATGGCATTGACCCACTTTTCGCTTAATGTGCCCATATTAATCACCAGCGCCGAAGCAATGTTTACCATGTCGCTCACTTCCTCGAGGGCATGTGCCATTACAGGCGATGCGCCAACCGCAAGTAAAGCATTGGCTGTATTATTCATAACCACATAGTTGGTGATATTATGCACCAAGGGCGATTTTTCACGAATCTGGATCAGATCGGCTTTTAATTGTTGCTTATCGGTCATTTATATTCTGTTTAAAATTTATTTTTTGCTTTTTAATTAGAATGAAGACAGTCGGTCAGTTCGCGGGTTAATTTCATGGCGCAAAAGTTCGGCCCGCACATGGTACAGTAACCTTCGTCTGAATGGGAACCCTCCTTGTAATATTCGAGAGCCCG
>JAJUGZ010000141.1 GCA_029265715.1 Bacteroidota bacterium
CGAGTTCACCGCATCATCCTTGCAAACAAAACTTGCATTTTGAAGGGGGGGTGACTTTTGAAATAAAAACAATAATGACTGACTACCAGAAAATTAGAAGACAATATCTTCAGAATTTTAGATTAGTCGGATAATAGTGTTTTTGTATATAAAAACGGGAAGGTCTATAAACGCCCGGTGAAAACAGGGATTCAGGATAACAACAACATTGAAATCATAGAAGGCTTGGCTGCCGGCGAAGAAATTGTTACAGCCCCGTTCAACGCCATCAACAGGTTGCTGAACGACAGCAGTGCCGTCAAAAAAGTTGAGGAGAAAGATTTATTTACAGTCAAGAAATAACCAAACGCGTTAAATTATCTAACAAAAACGCCGCCTGAGGCTTCCCGGGCGGCGTTTCTGTTATCGGTTAACGTATTGTTCTTCGTAATATTTCTGGTATTCGCCACTGGTTACGTTGGCCAGCCATTCTTCGTTTTCCAGATACCAGTCGATGGTTTTCTCAAGCCCTTCGGCAAACTGAAGACTTGGCACCCAGCCCAGTTCGCGCTGCAGTTTGCTTGAGTCGATCGCATAACGCAAATCATGTCCGGCACGGTCTTTTACATAGGTAATCAACTTCTCGGAGGTACCAGCTTCGCGCCCCAGTTTCCGGTCCAGAATCTGGCACATCAGCCTGATCAGGTCAATGTTTTTCCACTCGTTGTGCCCGCCGATGTTGTATGTTTCGCCGTTTTTGCCTTTATGAAAAATCACATCAATGGCCCGGGCATGGTCTTCCACCCACAGCCAGTCGCGAACGTTTTCGCCTTTCCCGTAAACCGGCAGGGGCTTGTTGTTCCGGATGTTGTTAATAAACAACGGGATCAGTTTTTCCGGAAACTGGTACGAACCGTAATTGTTCGAGCAATTCGACACAACTGCCGGCAACCCGAAGGTATCGTGATAAGCCCGGACGAAATGGTCGGAGCTGGCTTTTGAAGCCGAATACGGGCTATGCGGATCGTACGCTGTTTCTTCGGTAAACAAGCCCGTTTCACCTAAAGTTCCGTAAACTTCGTCGGTCGAGATGTGATAAAAACGTTTCCCTTCCGGTTCATCTTTCCAGATGTGTTTGGCTGCATTTAACAAATTCACGGTCCCGATCACGTTGGTAAAAACAAATTCCGTGGGGTTTGAGATGGACCGGTCGACATGCGACTCGGCGGCCAGGTGGATAACGCCATCAAACTGTTCCTGCTCAAAAAGGGCCATGATAAAATCGCTGTCAACAATGTCGCCTTTTATAAAGCGATAGTTGGGTTTGTTTTCAATGTCCTTCAGGTTGGCCAGGTTGCCGGCATAAGTCAGCTTATCTAAGTTTACAATCTGGTAATCAGGATATTTATTAACAAACAACCTGACAACGTGCGAGCCAATAAACCCGGCTCCTCCTGTGATTAATATCTTCCTCATGGCGAATATTTTAATGATGTTCAAATGTATGACAAAGCTCGAAGAAAGAAAACCTCGGATACGTATAACAATTGCCCAGACAAACTTTTTATCAAAAAAATAATTTTAGCCCGAAACCTGAACATCGAAACCGGCAGCCCTGACCTTTTGGGCAATCTGTTCCAACTCATCGATGCTTACCTTCTGCAAATTGTCGGCCGGCGTGTCGCGGGCAATGGTATAGATCATAACTTGTTTCGGTTTTATTTCCCGGACCAATTGCAACCAACGTTCAATTTCTTCTTCGGTGGTATTGTCGATTCGTTCGTTTTTGAATGTTCCTCTCAGAAAAAGCGTTTGAATAACGACCTGCCCGTTGAAAGCTTTCAGGTTTTCAATCACCTTCCCCAGGTTAAACCGCCCAACCGGGCAGTCAATTTTTTTGATGGTTTCTTCAAAGCCGGAGTCTAATTTCTGGATGTTGTCTTCAATTTTCAGCAGGGCATTTACCACTTCCGGCTTTTGAAGCATCGAGGCATTCGACAAGACGGCAATCCGGGCTCCCGGGGCCAGTTGGTTGCGCAACAAAATAGTGTCGTCGATAATGCCGGCAAACTCCGGGTGAAGCGTTGGCTCGCCATTGCCGGCAAAAGTAATTACATCGGGAAGTTCGCCGCTATGCTGCATTCCGAGCAGTTTCTCTTCCAACCGTTGCTTAACCAGACTGCGCGAAGGAAGCTGTGCTTTCTTTTCCCGGCGCCGGGGATTCCATCCACATTCGCAATAAATGCAATCGAACGAACACAACTTCGAATCGACCGGCAATAAATTAATGCCCAGCGAAACACCCAGGCGGCGGCTTTTTACCGGTCCGAAAATGATCTGATCAAAAAGAAACGTAGCCATGTTTTCTGAATTTGGGGCAAAGGTAATCGGAATGAATGGGTCAGCCTAATTTTTTCAACCGGCTGTCGGGTTTAAGCCGGAAATGCACCAAATCGGCACCACTGATAACATAAATGCCGGAACGGTTGCCGGGGGTGAACCCTTTCTCTTGCAGCAAATGCCAAATCTCCGGAATTGACTCCTCCGGGTTTTCTTCCTGAAACTTTTTTAGTACGGCAAATAATTCGTTCATCCCGGAGCATTGCCGGATTTCAGAAATCAATTGCTGAAAATTTTCGGTTTCAGAGGAAATCCGTTCCTGAGCAACCGGACAAATACCCGGCACCAGGATTCCGCTGTGAAACTCAAGCCGGTCGGTTTCCCGAAGATTGCCGCCGGTATCGGTCAACCCGACAACAACACCTTCGTCATTCACTGCTACAATCCCATATTTTAGCAGGGCTCCATCGGGCGATAAAACGTAATTGGAAGAAAACTTCTTCATTTGCCTTCCACGTTCAATTCTTCTTTCTTTTGAAATTTTTGCTCTTCTTCCTGAAGTTTGGTCAGTATCTCGGAATGCATCTTATCCAGTTCTTTCGGGAAACTTGAATAATAAATCAACGACCGGATGAAGACCGAATCGGGAATGCCATATTTTTTCAGGACCGAATAATACATATCTGTCTGCGAAAGGTCTTTGAATTTTTCACGTATATTGGGTTGGTTGTTCATGTTCTTGTACAGATAAATGTCGGTCAGGATTTTCACAAACTTCGCTTTGGGAATAAGCTGTTCCGGCTTCTCGATCTTATTCTGATGACAGGCCGACAGAAAAACCACAAAAAACGCAACCAAAAGGATTCCAGCAATTCTCTTCATAAATAGTTCGTTAAAACCACGACAAAGGTAGGAGTTCCGAATTGAATATCCGGAGAGAAAATACGTAAAACTTGTTAAATATTTTACACATAACCGTTGGGCGAACCGGCAAATTCGTTGTATACTTGTAACGTGTTACCGGTTCCCGTTAACCCGGGATGAAAAGGGAATCCTGTGAAAACCAGGAGCTGTCCCCGCAGCTGTAAACCCATTATCCGAAAGGAGGTTGGCCAATTACGTTCACTGTCAGGCGCAAGCCGGATGGGAAGGACGGCCAGACCGGGAGAGCCAGAAGACCTGCCTGTAACGAGAAGCTTTCGGGGCAAGAGCCATAAATCCCTGGCTTCATTTGTTTCATTCTGCCAATTTTGAAACAATGTAACTGTTGAAAAGCTGAAGGTCAGGGGCCTCAGCTTTTTTTATTCAAATTACCCTTCTGTGTCAAACTTTTCGGGCTGATAGAGCAAAATCTTGTCCCCTTCGTCCAATCCCGACTGAACCACGCCAAACTCGTCATTCTCAGCCGAAAGCCGGATTATTTTCCGGACAACCCGGCCTCCTCTTTTTACATATACCTGATTTACCCCGTTTCGGGTAAATACCCCTGAAAGCGGTACCAACAACTGGTTCTGATAGGTTCCGACTAAAATCTGATTATTCGCTGTCATTCCCGGTTTCATATCTTTGTCAGGGGCATCGACCCGGATAACGACCTTAAACGCTTTCATGTCGAAATCCTTGTGATCTTCGCCAATGGTAGCAATCTTGATGATTTTTCCGGTCAGTTTTTTATCTGGAAGCGCATCGATCGAAATACGAACCGGGTCATTTATTTTGATCCTGGAAACATCAATCTCCTTGACATAAGCTTCCGAAATGACAACCGACATATCCGGCAGCGTAGCAATCAACGGCATCCAGATACTAACCTCCGAGTCTTTTTTCAACGTTTTTCCCTGCCAATCTTTGGCAAACATGACAATCCCATCCTGAGGGGTCCGAATTGTTGTCGAAGCCATTGCCTGCTGATATCTCGCAATTCGGTTGGCCAGATATTTCACTCTGCTTTCAAGGCGCGCGACCTGCATTTTCAGCCGGTTTTTTTCGAGCAAATAATCACGTCGCAGCTTTTCAACCTGCATTTCTGCTTTTTGATACGACATGTGTGCTTTCCGCTGATATGCCCCCGACTCGTACTTCGACTGCTCCAAATCAATCCGGTTGTACTCCAGGTCTAATCGGGCATTGGTTATTGCTTCTCGCTTCTGGGTCAGGGTTACCGTGCTGTCGATCACCGCGTTTTTCAGGTCCGCATCGGCTTTTTCCTTTTCCTGCATCTGATCGCGCATCAATGTCATGATCCGGCTTTCATCCAGACGGGCCACAAAGTCGCCTTTTTTTACCTGTTTCCCTTCGGCAATCATGTCGACAATCTTAAGTTCGTAGATATACAGCTCCCGGTCGCAGATTACGTCGGGCATGTTTATCTCGGTATACTTTTCGCCTTTGATATCGCCTTTACATTCCACAATGGTTTCGAGGTTTCCTTTCCGGATAGTATATATTTCCCCTGATTCCGGTTTTGCCAGGAACCACCCGGCTGCTGATAAAATCACCGCGGCAACCCCGCCAATCAGGATTGTTTTACGTTTGGTCATTTCCATGATGAAGAGTTTTCGAGGAGTTGATCATATTCTTCTAAAAGTGGCTTCCGATTGATGAAATCGTACAGCGTCAGCAACCGGAGCCGATAAAAATAGGTCCAGTACGAATTTACAGCAGAAATGTACGATTTGCGGGCAGATTCGCGGTCGTTACGTGCCTGGTTCAGTTTCAGCACGTCCACTTTGCCAATCAGGAAACGTTGAAAAGTTACTTCATATCCTTTCTGGGCGACTGTATCCGCAATCGCCGCGTTTCGGACCTGCTCCGATTGCAGGTTAAATTCCATGACCGACTGAACGATGTTCTGCTCAAAGTCAATCCGCTCCTGCTTAATGCGGGCGTTGACCACTTCGCGGTTCGACTCGGCCATCAGCAACTGTCCTTTTCGGCGTCCCCAGTCCAGGATGGGTATCGTTATTCCCAGTTGAAGCCGTTGACTTTTATCCGGATTATCATATACCTCGCTAAACGTATCAGAAGACTGGTTTAATCCATATTGGGCGAAAATACTGGTATTCAGGCCTGCTTCTGACTTTGCTCTGGCTACACTTTGGTCTTGCTCCAGCAATTGCTGTTCCTGTCCCAGAATATCCGGATTGTTCTTGATTGCCAGGTCTAAGGCTTCAGCAGCATCAACCTGAATATCCGGGATCCGGGAAGGAACAATACATTCGGTGATCGAATTTTTCCCAATCGCCAGGAACGAGTTTAGGTCCGACTGATAGCGCTGAACGGCCAGTTGGGCTCTGTTGAAAGCCTGCCGGGCATTGAGCAATCCAAGCTGAAGGTTCAACAGTTCATCCTGAGTGACAGTTCCAACCTGAAACCTTCCGGTCCCGATCTTGTAAAGCGTATCGGCGTTGGCCAGGTTATTCTCCGCAATCTTTAGCTGGATTTGGGCATCGACCAGATTGAAGAACTTCGAGGTTGAAGTCATTGCCAGCATTTCGCGCGACTGGATAAATTCTTTTTTGGCCTTTTCGTATTTCAATGGCTCAATGCGCGACTTCCAACGCAGTTCGTTGTAACCGTTTAGCTGCTGTGAATATCCGATACTGACCGGTGTCGACTGGTAAGAAGTTGATTTATCGCCGTTCAGGTTTTTAACCATTCCCAATCCGGAGCGCAGATAAAATGTGCCTCCCGTCAATGTAAACTTCTGGCTGAGCGAAGCCGTTGCATCCGCATCATAATATTCGCGCAGAACATATTCTTCTTCGTTGGTATTAAAGTTATACTCCTTGTTCCGGTAACGGTTAAAATCAATGGGTGTTGAGTTCAGGCTAAAGCTTGGCAAACGGTCGGCCTGGTAATAGCGATACTCCCAGTAGCTGGCCAGGTACATGTTTTTATACCTGAAAGCATCCAACGAATTGCCTGATGCCAGGTTAATAACCTGGTCTAACGTAAGCGACATATTTTGGGGTTGCTCCTGAGCAAAGGTTGTACTTGCAGAAACAACAACTATGAGTGTAATAATTTTCTTCATCTGGCTTGGGTTTATTGACGTAAGGATTCGACGGGATCTTTTTCGGCTGCTTTTTTTGCCGGAAGGTATCCGAACGCAATACCAACAAAAGCCGACACTCCAAAAGCAACGAAAATGCTGAAAAACGAAACGATCGTTTTAATATCAAACACAGAGGTAATAATCTTAGACAAAGCAACTCCCAGAAAAATTCCGATAATTCCTCCGGAGACACTGATCAGGGTTGACTCGGCCAGGAACTGGACAATGATATCTTTGCGCGATGCTCCGATTGCCTGGCGTGTCCCAATTTCACGGATACGCTCCAGAACCGAGGCCAGCATAATGTTCATAATCCCGATCCCGCCTACGATAAGCGAAATTCCGGCAATGGCACCCAATACGATGTTGAAAATATTTTTTGTCCGTTGCTGCTGTTTCAGGAGCAATTCAGGGATGGACACCTCAAAATCGTATAAGCCCGAGTGACGGCGGAGCAAAAGCCGTTTGGCCAGGGTTGCCGTACTGCTTAATTGATCGGTTTCTTTAACCTGCAAGATGATCTTATTGAGCTGGTTGTAATTTTTATCCGGATCAACTTCTTCGGTTGGGTTCTCCTCCGCCCCACCGATAATCACGACCATGCCATTCCCCGAGTTTCCGGAATTGACTTTTTCTACCTCATCGGCCCTGACCAGCGCACGGTTTTTAAACCGCATCAACACCGTTTGGACCGGAATGAAAATCTTGTTATCGGTGCTGCTGATCCCCAACTCGTCGGATGCCGAGGCTGTAAAATCACGGCGTTCGACAACTCCAATAATTTTCAGCCAGATTTGCCCGCATTTAATGTATTTGCCAATGGGGTCGTCCTGATGAAAAAAGACTTTCCGTATATTGTCGCCAATCACACAAACCGGCTGGCCCATGTCATCCTGAAGTTGATTGAAAACCTTTCCGCTTTGCAAGGAAATATTAAACAATTCGAAATACGAACTGCTTACCCCTTCCAATACAACAGGCTTGCTTTTACCGTCGATGATGGCCGAATAATTAAAGGTTATGACAGGGCTTATTTTTGCGATGGTCGGAATGACCTGCTGCATCGCCTGCATGTCGAGCAGAGTTAACCCTTTCGAGAATTTTTTTGCACCCGATTTCTCATCGGTATTCTTCCCCGATCCGGAATTTGAGTTAACCGCGATCGATGTTGGGGAAATAATAATATTGTTTACCCCGACCATTTTGATCTGCTCAAGAATTTCCTGTTCAGCGCCTTTCCCGATAGCCAGCATGCTGATAACCGCAGCGACTCCGAAAATGATGCCCAGTGCAGTCAGCATCGATTTTAATTTGTTGGCGAAAATTGCTTCGACACCAATGACAATGTCGTGAAAATATTTTTTAATAAGCATTGAACCTGGTTTTGAGGGTGAGACTACTACTTCATTCGCATCGTTGCCGAATTTGCTGCGCCGGGAGCCTGTTCCTGCTGCTTTTTCTCCATTTCGTCCCGTTCTTTCTCGGCCTGTAATTTCAATGCTTCCTTTTCTTTGAGCATCTCTGCATAAATTTCAAGTCCGGAGTACCCTATGTCGGCAGCGCCTTCCGGCTCGATCAGGCAAAGCTCATTCCCCTCCAAAAGGCCTTTTCTGACAATCACGAAGTTTTCGTTTTCGTCGCCAAGCAATACAACTTGCTTTTTTATTTTATTGCCATCTTTCAGGTAGACGTACTTTAAGCTATCATTCTCAAATACAGCATCCGACGGAATAAAAAGAGTATCCCTGACAATACTCCGTTAAATTTTAAGCGGCAATAGTGCCGAAATATATAAGTTCTTTGACAATATCTTGATTTTTTAGTTTGTTTGGGTTTACAGCGAACACGCCAATAAATCGTTCGATGAGTAACATATTGTGGTACAA
>JAJUGZ010000013.1 GCA_029265715.1 Bacteroidota bacterium
AAATATTGATAATTCCACAATAGGCATTTAACTGATTGTTTTTCAAGTAATCCAATTTCCAGGCCGGATGTTCTCGATTAAAAACAAAGACATCTGAGTGCATACTGAAAATCAACAGGTCGGAGGCAACTTTCAGCTCTGCCTCAAACAACGCCTTTTCCGAATAAACAGGCAAAACCTCTTCTGCCACCTTATCTTTCAGGATATTCCGGTATTCAACACTCAAATCCTTTAAAACGTCTTTCAGTAAATTGAACGTGGCTAACGTTTGCCTGTAAACAGCCAGTTTGGTACTCGATTTGATAATCAAATCCTGCAAATGACCATTGGTTGATGGGTCAGTCATGGGAATAAGTTTTTTGTTCTCCTAAAAATAAGAAAAGCAGTCTGATCAAGACTGCTTTTCTGCTCTATGATATCAAATATTAATACGCAATTGCAAACAAAACCCGCCCCTTCGATGGTTTTCCCGAATAAATACAGGTTCCTTCTTCCGGAACCTGGTCAAACGGGATACAGCGAATCGTCGCTTTGGTTTCTTCTTTAATGCGCTGCTCTGTTTCACTGGTCCCATCCCAGTGTGCCAGAACAAAACCACCTTTGTTTTTCAGAACTTCTTTAAATTCGTCATACGAATCAACTTTGGTAGTCAGTTCGGTTCTTCGGGCCAATGCCTTATTAAAAATATTCGTTTGAATATCTTCCAGCAAATTCAGAATGTATTCATCAATACGATCCAAGGCAACAACTTCCTTCGTTAATGTATCACGACGGGCAACCTCGCCGGTTCCGTTCTCCAGGTCGCGCGGCCCGATGGCAATGCGCACAGGAACACCTTTTAATTCATATTCTGCAAATTTCCATCCCGGTTTTTTGGTATCGTTGTTGTCGAATTTCACTGAAATTCCGCGAGCCTTCAGTTTAGCTGTAATTTCCTTTACTTTTTCTGAAATGGCATCCAACTGCTCCATTTGTTTGTAAATTGGGACGATAACAACCTGATAAGGAGCCAACTTGGGAGGAAGGACCAACCCGTTATCGTCTGAATGGGCCATAATCAATGCCCCCATCAACCGGGTTGAGACACCCCACGAAGTAGCCCAGACATAATCCTCAATTCCTTCACGGGTTGCAAACCGCACATCGAAGGCTTTAGCGAAATTTTGCCCCAAAAAATGCGATGTCCCGGCCTGCAAAGCCTTTCCGTCCTGCATCATGGCCTCAATACAATATGTTTCAAGTGCGCCAGCAAAACGCTCGTTGGCCGATTTGGCGCCTTTTACAACCGGAACGGCCATATATTTTTCAGCAAATTCAGCATAAACATTCACCATACGCTCAGTCTCTTCCAAAGCTTCCTCTCTTGTGGCATGAGCCGTATGACCTTCCTGCCACAAAAATTCGGCTGTACGTAAGAACAAGCGGGTACGCATCTCCCAGCGAACCACATTAGCCCACTGATTACACAGAATGGGAAGATCGCGGTATGATTGAATCCAGTTCTTATAAGTACTCCAGATAATGGTTTCTGATGTCGGGCGAACAATTAATTCTTCTTCCAGCTTAGCCTCCGGATCAACAACAACTCCGGCCCCATCCGGATTATTTTTTAACCGGTAATGGGTTACAACGGCACACTCTTTGGCAAACCCTTCCACATGATCAGCTTCTTTGCTGAAAAAGGATTTTGGAATAAAAAGAGGAAAATAAGCGTTTACATGACCGGTTTCTTTAAACATACGATCCAGTTCTGCCTGCATTTTTTCCCAGATTGCATAACCGTATGGTTTGATAACCATGCAGCCCCGTACGGCCGAATTCTCAGCAAGGTCGGCTTTTACAACAAGATCGTTGTACCACTGAGAATAATTCTCACTCCGTGAAGTTAATTCTTTCGCCATTTCTCTATTTTTGGTATGGTATTTGCTTTTTTGTTATAGTTTTATTGGCTACAAAGAAAGCAAATATTATTTGAAAATATAAAAAACAGGAGGGTGTGTTATGAAAGCAAAAGTTACAGTTATCACGGCCCTGGTATTTTTAGCAACTGCGTGTACAACCGGGACGTATGTAACAAGAACGTATGACGATGATATTTATTTCTCCCCCGGAGATGTCCCGCCACCAGTTCTTGTTGAAGAAAATACCCCACCGGCAGATAACAAGAAAAAAGGCAATGCTGATTCGCAACTGATCGTCAGCAAAATTGACACCAACGAAGACGGGTCAAAAACCATGAACAACTACATTTATGGTTCGGATGATGCAAAGGCCTATACCAATGCCCAGCGTTACAACATGGACCAAATGGAATTGACCGGCTCTGACACAACCGTTTATTACAACGACGACGATATCAAATACGTCATTAATAATTATTACGAAGGCGACGATTTGGATTACGCATATCGTATCCGCCGTTTCTATAACCCGTTTTTCTACGATCCGTTCTACTGGGACAACTGGTATTATAGCCCGTATTACTCCTGGAACTGGGGCTGGAGCTGGAGTATTGGCTGGGGCTGGGATCCCTGGTACTATGGCTGGTACTCACCCTATTATTCATGGTATTATCCATACTACGGTGGGTTCTACTCTCCGTTCTATTATGGTGGCTATCCTTATTACTGGGATGGGTTCTACGGATATTATGGTGGTTACTACGACAGGCACATTGAAAAACGCAGAGGCACCAATTATGTTCCGTCGAACAACAGACGCACAGACAGGTATACAACTGTTTCCGGAGGCGGTGGCGCAGTCATGAGCGGAACATTAAAAGGAGGTTCAACAGTAACTTCTAACGAAACCAGAAATGTTACCTCTATTGACAACAGCGGACATCCAAGGACCAGGATTGTTTCTGACGGTGACAACAAGAGCGCAACAATCATTGATAACCGCAGAACAGAGGTTGGCGCCACCACAACAGAAAGACCGGTTCGGAACAGTACGACTTCGGTTCAGGAAGGTACTACAAGAAGAGCGTATACTCCATCAACAACAAGCAGAACCTACGAACAGCAGGGTACAACCAGAGAACGAGCCTATACGCCAAGTTACAACAGACCAAGAGTAGTTAATCAATCAAATTATAACACCTATTCGAGGCCAAGTACCTCTACCGAATACACTGCTCCGGGCACCAGAAGTACACAGACAAACAACTCTTACTCCAGACCGCAAAGCTCTTCGAGTTACAAGCAAACTTATCGGTCGAGTACAACTATGGGAAGAAGTAACTCAGGTGGTGAGCGGACAAGAAGCAGCAGTTATTCCAGCAGTCCATCAAGAAGCTACAACTCTTCGTCAGGCGATGGTGCTGTAAGAAGTTCAAGTTATTCAGCCCCTGCTTCGTCAGGAGGTAATTATGGAGGCTCCTCATCACACAGCTCTGGAGGTGGCGGCAATTCAGGAAGAAGACGTTAACCCAATGAAAAACAGCCAAGAATATTTACAGATCCATGATCTTCTGATGGCTGTTTTTCTTTAACCAGATTTGTTCAGAAAATCAAAATAATTGAATACAGAAAACAAAATCGTAAAATCAAGTCTTATGAAACAAACATGTTGCTTCACGGTACCCATGGTATGATGATAATATCCGGCAACATGGAGTTCCATACTACTAAAAACAAATTATTATCGTATGAAAAAGCTCATATATTCATTCGGACTCATTTTATTCTCCAGCGGACTTTTTGCGCAGGACATGGTGGATGCGCTGCGGTATTCTGATTTCAAATTATCCGGAACTGCTCGTTCTGCAGCCATGGGAAATGCATTTGGCTCTCTCGGCGGCGACTTCACTTCGCTAAGTATAAACCCCGCCGGTGCTGCGGTATATCGCTCAGGAGAATTTACATTGACTCCCTCTTTGGGGAAAGTATCAATCGATGGGACTTATCTGGGTACAACAGCCAATGATTCAAAATTTAATTTCGGGATAAACAACGTTGGGTATGTTGCTACAATTCCTACAGGTAAAAGCAGTGAATCAGGGCTGGTAAGCCTGAGTTTTGGCGTGGGATACAATAAACTGGCAGATTTTTCATCTCACAGCATTGTTATCGGAGAAAATTCAAATTCTTCATTATTGGACTATTTTACCAGGTACATTGCGCAAAACAACCTTCAGCTGAACGATTTCAGCGACTATTACGAAGGGCTTGCTTATGATACCTATCTGATTAATTATGACGCAAATGCCGGAGAGTTTTACAACGACATCACAGATGCCAATTTTGGACAAACACAACGTAAAACGTTCGAAAAATCAGGAAGTATCAACGAGTATGTTTTGTCATTTGCTGCAAATTTCAACCACAAGGTTTACGTTGGCGCAACCCTGGGAATCCAGGATCTTTATTACAAGGAAAAATCCAGTCTGTTTGAATACGATGCAAAGAGAAACATTCCGTATTTCGACGATTTCACCTACAACTCCTATTTGAGAACAACCGGAACTGGTTATAACTTTAAGTTAGGTGTTATTTACAAACCGACCAACGAACTACGATTAGGCTTGTCTGTACACACTCCTACATTTTTCAGCTTGCAGGACACCTACGATAATAGTATGTCCTCGTCCATTACCTACGATGATGGAGTAACTGAACACTACGATTCGACTCCTCAGCGCATGGGAGAATTCAATTATAAATTGGAAACTCCGTTTAAAACGGTATTGAGCGGAGCCTATGTGATTGGCAAAGCAGGATTGATCAGCGTTGACTATGAAATTGTTGACTATTCAAGCATCAAGCTGAGAGACGGCGACTACAACGAAGATTTCTATACTCAAAACCAGGAAATTGAAAACTCTTACAAAACGGTAGGTAATCTTCATATTGGAGGTGAGTATCGTGTAAATTCGAATGTTTCACTGCGGGCCGGATATGAAAACTATCCCAGTGTTTACAGTAGTCTGAACAACGGTGCCCCAACCGATTCAAAATACTGGACTGCTTCAGGAGGTATTGGGTTTAAACAAGGAAACTTTTTCCTCGATATGACTTATAAATATGCAAACGGCACTTCATACAGCGGTTTGTACCCAGGAGCTAACTATTCGAACTATAATTCCGGGGTATATTCTGGTTATAAGCTTGCCAAATTTGAAACAAACCGGAATAATTTCCTCGTAACTTTAGGGTTTAAATTTTAATATAATTTTGGTTTTACTTGGAGCCGGTTGAAATTCAACCGGCTTTTTTTTTTACTAATACCCCCCATTGTTTCGTATTTATTTTCATTCTTCCTGTAAAATTAACCTCGCAGGTGTTTCTTTTAAACCATACTTGCCATAACTTCGTGAAGAGAATTTATGACCTTTATGGAAAAATTTAAATCGGTTGATTACGAATCTTCTATCGCACTTTTTGAGAAAGCAGAACTTACTGGCGACCGGCTCAAATTGGGAGAGCTTGCAACATCAAAATGGCTTCAGGCTCAAAACATTAATTTAGACGATGTGGTTGAATTTTCCAAAAGTCTTCCAGACTCAAAGATTTTTATTATTGGCGCCGGAGTTTCACAAGGGTTTTACATTTATTCTCAAAAACAAAAAACATGTTTTAAATTTGAGCACGAAATAGCTGAATTTAAACCAGGTAATATTGTTTTATGACGCAACCATATGATGACCCGATTGGGCGGGCCGTTTTCGACTACCACTTTCATCAAATCAACCAGCCGGTTATTGTTCATTCTGACGATTTTGACGATGACGTCATTGAAACATCTTATCTCTTCAGAAGTTTCAGGCAAATGCCCCCCCTCGAAAAAAAAGCGCTTCAGCTATGCCGCGGAACTGTACTGGACGTAGGCGCCTGCGCAGGAGCTCATACCCTATATCTTCAAAACAAAGGGTTCGAGGTTTCAGCAATTGAAACGTCAGGCTTATGCTGTCAGGTTTTAACAGACTTGGGGGTGAAAGAAGTAATCAATCAGGATATTTTTGAGTATTCGGGAAAAACGTTTGACACCATCCTCTTGCTAATGAACGGAACCGGAATAGCCGGAAATTTATTGGGATTAGACAACTTGTTTAAGCATCTGAAAACACTGTTAAATCCCGAGGGGCAAATCCTGATTGATTCGTCAGACCTCATTTTCCTGTACGAAGACGAAGATGGCTCAGCATTGATTGACCTGAATGCTGAAACATATTACGGTGAACTAACATTCCAGACCGAATACCGCACATGGAAAGGGAAACCTTTCCCCTGGCTTTATGTCGATAAAGAAACCTTTCAGATGCTCGCCGAAAAAAATGGGTTTAAAATAAATGCGTTTTTTGATGGTACTCATTACGATTATTTAGCACAACTAACATTTTCAAATGGAAAAACAAACTAACCCACCATACCGGGCATTGGCTGCAACAGAAATTGATATTCTGGAGCGGCAAGGGTGCTCCGGACAACTTCACCGCATTTTTGTAAAAACCGGATTCGACGCCCGTTTCGTAAAACAAGTCCACTTCTCGGGCGAAAACTACCTGGGAGCCAACTCGTGTACAATCACATTTCCCGGAGGGGTCGAGAAACAGTGTGGCATCTACCAGGCCAGTCTGCACAATTGCACTGTTGGCGATCGGGTTTTTATTAATCAGGTGCATAATTATCTGGCGAATTACCACATTGAAGACGATGTCGTTATTGAGAATATTGAATGTTGTACTATCGACAGCCCCACCAGTTTTGGCAATGGGACCAAGGTGGCTGTTCTGGACGAAACCGGCGGGCGCCAGGTAATGATTTACGATAAATTGTCGGCCCATCTGGCCTATGTTATGGCCTTTTACAAACACCGGCAAAAGATGGTAAATGAACTTGAGGCCATGATTTCAGCCTATTCCGAATCGCTAAAAGCAGATTATGGGCTCATCGGGCACCATTCAAAAATCAGGAATTGCCGGCAGATTGTGAATATGAAAATAGGGCCCTATTCGCAAGTCGACGGGGCAATCCGTCTAAAAAACGGAACGCTGAACAGCAATGAATTTGCCCCGGTTGTCATTGGACAGGCTACTATTGCCGAGAATTTCATCGCTTCCTCCGGCTCCGAAATTTCGGACGGGGCGATCGTCTCGAACTGCTTTGTCGGGCAAGGATGTATTTTGGGCAAACAATATTCGGCTGAAAACTCATTATTTTTTGCCAATTGCCAGGGTTTTCACGGCGAAGCTTGTTCGGTTTTCGGCGGCCCATACACGGTGACCCACCATAAATCGACGCTGCTGATCGCCGGTATGTTTTCATTTTGTAATGCCGGCAGCGGGTCGAACCAAAGCAACCACATGTACAAATTGGGGCCCATCCACCACGGGATTGTTGAGCGCGGATCAAAAACAACAAGCGACTCGTACATTCTTTGGCCTGCAAAAATTGGAGCTTTCACACTGGTTATGGGCCGCCACTATAAAAATACCGATACCTCCGACCTCCCGTTTTCTTATTTAATCGAAAACAAAGACGAAAGTTGGATTGCACCAGGCGTAAACCTACGCAGTGTTGGTACGATCCGCGACGTCATGAAATGGCCCAAGCGTGACCGGAGAAATGACCCGGAAAAACTGGATTCAGTAAATTTTAACCTGCTCAGCCCGTTCACAATTCAAAAAATGCTGAAAGGATGTGAGATACTCAGCAATTTACGCCAGGTTTCCGGAGAAACCACCGATGTTTTCGCTTATCACAACACCCGCATCAGTAAAAACTCACTGACCAGAGGCCTTGATCTTTACGAAAAAGCAATCTATAAATTTCTGGGCAATTCGGTTATTTCCCGGATTGAAAGATGCGACGTACCAGATTTTCAGGAAATGCTTTCTTGCCTGAAGCCCAAACATGAAATTGGGCTTGGCGAATGGAGTGACCTTTCGGGATTGATTGCTCCCAAAAAAGAAATCAACCGGATATTGAAAAGTATCGAAATGCAGGAATTTGAAAGCCTTGCGGAAGTCGAGTCAGCCTTTAAAAAGCTGCACGCCAACTATTACGATTATGAGTGGACATGGGCTGCCAACCTTCTTGAAGAGAGAACAGGTAAAAAAATCGAGGATTTATCGGTTTCTGATTTAATTTTGCTGATCGAGAAATGGAAAGACAGCGTAGTCAGTTTAGACCGGATGCTTTATGATGACGCAAAAAAGGAATTCCGGCTCGATGCAATGACCGGGTTTGGAACCGACGGCAACAAAGCAACGCAGAAACTCGATTTCGAAAACGTCAGGGGCAGTTTTGAAAACAATGCCTTTATTCAGGAAATCGTTGACCACATCCGGAGAAAAACAGAACTTGGCGACAAAATAGTTGCAAAACTTATTTCAATTAATACCACAAACAAAGAAAACAATGCGATTAATTATTCAACCGGATTATGAGACAGCAACCCGATGGGCAGCAAATTATATTGCCCGCAAAATTGAGCTGGCTCAGCCGACCGAAAAAAAACCTTTTGTATTGGGACTTCCTACAGGCTCATCGCCGTTGGGCATTTACAAAGAATTGATTTTACTTTACAAAGCGGGGAAAGTCTCATTTAAACATGTCATTACGTTCAACATGGACGAGTATGTAGGGATCCCGAAAGATCACCCACAAAGTTACCATACGTTTATGTGGACAAATTTCTTCAATCACATCGATATTCCTGAAGCCAATGTGAACATCCTGAACGGGAATGCCCCTGACATTAAAAAAGAGTGCCAAGACTACGAAGACAAGATGAAGGCTGTTGGCGGAATCGATCTTTTTCTGGGTGGAATTGGCCCCGATGGACATATTGCCTTCAATGAACCGGGATCGTCGCTGGTTTCACGCACCCGCGACAAAGAATTGACTTACGACACCAAGGTTGCCAACTCGCGCTTTTTCGAGGGCAACGTCGATAAAGTACCTGCTTCGGCCCTGACCGTAGGTGTTGGCACCGTTATGGATTCGAAAGAAGTGCTGATTATTGTTAATGGGTACAATAAAGCCCGAGCCTTACAACATGCGATAGAAGAAGGAGTTAACCACATGTGGACAATCAGCGCACTGCAATTGCACCCGAAAGGAATGATTGTTTGCGATGAGCCAGCAACCTACGAATTGAAAGTTGGTACGTACAAATATTTTAAAGACATTGAAAAAAACAATCTTGACCCGGAGAGTCTGAAAAATTCTTCTCTTGTCTGGTAGTAGAATCAGTTTTTGAAAATATCTTGTCGAAGACGGAGCTCAAAATTTCTTGAATTCCGTCTTTTTTTGTGACCAAAAGTTACCTTCGCACAAAAAATCAAACCTGTGAAAAACTTTCTTTTTGTCTTATTGCTGTTCTTTTCCACAGTCTGGGCATTTGCCCAAGACAATGAACCAGAAACATATTTCTGGAACACAACCAGCCTTTCAGGTTCGATTCATGAAAGATACAAATTTGTTTTTGGCCAGAAGATTCACTACAACCTAAATAATAACAAGTTGGAATACAGCCATTTCGACATGGCATGTTACAAACAAATCTCATCGCACATTACGCTTGGGGCGGGGTTCAGAAATACCTATAGTAAAAAATCGTATGGCTGGCAAAACGAGCTTCGCTATATGGCTTACGGTATTTATTCCGGACAACTGAATGAGATAAAAACCCAAATAACAAACAGGCTTGAATACCGGACATTTGACATTGGAAAATCTCATTACCGATACTATAACAAACTAAATGTCGAATTTCCATTAAGCGTTTCGGCCCATAACCTGAAACCCTATCTGACAGAAGAGCTCTTCATCAAGCTGAACGATGAAAATCTTCACCTCGTTCGCTGGTATGCCGGCTTCTACCTTTTAGATACCAAACACGTTCAGTCTGACTTGTTTTATTGCTACAACATACAGAAAAGTTGGCCCCGGTGGACCCGTGCGAATGTGGTTGGGCTAAATCTCCGGTTTGTAATTTAACGTGAGAACATAATACAAACGGGATAACGTACAATGTAATGCGCCTGCCACCTCGCTTACTATGATCAGGATCCCTGCTATTCAAACCGAAGTATCTCAGGCTCGCGTGGCTGAAAACTGTAAAACTGCGTTTTCAGTTGTTCTTCCATCGCAAAACCGATCCCGCCAACATCAGCCGGATGATTAGGATAATAAGCTAATCTGATTTGCAAGGCATTAAACACTAAGTTTTCATTTCGGATCCGCATCCCAACACCAATTCCGGAATAATAATCCTGAGTAAAAATAATCTTGCGGTTAGAACCGATAATCCCTAAATCGATAAACGGAAAGATGGCAATATTGAAATTCAGGATCGATTTATTTTGAAATAAAACGGTTTCCAGGTTCAGGTTCAGTCGTTGTTTCCCTCGCGCTTCGGTACTTTCAAATCCGCGAATCCCGGTCCGGTATCTCAATAACATGTTTTCAACTTCAAAGCGGCGGATCCCCAAATCATAATTAAGCTTTACGAACTGGCGTGCTTTCACGGTTCCTATATCGAAAAGTTTTGATATATAATCAATATCCACCTCCAGCATGCCCTGCTCAAACCTCCTCGAGTTGAAAAAACCACCAAATCCGGTTGCCGCAAATAAATAATCTTCACGGTATTTAAATATGTTTCCGGAAGATAGATACACATGAGAATACCATCGAGATGTAAATTCATTATTATCGTACCCAACGACAAATTCGTGCAAGAAGCCACGCGGGATATCCTCGGTTATCCCATAGCTGTAAACCAATAAATCGCGGATATAGCGTCTTTGCGAAAAACTCAGGCTTGCCAGATAAAAGGTACTGTTGGCAAAATACTGCCGCCCGGTTTCATCGGCAGCCGGACGATCGGAAAAATGCATATCCCGGATTCGTCCGGAAAGCACGCACTGCAACCGGCTATCTTCGTTGGTCAGTCCCAATTTTATACGATGCCCATACCAAATATCGTAATACTGATAACTGAGGGGGTAGTCGGTCCGAACCGGATCGGACGGATAAATCCGGTCTGTCCGGAAAAACTGTTGCATAGCCACACCCCCGCCCCAACTGGTTGTCTGCCTTAAAAACTCTTTGGAATAACCAACCCCATACCCTTCTCTCAGGTACGTATTGGCATACCCGAAAGTCAGATTATTTAAAAAACCTTTCACCGCGTTTATTTTATAAAACAGCTCTACGCCCAGGTTCGGTTTTCGGGTGGTATGACCGACAAAATTAACCGAAAGCTCGTGCCCTATCCCGAAAATATTCTTGTTATAAATATTGAGCGATCCGGTATCAATTTCTTTAAACTTGCCTGTAACCCCGAACGAAAAAACATCTTTGGTCAGAATCGTCACATCGACCAATTCCGGATTATTTACCTGACTGTCTAAAATAACACGGGCATCTTTCAAATACGGCAGACGACGCAAAAGGCGTTCATTGTCCATCAGGTTCTCAACACGAATAACCTGCCCTTCACGAATAAATAAATTTCGCCGGATCACGTTCAGGTTCGACTTGGTATGCAGCGAATTGGCCGCTTTTTCAATCCATATATTGGTTGTTTGAGTTGTATCGTCGAAACTCGGGCCAAAAACATCGAGCGGTTTAATGGTTATCGAAGCAATGATTTTCCCTTCAAACTGCCGGTAATACTCGTACGATTTCAATTCGTGATCGTCCCAGCGGCGAGGCTCGCAAACCAGTATATCATAGAGCCACCCGGTTAATGCATGCCGGTGCGCCCGTTGAAAGAGGCTATCGTAAAAAACTTTCGAATCGGTTATTGTTTTACTAATGCCCAGTGAATCGGTTGAAGGCAAACAAAATGCAGTCGCCCGAACATTCAGGCAACAAAAACAGAATAAACCTATCCATCGCATTTTCATCATTCCCTCCAACTTACTTTTCAATCCACACGGGGGTCGGCCAAACAAAACTACACCTGCAATGTAAAGAAGATATCGGGCGAATGAGCCGCCTTGTGCTGTTAAATAGTGTTAAAAGCCCTAAGAAACCGATTGATGCAGGGCAACACACATTCCTGCTTCCCAGAGAAAACAGAAACTCCGGAAACTTTCAGGCAAAATATGTTGATTACCTCCGGCCAGCAAAGAGCAGGCTGTTGATTTTTGCTAAATTTGCGACCACAATGGCACGCATATCGGAGATATATAAAAAGCATGTTTACGGAATTATGGGAACGTTGATTTTCCATATTCTGATCGTATCCGGATTTCTGGTTGCCGAAATCAATGTCAAGAAAGAAGCAAAAGAAGAAGCCATTCTGATAGACTTTTCGAACATTCCGGAAAAACCGGAAGAAGTCAGCCCGGAGAAAAAGCAAACACCGGAAGAAAAAAGCGCAACCGAGGGCCAGACCCAACCAACCACCCGTTCTTCATCGAGTAATCAGGCAGTCAATGATGCGCTGAAAAAAGACAAGTTCTTCGACAAAGCTTATCAGCAGGAAATTCAGGATGCACAAAAATTAGTTTCCGACGTCAACAAGCAGCTTGCAAAGAAGATTCCCGAGAAAAAATCGTTCAGCATGCCCGAAGTAACAACCGAAGGGCAAGATCCGGATTCGGTAAAAAATACCGTATATTCCGGCAAAAGTAACATCCACTATTTTCTGGAGAACCGTCATCACGTCCGGTTACCTGTGCCGGTTTATTTAGCTAAAGGCGGCGGGATCGTCGTTGTTGACATTGTTGTAGACCGATCAGGCCGGGTAATCAAAGCTGCGACAAGGCCAAGCCCCGGCATCAAAGACCCAATGCTGCCGGAATATGCCCAGCAGGCGGCAGAAAACACAGTTTTCAATGCCGACGCCAAGGCTCCGGCTGCACAAAAAGGCACAATTACCTACACCTTCGTGCCCCAATAACATTGAGATAACATTAACGGTGCAAATAATTCAAAAACAGTTAACGTTTAATTGACATAAAATTGCACTGCCGAACCTACCTTTGCAGTACATTTTTTTCATAAGTTTAGGTTTAGTTAGGTTAGTTAGTTTAAGAGAGGAAAGGTAGGTGTTGACCTACCTTTTTTATTTTTCCCCCTCAGATTAGATCCCTTCCGGGTAGTTAAAGTAAATTTTAACATCAATTAACGAATATTTTCAGTTTTTCACTTCTCCATGGCTTACCTTTGTGGTACATTTTTTTTCATAAGTTTAGGTTTAGTTAGGTTAGTTAGTTTAAGAGAGGAAAGGTAGGTGTTGACCTACCTTTTTTATTTTCTGTAAATGAACCGGATGAAACAACAAAAAACAACTATCTGACCACTCCTTTTATCCGTAATGCCTCAGAAATAAAAAATCCTACCGATTTTTCAGAAAAAATCACGCAAGAAAAGCTCTTCGCATAAGCTTTATGCAGCTCCGATGATAAAGATGGTAGGCCGTTTTTGAATGTCAGGGATATGTTTTGCCCAATAAGCCATGCTTTTGGTAAGAATGAACTCCGACTCCAGAGTTATGTCGGTTGCGATACACAACAATGTTTGCGGATCGCAGGTCTTTAATAAATCATCTAACAATTGCAGATTCCGGTATGGCGCTTCTATAAAAATCTGACATTGCTTTTCCTGATAAGCCCGCCGCTCCAACATTTTCAAGTGCTTTGACTTATCTGGATTTTTGATCGGCAAATATCCGTTAAACGCGAAATTCTGCCCGTTCATCCCCGATGCCATCAATGCCAGTAATATTGAAGATGGGCCAACCAACGGAACTACTCTTACCCCTTTGGTATGTGCTAAAGCCACCACCTCGGCGCCAGGATCTGCTACCCCGGGACAACCTGCTTCTGAAATAATTCCCGTATCAGAACCAGCCAATGCCGGTTCGAGAAACCGAGCCAGCTCCGCTTTATTGGTATGTTTATTCAACTCGAAAAATGTAAGTTCATCGATGTTTATCTCGGGGTTTACTTTTTTTAAAAACCGACGGGCAGTACGCAGATTTTCAACCACAAAGACTTTTACCGACGAAATAATGCTGGTCAAATCAGGAGGCAATACACGTCCCAACTCAGAATCCCCAAGGGTTGTCGGTATTAAGAAAAGTTTGGCCATACATTAAAATTTCTCCAAAAATAGGCAAAAACCATTCGGCAGACAGGGTGCATTCGTTATTTTTGTAAATCAAAATTTTTCTACTTGAAACTTCGATTTCTTGGCACAGGAACTTCACAGGGCGTCCCGGTTGTAGCATGCAGCTGTCCGGTTTGCCAGTCGACCGATCCCAAAGATAAACGCTTGCGGTCGTCTGTATTGATTGAGACCGATGGTCAAACATTTGTGATCGACGCAGGGCCGGACTTCCGCCAACAAATGCTTGCAAACCAAGTTAAACACATGACGGCTATTTTACTCACTCACGAACACACCGACCATTTGTTCGGACTCGACGATATCCGGGCATTTAACTGGGTACAGCAACAACCGACCGACATTTATGCCGAAGTTCGGGTCCAAGAAGCAATCCGACGAATTTTCAATTATGTGTTTGCACGGTATAAATATCCCGGCATCCCCCAGATGAACCTTCATCCAATTGAAAATGCTCCGTTTTACATTGGACCGACCAAAATTGTTCCGATCCGGGGCTTGCATTATAAATTGCCGGTTTTCGGATTTCGCTTTAACTCGTTGGCTTACCTGACCGACATGAACTTTCTGGCCCCGGAAGAAAAAGAAAAACTTATTGGGGTAAAAACGCTTATTGTCAACGCGCTCCGGAAAGAGGAACACATCTCTCACTTTAACCTCGAGGGTGCATTAAAACTAATTCAGGAGGTAAAACCAGAGAAGGCATATTTAACCCATTTATCGCATCAAATGGGGTTTCATGAAAAAGTTCAAAAAGAACTTCCGGAGAACGTTTTTCTGGCTTACGACGAATTATTGATCGACTGTTAATTTTTCACCGGAATCCCTTCGGTTAAAAACGAGATTCCCTGCTGCCCGGAGGTCCCAATCATCACACATTGCACATAAGGCCTTTGATTCGTATCTTTTAAAGTTCCCCATTCTACAATAAAATTTGCCCCCACTCCACCCGTATCATCCTTATTTTCAACAACAAACTCAATTGACTCGAGCGGATTTAGCAAAAAAACCGTGCTGGCATACCCCCTGATCTTTTCTCCTCTCGAATTATAATAATCGACCCGCCCAATAAACAAGCTATCGGTTTCAGAAACGTTCCGGATACTGAGGGTTGCCGTCAAGGGGAAGGTATGCCGGGCATCGATATGGTAAATATCGCTATAAACCGGCACATAAAGCTTTTCTCGCTTCAACATCGAATCAAACGAAATTTCGGAAAAATGATACTCGGAATGATGTTTGGTGATCTTTTCCGGCGCCTGCCGGCAGGAAAAAAATACAGCAAATACAAGCAGTATGAAGAACAACCTTTTCATAGTCAGTATTTATTACACCATTAAAAACAATGGCTTTTACCCAAAGATAAAACATTTTGCAAAATGCCACTTATCGTAAACCAAATGCACGACAAGAATTGTCTGATTACAAGCCAAGATCGGCGCTAATTTTTTGCATGGCCCCCAGCGCCAGCTCAGCAAAATCAGTTAGCGAAAGTCCTATTTTTTCACATTCCAGAATATTTTCTCGTTTCACCGAAGCAGCAAAGGCTTTTTCCTTCATGCGTTTAGTTATCGATTTGGTTTTTACCGATGCAAGCTTTTTGTCGGGATATACCAAGGCTGTCGCCATAATTAAGCCAGTAATGGTTTCGCCGGCAGCCAGAGCATGCTGAAACAATAATGTACGTTCCAAACCGGTTGCCTGTTCATTATGCATCACAATCGCATCCAGGGCCTCCGTGGTTAGCATGCCTTCCAGTAAATTTCGGGCATAAGGCCCATGAGTTAATGGATCGCCCTTGGTAATTTCCACGTCGATATCGTGCAGCAGGCCGGCCAACCCCCATTCATCTGCATCAGCACCTAACTTGCCGGCCAACGTGCGCATAACAGCTTCGCTGGCCAGACAATGGCGTTTCATATTTTCGTTGGCAATGTACTTATCCAAAAGAATCAAAGCTTCATCCCGTGAAATCATGGTCGTTGTTTTTAATTTTGCATGAAAATATAAAATCTAACCTGAATAAATCCATGGCATTCGAAATTGAACGTAAGTTTTTAGTCAACACTGCGTTGTGTGAGTTGCCCTCCAAAGGCAAATTTTTATCACAAGCCTATTTAAGTGTAGATCCTCTCCCAACTGTCAGAATAAGGATTTCCGGCGAACAGGCTTTTTTAACTATCAAGGGCCCATCGGATACCATTTCTCGTCCGGAGTTTGAATATGAAATTCCGGTTGGAGAAGCATCCGAACTAATGAAGCTTGCGATAGCCGGGCCAGTCGAGAAAACTCGATATGAAATTGAATACGGAGGGAAATGTTGGGAAATTGATGTTTTTTCGGGGAAAAACAGCGGACTGGTTCTTGCCGAGATCGAACTTGAATCGGCAGATGAAACATTTTGCAAACCAGTATGGTTACTGGACGAGGTTTCGGGCGACAAACGTTATTACAACTCCTATCTCGCCCGGCATCCATACCAAAACTGGTAGCACTTGGCCTGCTTTTTGAATCTCCCGGCATAACATCCGTCGAAAATTTCCGTTTTGCGTGAAAAGCCAAATATAACGAATAGATATGATGAGAAAAGTATTCCTTGCAGGGATGATTATTACGTTGTGTTCTTCGATTTTTACAAAAGGACAAAATTTATTACGCGACAGAAAAAAAGAAACAATTGAAGCCGACAGTGTCCAAAACGGGATTCTGTACCTAAAAAAATTTCTGGATTCATCGGGACCATGGAAAATTGAGAATCCGGTCCTGCAAAAATCGATTAACGGGTTGATCCATTTTGCCGAAGATGAAAAAATCGATAGTGTTTTGATCCGGCTAAACCGGCTGCAACGTTACGGACAAGACAACTACGTGGTTCGCAATCCCCTGCTGATACCCGATAGTCTTTCGGTTCCCGGGTACCAGCCTTATGCGAAAATCCTCGAAAACATGAAACAACTTGACCGGCAAATCTGGAACGGTGTCGACCTGAACTCAATTCCGGTACCCGACGAACTGATTACCAATGTAGTCCGTAAATTACCGTTACTAAAACAAGGAGACTACACGGTTCTGATTCAAAAACGATTGGTCCGGATGCCCGATAGTTTAAAAAATGCAGGTGCCGTGGCCGATTCGCTGATGCGTACCCCCAAAGACCTGGCCCGAGCCCGGAGGCTCGACAGTTTAAGAACGTCGATTTTTGAAGCAGCCCGATTGAGGTACAACGAACAAATGATCAAGTATATCACCGACTCGGTAAAATTAGATTACCGTCAATATGCCGTTCGGGTTTATTCCGATTCGTTGCAAAACCACCTGAAAGACTCACTTCAAAACCTGAACAAACAAAGGCTTACCGCATACAACACCCAGATCGTTACCCAGGTAAACGACTCAATCCGCCGATATGTAAATATCCTGAGAAAGCTTGCCGAACGCGATTCGGTTGCCCTTTGGGTGCACAACCTGACCAATGACTCGACCCAAGTTTGGTTACGGAACAACAAACGAACATACAGCCGGATGTTTATCAAGAACGAGCAAAACGATTCGTTGGGAGTAAAATTCATGAACCTCAGCAAAAACTCAATCCGGATGATGATTGATGACGGGGTAACCTTTCAGCGCATATCACAACGACAACGACGTGATTTTGACTTTAACCAGTTCAATTCGCCCAAAAAAAACCTGGAACAAATCAACTCCAGATACAAAATCGTAACCCCTTGGACTTTAGCCGGAAACGGAAATTTTGGATTCACTCAAACCTACCTGAACAACTGGAAAAAAGGGGGGAAAAGCTCGCTGGCCTTTCTCACGGTCCTGAAAGGATCAGCGAACTATTCTCAGGGAAAAGTAAAATGGGAAAACAGCGCCGAAATACGAAGTGGATGGATCAGACAGGGCGGCGACAGCATTATCCAGAAAAACGATGATAAGTTTGAGGTTATTTCCCGCGTCGGATACAGCGCTTTCAAAAAATGGTATTATTCATCCGAAATTGATTTTGAAACCCAGTTATTTAACGGGTATAATTATCCAAACACAAAAACCCCGATCTCCGGGTTCCTGTCGCCGGCCACAACAACGATCAAGGTAGGTCTCGACTATAAACCAAACAACAATTTTTCGTTGTTTATCTCCCCGCTAACGGCCAAGTCCATTTTCGTCCGCGATACTGCCCGCATCGACCAAACCAAGTACGGCATCGACAAAGACAAGCGTACTTATTGGAAACCCGGTCTGAATGCCGACCTCAGTTATAAAAAGAATTTTGGCACCAATCTGACGTATGAAACCAAATACAAAATGTTCATCAATTATACAAAATTATCAAGTTTTGATGTGAACTGGGAAAATACGCTCACGGCCAAATTGACAAACGTCATTAACATGACCATGATGCTGAATATGATCTACGACGACGATGTAACTTTTGCCACCAACCGCGTCGATTCTAACGGGAAAACTATTTATAAACCCAAATGGCAAACCAAAGAATTGATAACCATAGGCTTTACCTACAAGCTAAACAAAAATGTCTACCGCAGAAAAGATGTAAATTAAAACCCCATCGCCAGAGAGTGCTCGCCATACAAAAAAGTCTTGTCCTTCCCGGGCAAGACTTTTTTTTTGTATCCAGGACAAAATCAGATTCAATTTTATTCCTGAAGTTCATTTTTTGCAGTTATTTTTACTCCTGATTTAAACCTATAACATAAACAACTAAACAAATTAACGATGAGGACATCTACAAATTTCCACAGCATTGTTCTTGTAGCATTTTTGGCCATATTCGTATTCGGAAATTTATCGGCCAAAACTCCGACAGCCAAACACAAACAAATCGGGATCCAACTTTGGTCAGTTCGCGACGACATGCAGAAAGACCCGGTTGGAACAATCGAAAAACTCGGCAAGATGGGCTATAAACTGGTTGAAGCAGCCGGCTATTCAGACGGCAAATTTTACGGGATGACGCCTGCCGAATTTAAAGCCCTGTGCAATAAAAACGGCTTAAACTTTTTCTCGTCTCATACTGGGCATCCGGTGCCAACCAAAGAAAACTGGGATGAAACCATGAAATGGTGGGATACGTGTATTGCCGCCCATAAAGCAGCCGGCGTAAAATACATCGTTCAGCCATCGATGGACAAAGTTGGTTACGAAAGCATTGAAGGCATCCAACGTTATTGCGACTATTTCAATGCAGTTGGCGAAAAATGCAATAAAAACGGAATCCGCTTTGGTTATCACAACCACAATGCCGAATTTACAACCGTACACAACGGACAAACGGTATATGACTATATGCTGACCCACACCGATCCGAAAAAAGTAATGTTCCAGTTAGACCTCTACTGGATTGCCCAAGGAGGAAAAAATGCCGTTGACTATTTCAACAAGTACCCCAAACGATTCGAACTGTGGCACATTAAAGACGAGAAAGAACTGGGCGCCAGCGGTACCATGGATTTCAAAACACCATTTGCAAATGCAGCCAAAGCCGGCATGAAAAACTACATCGTTGAAGTGGAACGATATGATTTTGAACCGCTGGTAAGCGTTCAGAGAAGCCTTGAATTCCTTCAAAATGCCGATTACGTCAAATAAACAAAACAGCGAAGCCCAATAAGAGAAAACCATCTTCTGCATTTCAGAAGGTGGTTTTTTTATGTCAAAAAACAGAAATTTGTCGGTTCTGATTACCTTCAAATGACAAAAGTCAACCAGATTTTCGGTCCGTAACATTTACCTTTGCAGCAAATATTTTTATCATGGTTTTTCTGCCAAACGAAAAAATTTTCAGTCTGAAATGGTTTAAGGATTATAGCCTCATCTTGATTGGCTCTTTTATTCTGGCTGTCGGTTTTGTTTTTTTCATCTCGCCCCACCGCATTGTTCCTGGCGGGGTTTACGGCATTGCCATCGTTGTCCACTACATGACGGCGGGCGTGTTCCGGTTTTGGCCCGATGGGATCCCGATCGGTTTATTCGGGTTAATACTGAACATTCCGTTAACCATTGCCGGTATAAAAATTCTTGGCCCGCGTTTTGGCGTAAAAACAGTGGTTGGTTTTGTTTTGTCGTCGGTTTTCATGGATATGATCACTTATATGAGAGTCGACGGCGATGCGCCACTGGTTCAGGATGTATTGCTCTCGTGCGTTTTTGGAGGCGTCTTGGTTGGATTTGGGCTTGGCCTGATTTTTAAAGCCCGGGCAACATCCGGAGGCTCTGACATCATTGCCATGATCATCGCCAAATACACGCACCTGCAATTGGGGCAATTGATGATTTATGTCGATTCGGCCATTGTTTTATGCGGGTTGGTCGCTTTTAAAGATTGGCAAATCCCGCTTTATTCGTGGGTGGTTATTTACATCACCGGAAAAGCCATCGATATAACCCTTGAAGGAAGTGATTACAACAAGGCCTTGCTAATTATCTCTGAAAAACACGAAGAAATTAAACACAAAATCCTGATTGACCTGGAACGAGGTGGCACCTACCTGAATGGGACCGGCATGTATACCGGCGAACAAAAACAAATTATTTATACCGTCGTTAGCCGCCGCGAAGTTGCTATTTTGGAAGAGTTTATAAGTAAAATCGACCCGGATGCTTTTATCACGGTCATGGATGCACGCGAAATCCTTGGAGAAGGGTTCCAATCGCTTAAACACAAAGTAGAAGAGTAACTAAAATCAATAACCCTACGTTTCAGCCCGCGATGATCGAAGCAGTTATTTTTGATATGGATGGCGTTTTAGCCGATACAGAACCGTTTCACAAACAGGTCGAGCAACTGGTTTTTGCCGAAGCAGGCCTTCAGATTGAAGAAAAAGAACATTGGGATTATTCGGGTGTTGCTACCGATGTCATGTGGCAAATGATCGCACAACACCACCAACTCCCAAGAACAATCGAAGAAATGGTCATCCGCAATTCAGAAGTTTGCTTCGATTTCTTCTCGAATCTGGAACACATCGAACCCATGCCGGGATTGGTCAATATCCTTCAGAAAATAAAAGACAAAGGTTACAAAATGGGGGTTGGGACATCTTCGGTACCCGAAATTATCGAAATTGTCCTGAACCGCTGCGGTATTCGTCAATATTTTGAAGCGATAGCCAACAGCGGCGAAGCTGGAAAGAGCAAACCGGCTCCGGATGTTTTCTTACTGGCAGCCCAAAAGTTGGGAGTTGACCCGCAAAACTGCATCGTTGTTGAAGATTCGAAAAATGGGATTGCTGCAGCCAAAGCAGCCAACATGTATTGCGTAGCCTATTGTCCCGCTTCGTCAAACCAAGATGTAAGTAAGGCCGACACGGTTATCAGCCACTACAACGAATTAGCCTGCATATTAAACATTTAGAGGGAAGATTAACTAAACTCCCCTCCAAATGCTTTTTTAATTTCTAATATCCCAAATCCAGCCCTTTTCTCGTCGCCGGGATTCCGAAACGCATCCACTCAGGCATCGGTTCTCCTTTCAGATAATGATCAAAAAAACCTTTCATCCGGATAGTCAAATCCATGCGGTTTCCCCAGCTTTCGGCTTTCAGGTTGTGGGGTTCGTTGTTATAGGTCAACATCCAAACTGGTTTTCGCAGCCTGCGCAAAGCGGTAAACAATTCAATGCCCTGATACCAGGGAACTGCCCCATCGTTATCGTTGTGCATGATTAATAACGGTGTCTGAATTTTGGGAGCAAAAAACAAAGGTGAGTTTTCAATGTAATTCAGCGGCTTATCCCACAGAGAAGCCCCGATCCGGCTTTGCTCCCGTTCGTACTGGAACATTCGTGAAAGACCCGACTCCCACCGGATACCGCCATAAGCGCTCGTCATGTTGCTCACCGGAGCCCCGGCCATGGCCGCTGCAAACATATTGGTCTGAGTTATCAGCCATGCCGTTTGATAACCGCCCCAGCTTTGGCCCTGTATCCCGATGCGATCGCGATCTACAAACTGAAACATGTTGCAAACAAACTGGGTTCCGCTGATCACCGCATTAAACGCGCTTTGTCCGGGATACCCTTCGGTATACGTAATATCAGGAACAAAAACCAGGTAATCGTTACTCACAAAGAATGTTTTATTGATCGTTGACCGACTGGGGGCCGGCGCCGAATACTGGTGTAAATTATCGGCATTCCGTTCGTAGAAATACACGATCATCGGGTACTTCTTCCCCAGGTCGATGTTATTCGGGAAATAGAGCAAACCTTCCATTTCTTCGCCGGAAAATGCCCGCCAGTGCACCAACCGAACGCCGCACCATTTATATTTCTTTTGCTGCGGATTGGCATCGGTTATTTTCCGCGGCTTCTCAAAATTGCTTGCACTGAGCCAGTAATCCGGGAATTCGTCGACCGACTCACGCGTCCAGATCAGCTGATCGGCATTTTTTGCTTTCTTCGGATTGCCAAAACGAACGGCATCCATGGTCAGCATTCTCGGGTCGATGTAACTACGAAAGTCTCCGACAAAAAATCCCGACGACTTGCTACGTTCGTCAAACGCACTTAGTAAAACCGGCTTTGATGTATCTATGTTTTCTTCTTCCGGATCGAGTTTCACATAGCGAAGTTTTACAAAATTTTTGCGCCCGAAATTGCGGGTGGCGTTCACCGGAACTTTCGAACCATCCGGATCAAGCCGCCAGATGTCGTATCGGTCGTAAATAAACACAGCACGGTCGCCCTCTGCCCATCCGGCGATACCATACGGATTGGCTTCGGTGGGAACGTCTTTGCGCTCGTCATAAAAAGCGACCGGGATATTTTTTGTCAGGTTTAGAACTTCAGCCGAAGTGAGTACCGTTGAGCGGGCATAATAACTGCTGTCGGCCGGGTCGAACCAAAGCACGTAGTTTCCCTGAGGCGAAAGTGTTACCAACGATTTGGCTTTTACGACCAACCGTTTAATCCCGGTTTCAATGTCAATCAGATAATAGTCGCCATCTTCCAGGCCAGTCCACGAAGCCGAAAGCTTATAGGGTGTTTCATCTTTTCCCAGCGCATATTTGCCATTCCCTTTTTGCTGGTACTTCACATCGCGGACCATCGGATCGGCCAGCTGAATAAACTTCTGTTTTTCGATCAGATAAACAGCCAGATACGTTCTCTTCTTTTCCTTATCAACTTTCATTTTCTGTTCGGACTGTAATTCCATATCCTGCCAACTCCACACATCTAAGGTTGCTTTTTCGTCATCGGCCAGCGTATCTTTGGGCTCCGGTGCCGGGATCCGGGCTGTTCCGAAGAAAATGCGCTGCCCGTTTTGCGAAAACTTTAACTCTCCGTTTTCGGAAGGAGCCCAGCCAATTGGCATCCCCTGGGTCGATTTATTGACGGCTTCAACCGGATTGCCCAGTATCAACGATCCGAAATACATGGCAAACGTCTTATTTTTAGTGGTATCTGGCGAAAACAGGAAGGCATATTTACCACCTTCATCATCGGTTGTTACCTGTTTAACAGTTCCTGCTCCGGAGAAAATAGAACGGGATTTGCCGGATTCTGTGTCAAAAATGTAAACATCGGAACGAATCATTGAATCGGCCATGGTGACCACATAAGAAATGCTGTGACCTTTTCGGGCATAATGAAAATCAGAAACATGCTGAATTGAAAGCGTATCGGCAGTTGCAGTGTTAAGCAAGACCAATGTTGATGTTTCTTCTGCCTTAGGCCAGCCTTTTTTTCTTTTATCATCCGGTTTTTCATCCTTTTTCTTTTCCGGAGTTGTTAAGAAAGCAATCCACCGGGCATTTTCTTCCGGGATATCATAACTTTTCAACCGTGGATATGTATACACTTTGTGCGATTTCAGGATTAAAACGCCCAGACTATCCTGGGGCATTTGTTCTTTTTTCAGTTTTTTAATTTTCGCGGCCCGGAGTGTATCGAGCGGGGTTTTGATTTTATAAACCAAATAGTCGTTATCCGGAGAAATTTTGGCATCGTACCCTCTGGCCAGCGTATCGTTTTTTTTCCCTTCCAGGTACTTTAAAACCAAGTTCCCGTCGCCATGCTGCGGATTGATTTCAAAAGCAGCCAGCTGGCCGTTATTCGAGATGCTGGCGCCATCAATGGTTTTCCATAAAGCAAAATCACCATAGGTCAATGTTTTTTTCTCAACGGCCTGCCCGAATGAGAAGAATGGGCTCCATATCACAATCAAAAAAGCGTACAGAACAAAAACTGAGTGTTTCTTCATAATCTGCAAAAATTTTCTTCGTCAGGATGATCTCCCGGATGTATTACAATTTTCGGGAAATACCTCGTTATAACAATTTAACAGGGTAGTTACCATTACCGAAATAACGAAAAAAAACAGCGAAACAGATATGTTGTTAAACTCATCACGAAAAGCTAAAATCCTTTCAGGAAATAAGCCAATGCAATTCCCAGGTAGTTCCCGAAAACATAGCCCAAAATGCCGGTGGTAAGTCCGGAAAGAATAATGTCGCGGTTACGGAGCGCCCCGGCTACGACCGGCACAAACGGCGGAGAAAAGGTAAGGGCCGTAATGGTAACGATCGTGGTATCGGTATCGACCCTGAAAATATACGACAGCCCCACGTGAATAATCATTGACCCAAAAACACCCAACACAACAAACAGAAACAGGCTCAGAAATTCAATCCGGAACATACCCAACAGGTTCGCCATCGACGAAACAACCAACGAGAATACAATAATCAGGTACATGCCCAGCTGAAACGTTTTCTCCAGCCGGTTTACCCACTTGATCGTGCTGAAAGCCAGTCCAAGCGTTGTGATGGTGAGGATAACGGTAACCATTCTGGCTTTTTCCGGAACAACCAATCCAAGCCCGCCCCCGGCTGCGACAATTAAAATAGCGAGCCCCAATGCTTTTGCCAGTTGGATGCCCACTGAACGGGTCAGCATACCAATATAGTTATCAACACCTTCGGCTTCCTGCACAATATTTTTCAGATTAACATGCCGGTGGCTCTCACTGAAATGCGGTAAGAACCGGTTGAACAACCGCTGCGCGCTGGTAAGCAAAAAAAGAAGGCAAACGGCCCCCAGAACCAGGTCGTAGGTATGGGTCAGGATAAAAATAGTGGGGTTCACTTCGAGCGCCGTGCTGATGGCAGCCAGGTTAGGTGTGCCACCGGTATAAATGCCAACCAGCATTCCAGAAACTTTCCAGGCTCCATCGATGCTGTTTTTGAAAAGAAAATACCCGACAATAACGACAATCAGCAACGAAATTACGCCAAGCGCCAATGAAAGCATGGCTTCGCGGGCCAGCTTGAGCCAGCGTTTCAAATCGAGCGAAAAAAGCAACAACGGGATAGCCAGCGGAATAACGATCGTTATAATGTTATTTTGAATCGATGAGATCTCGTTTCTAAACACATCGCCAGGAGTGATAACGCCATCCTGTAGCAACTTTGTGACCTGATCGCCGGGCAGCGACGATTTGCCGGCAACAAGCGCGCTGTAGGCTTCGGTGGCTGTTGGAAATAATCCTGAATTTCCGACCAGTAACCCAATTGCATAGGCCATTACTACAGCACCAATCTTGTTGGCCAGCTTCGAGATGTGTGTCAGATAAACAATCAGCGCAGGTGTCAGAAAATAAAACAACACCAGTATGGAAGCCAGAATCATGAACCCGGGTTTTAGTTTTCAGCGAGGCAAAGATAGGAAAAATGCCTTCGGCTGGCCCCATTCATTTTCTCGGGTGGATGCTATACCTCTTTCCCTATCAGATAGGCCATGTACAAAAAAAAGAAAACAAACAAAAGTCCGGCCTCCCAACGGTCAATCTTTTTACGCCGACCGGTAAACATTGCAACAAACAAGAAAACAGACCCACCCAGCAGCAGGAAAAGGTCGAAATTAAAGTTTGTTCCAACCGGAACCGGGCGGATCAGTGAGCTAACCGACAAGATCAACAGGATATTGAAAATATTGGACCCGATCACATTCCCGATAATAAGGTCACTGTTTTTGCGGAGCGCCGCAACAACCGCCGTAACCAATTCGGGCAATGATGTGCCGGCTGCCAGGATGGTCAACCCGATCATTTTTTCGCTGACGCCCAGTTTCGACGCAACAACCACCGCGTTCTGAACCACCACTTTCCCGCCAATAATTAATCCGGAGAGACCAAGTACGATAAGCCCCCAAATCATCCAGGCCGGCTTTTCTGAAGAAAGGATCTTTTCATCGTCCTCATCACTTTTCATCCGAAAAACAACCAGATAGAAAAAGCAGACAAACCCGACCAGCAACAGGATTCCGTCCAGTCTCGAAAGCCGGGCCCCGCCACCTAGAAAAAAATCGTTACCTAGTAACAGCAGGCCAATCGTCGCCACAACCGAAATGGGAATTTCTCTCCAAACCGTTATTGATTTTACAGTGATTGGCAAGATGATGCCCGATATGCCCAAGATCATGAATAAATTGAAGATGTTGCTGCCGATAATATTTCCCAGAACAAAGTCGACCCGGCCCTGCCACGAAGCAATCGTATTAACCACCAGTTCGGGGGCCGAAGTGCCGAAAGCAACGACAGTCAGCCCGATCATTAAATCAGAAACGCCATATTTTTTTGCCAGGGCCACCGAACCATCGACCAGCCAATCGGCTCCTTTGATCAGGATAGCAAAACCTAAAACAATTAAAAACGACGCCAGTACCATTTGTCCCTCCTGCCTTAAAATTAAACGACATGAAGGTATAACATTTGGATGTATAAAATGGATTACAACAAGCCCCAAAATATGGTTTTTCAGACAAGAAACCTAAATCCTCAATCAGAGGACAGGCGAAATAAATCAGATGAGGTTATAATTCGGCCCAAAGACATCATGCAATCCGTTCTTCACGATTTTTCTGCATACTCCTCATCCGAAACGGGCCCATACCACACAACGGCATTTTTACTGGCTTGTGTGGTGATGCCCAAATGCACAAATTCGCTGTGTGGCGCAGCGCCATGCCAATGCACCACATTGGGCTTGATCTCTACCACATCGCCGGCTTTGAGCACTTGGACAGGTTTGCCTTTTTCCTGATAATACCCTTCGCCCGATGTGCAAAGCAAAATCTGTCCCCCGGGGTGCAAATGCCAGTAGTTGCGACTGCCCGGGGAAAAGGTGACGTTATAAACCATCGCATCGAAGTTGGCTACATCATTCGAAAGCATCTCCACCCATGCGTCACCAATAAAATTGCCGGTTACTTTCTGTCCTTTGGGGAATATCTCAGTTGTTCTCATTGTAATCATGTATTTAAATATAACTAAATGGTGCTTTTAACCACTCTCGCCGGAACTCCTCCAACCACTGTATTCGCCGGAACATCTTTCGTGACTACTGCTCCGGCGGCAACTACTGAATTTTCGCCAATGGTTACTCCGGGTAAAATGGTTGCCCCTGCCCCAATCCAGGCATTTTGCTTAATTACTACCGGTTTTGCCAGTAGCTTTCTCCTTTCCTTTGGATCGAGCGGATGGCTCTCGGTAGTTATACAAACTTTGGGGCCAATCAGGACATCGTCTTCAATGGTTATCCCGCCCATATCCAGAAAAGTACAATCGTGATTGATAAACACATTTTTACCAATTCGGGTGAATTTACCTAAGTTGATTTGAAATGGTAAGAACAGCATTGTGCTTGAATCAATGGTTTGACCGGTTATTTTGCTAAGTATTTTCCGTACCTCGGAGCTATCGGCAGAAGCGTTAAGCTCTGCCAATAGCCTCATGGTACGCGACACAATTCCGAAAATTTCAGCATACTGTGGGTCGTTGAATGAAACTGATTCTCCGGCTTGCAATCGTTCGAATATATCCATATATTTGATTTCCAAATCCTTATTTTGAATTTTCGAGAACAATCCTGATCATTTCTTTAGAGTAAAGCGCTTCGGATCCCCACATTTTCACAACTGCCGACAATTTTTCAACCAACATTGGAATATCTTCTTCCGGAATGTTGCCTTCTTTTAATGTTACCGGAGCCCCAATTTTGCGGTACCACTGTTTCAATGCTTCAATTCCGGCATCAGCACCATCTACGTTAAACATGTTTTTTGCGAATTGCACAAAACGCTCCGGCTGATTGTTCTTTTGCCATTTCATCCAGGCAGGCATAAGGATTGATAGTCCGGCCCCATGGGCGATGTTGTATTCGGCTGAAAGGGTGTGTTCAAGGAAGTGGGTATCGTAGCGATTGTTTTCTACTCCGCAAAACGTGGTGAAATTCAGAGCCTGAGTGGCAGTCCAGGCAAATTCAGCCCGTGCTTCATAATTGTTTGCATCGGTTAAAAGGATTTCCGTAGTTCGGATAACCGTTTTCAGGATATTTTCAACATATCCGGCTATATATTCAGGCAAATAGGTGACCGATAAATACATATCCAAACTGTGCGCAAAAATATCGGCGGCTGAATATGCCAGATATTCGTTGGTTACGGTTGCCTGCAATTCGGGGTTGATTACCGAAACTGTTGGATAAGTTGCAGGTCCTGCCAGACTGAATTTTTCCTTGGTTTCTTCTTTCGTCACTACGGCGAAATTATTCATCTCGCTGCCCGTTGCCGCCAGGGTCATAATATCAAAAATCCTAAGTGCTTTGCTTGGAACAGCTTTGTAAGTGAAGAAATCCCACACATCGCCTTCGTAAACAGCTCCGGCGGCGATAGCTTTGGACGAGTCAAGCACAGAGCCGCCGCCAACGGCCAATACCGCTTCGGCACCAGTTGATTTAGCCAGGGCCACACCTTCGTAAACTTTGCTCAAAACTGGGTTGCTTTGTACACCGCCCAATGCCTCGAAACTGATTTTATTGTCAGCCAACGACTTTGTTACCGTATCGAATAAACCGCTCTTTTTGATTCGTTCCGAACCATAAACAATCAATACTCTTTCTACGCCATATTCTGAGATGTACTGCCCGATGTTTCTTTCCTTACCTTTCCCAAATTCGATTCGGGTAGGATTGTAATGAGTGAAATTTTTCATTCGTTTTTCAATTTTTCTGTTTATAACTTTTTTAACAAATCCAACACTGCAAATTTCGATGGAAAAATCAGGAACGAATTACCCAAATTACAGAGAAATCTACCATTATTACTGAATCTGTAATTGTGCCTACCTTTTTAAAAATGAGTTTGTTACTTTTGTTTCGAAATTCAAACAAAATCGTTGTAATGAGCAAAATAACCCGAATAAATACCGTTACCGAATACAACAACCTGGTCGGAATAGAAACGCTGCACCCTCTGATCAGTATTATTGATTTTGAAAAGACGGAGCCCTTTTGCTATTTCAGGAGTCAGTTGGGGCTCTATGCCATTTTTTTAAAAGATGTGAAATGCGGTAACATGAGCTATGGACTGAGCACTTACGATTACGAGGAAGGCACGTTGATATTTATCGCCCCGGGCCAGGTTTATGGAATAGAAAGCGACGTTAAACAAAAAGGAGCAGGCAGGGCCCTAATATTTCATCCCGACCTGATACACGGAACTCAGTTGGGGCGAAATATTAAAGACTACACGTTCTTCTCGTACGAAGTAAACGAAGCCTTACACCTTTCAGCAAGAGAAAGGGCAATCATAACTGACTGTTTGGAGAATATACAATACGAACTGGAGCACGCCATCGATATGCATAGTAAAACGCTGATCGTTTCTTATATTGAACTGTTCCTCAATTATTGCAAGCGTTTTTACGACCGTCAGTTCATTACCCGAAACCCCGTAAACAAAGATTTGCTGGCCCGGTTCGAAAAGATACTTGACGAATATTTTGCATCGGGCATGACAATCGAATCAGGACTTCCATCAGTTCGTTACTGCGCCGAAAAATTGTTTTTATCCCCAAACTATCTGGGCGACCTTCTGAAAAAGGAAACCGGCAAATCGGCCCAGGAACATATTCAGCTGAAACTTATTGAGGTAGCCAAAGAAAGAATCTATGACACCAGCAAATCGATCAGCGAAATTGCTTATGAACTGGGGTTTAAATATCCGCAGCATTTTACCCGGATGTTTAAGAAAAACACGGGATTATCCCCAAACGACTTCCGAATCTTAAATTAAACAACAGGCCATTTTCTTATTTCAGAGAAACTTCCACCTTAAATTCCGGCACCCGCAACTGTTCGGGCAGGTTATTCAGGTCGGCCGTCGAAACCCGTACCGAATTTTCGGGCAGTCCTTCCGAGGTAACCAGAAAATCGCGGACCTGCTGGTCCCGTTTTTCCAGCAATGCTGCAAACCGGTTGTCAACCCTCGACGCTGCAATCATTTGCAGGCAAGCTTTTCCCATGCCCAGCGAATCAACAGCCGCAACATGCTGCCTGACGTAAGCCTTAAACCCGGCTTCCAGACTGTCGGCAGGCAAAGACTGTCCTTGCAGCGACGCCCGGTAATCTTCTTCGGCCAGTTTGACCGCCAGCAGTTGTTTTTCTCCCGCCACATCAGTGTGTTGAACCATTTCAATAACTAATTCGTTTTTTTTCTTCAAAATAGTGGCCAGTTTAGAAAGTTTCGCGCATTGAGCCTGTGTCAGCGAATCTTGTGCCAGTTCGAACTGCAAGCGTTCTATGCTTTCCGGGTTAGCACCTACCAGTCCGGCCAATGCCTTAAACGGCGATGCCGCGGTTTTCACCATCAAATTACCTAAGGTCTTCCAGATAAGTTTGCCCAGCTTAAACTGCGGATCGGAAGGATTACCTTTTACCGGCAGATCAATCGAAATGATATCGTTCACATCTTTCATAATATACAGAGCCAAACGCACCGGCACTTTAATAATAGCCGTCGTGTCCTTGGTCCGTTTGCCAAATTCCAGTTCCTCGATCCGGATTTTGTTCTGGTTCACCAGCGAAGTCGGGCTCATCTTCACCTGCAAATCGTAATTTAACCATCCCTGCGTAACCGGCGACGCGATATAATACTCCGAATACGGCGAGAAACTCACTACATCCAGCCGTTTCAGTTTCCCGTCAAATTCCAGGTTCATCGGCTCCATCATATTCAGTACCGTTTTGCCTTCCAGCGTTCCACGGTTGCCAAGCCTGGCCGAAAATGTCAGCGGAATCCGTTCCGAACTCCCGGTCAGTCTTTCCATCGTCAGGTTCAGGTCGTTCACCGTGTAATTAAACGGACGGTTCAGCGTATGATCGGCAATCGCAATTTCGCCGTTGTTAATCCGGAGCGTATCAATGGCATACGTTGTTTCAATTGCTCCAGACGTTGTGTCGGCCACAACCGTTGCAATCGAATCGCTCCGGAAATACGGCAGGAAGAAACGTTCCAGGTTTGTCATATCCTTGTCGCGGGCGACAACCAGATGCGGATGATCGGCCTCGATCGCCGAGAACCCGAAATGAAAGGTTTTCAGGTTCACCTCAGCAATCCGCACCCGCACTTCCGGAGCCGATAAGATCTTTTCCGAACGCCCGTCGATGGCTGAGAAACCGGTCACTTTTCCCTGGCCGCTTATCGTTATATTCATCAAATCGTTCATGTCTCCGGATATCCGGATTTCCGAGGTCAGCAGCCCTTCCAGCGACGAAACATCCATGTAGTCCTTCAGGTAATTGGTCACCGGGTTCAGCGACACATCAGTCGTTTTCACATCAACCTGGTATGTCCTCGTCTGATTATCGGCCAGAGCTTTTACCATCACTTTCCCCTTCTCCCCGATCGTAAAGGTTGCGCCCATGTCCGACTGGTTGCTGTTCCAGGCAATCAGCGGCAAGTCCAGGCTCAGGTTATTCAGCACGACATGATTGTTGATTTGCTGGTCGGTGTACGAAAATTCACCATTGGTCAGCTGGATATTGTAAATACTGAACTTAACTGCCTTCGAGGTCGAATCAGGTTCTGCCACCCGCGTGCTGTCTTCCTCGGGCAACAGGTCGTCGAAGTTAAAATGGTCGCCATTCTGAATAATCTGCACATACGGCTGATCAATCCGGATTTCCGACAAGGAATATTCGCGGCCCAGCAGTTTCCAGGGACTAAAGTCGATGTACAACTCGCGAAACGACACAAACCGATCGGTACCGTTTGCCTCGTAAAGCACAACGTCTTTGGCATGCACCGCTACTTTCGCGTAATTAAAATGCAGCTCGCCAATATCAAGTTTTCGCCCGATGAGTGATTCACTGTTTTTCACCAGCCAGTTTTTTACCATTGTCGAAAGGAAAAACAAAACCACGCATACAATTAAAATGATAATTCCGGCAATCCAGTAACGCTTTTTAATCCTCATCTTGTTTAATTTTTTGTAAAGATAACAACAGATATGTTCTCTATTTCAGTTTTGGCTAAATCAAGATGCATGTTTAAAACATGCATCTTGATTTAGCCAGGCAAGCAACGGGCAGCAATGAATTGTGTTTACGTCCGCTTGTTTCGGCGAATTGATTATTTTTGCGGAAATTTTAGAACGATCATGGGAAGAAGCCGCAAAAGCAAACCGCATTACGAAGCCGTTAAGATAACCGATGTAGGCGCCGAAGGAAAAGCCATTGCCCGGGTAAACGATGTGGTGGTGTTTACCACGCATGTCATTCCGGGCGATGTGGTCGACCTGCAGGTAACCAGAAAACGCAAAAATTATCAGGAAGCCTACGTGACCAAAATCCGCGAGTATGCGCCCGACCGTGTCCCGGCTTTTTGCGAACATTTCGAGGTATGCGGCGGCTGCAAATGGCAATTCCTCCCCTACGAGAAGCAACTGTTTTATAAACAAAAGCAGGTGTCAGACCAGCTTCGCCGCATCGGGAAAGTACAACTTCCGGAGCTCCTGCCCATATTAGGATCGGCCAGGACCACTTTTTACAGGAATAAACTCGAGTTCAGTTTCTCGAACAAACGCTGGCTCACGTTCGACGAAGTGAATAAGAAATCGGACGAGATGGATATGAACGCCCTGGGCTTCCACATTCCCGGCATGTTCGATAAGATTGTCGACATCCGGAAATGCTGGCTGCAACCCGATCCGTCGAACGACATCCGCAACTTTATCCGCGAGTTTGCACTATCGCATCAAATGCCGTTTTTTGCGCCGAAAGAGCAAACCGGCCTGCTCCGGAATATGATTGTCAGAACGGCCTCGACAGGCGAAATCATGCTGATCGTGGTCTTCTTTAACGACGAACCCGAAAGCCGCAAGCTGCTGCTCGATGCCGTTGCCGAACGCTTCCCCGAGATAACCTCGTTGATGTATGTCGTCAACAACAAAGCCAACGACACACTGACCGATCAGGAAATTATTGTTTATGCCGGACGCAATCATATCTTCGAAGAAATGGAAGGCCTGAAATTCAAGATCGGCCCCAAAAGTTTTTACCAGACCAACTCCGGACAAGCTTACGAACTGTATAAAGTGGCCCGCAATTTTGCTGCCCTTTCCGGAAACGAGATTGTTTACGACCTGTACACCGGCACCGGCACCATTGCCAATTTTGTAGCCCACTCAGCTCAAAAAGTAATTGGAATCGAGTATGTTCCGGAGGCAATTGAAGATGCCAGGATCAACTCGGCTATCAACAACATAACCAACACAACATTCTATGCCGGCGACATGAAGAACATTCTGAATGCTGATTTCATTGCAGCCCATGGCCGTCCGGATGTTATCATTACCGACCCTCCGCGCGCCGGTATGCACGACGATGTGGTGAAAACCATCGTGGAAGCAGCACCCGAAAAAGTGGTTTACGTAAGTTGCAACCCCGCCACACAGGCCCGCGACCTCGCTCTAATGGACGAACGCTACCGCGTTGAAAAAATCCAGCCGGTCGACATGTTCCCGCACACGCACCACGTTGAAAACGTTGTGCTCCTGAAAAAACGATAAACAACAGAAATCACCTATAAAGAACAAAAAAGCCTGAACGCCGCATGTGTTCAGGCCTTTTTTGCTTTTAAACATGGTCGGCAGGTAGGGTAACCAGCAGGCAAAGTGTATAAATGTTACAATTTGATTAAACGAATTAAAAAATGATTAGCTTAGCATAACTTTCAAAGAACACAATGAACGCCGTTGCTAACCATATCGACCTTTTTGAACGAGTTTCGCTCGCCGAAATGGACAGCGTAAAACTCATGAACCGCACCGATAAAAAGTTTTGCCTGCACCTAAGCCAGCTTCCGGAAATCCTGAACAACATCACGCCCTATTATAACGTGTTAGCCATTCAGGATAAAACAATCATGCCTTATGACACGGTTTATTTCGACACCCCGGATGACCAAATGTACTTGTGCCACCAAAACGGGAAGTTGAACCGGTACAAGGTTCGCTCCAGAAAGTATGTCGTTTCTGATGACACTTTTCTCGAGATCAAATTCAAAAATAACAAAGGACGAACACTAAAAGAGCGCATCAGCCGGAAGGACGATTCGCTTTCGTTATATCCTGACGAGCTGGCTTTTTTAAACGACGGCACCCCGTATAACTCTACGCTATTAGTTCCGAAAATCAGGAGTTTATTTAATCGCATTACGCTGGTTAATAAAGAATTTACCGACCGGGTCACGATCGACCTGCTTCCGGGTTTCGACAACGGAACCGCATCTGTTCAACTAAAAAACCTGGTAATCGTTGAAGTAAAACAAAGCAAAAGTTCCCGCCCGGCCCGCATTGTTGAAGAGCTACAACAACACAAAATCAGGATGGCCGGATTTAGTAAATACTGCATGGGAAGAGCCCTGCTCGAACCTAAACTCAAAAAAAACAACTTTAAACCGCAATTACTTCGCATTCATAAAGATTTTTCAAATTAATCGTATGGCTTATTTATCTTTTATTCTGACCTCGGTGAATAGCTTTATTGAGGATTATCGTTTCTTGGGCATCAAACTCCTAAATGGCGAAGACCTGGCCGAACTGGTGCTCCGTTTTTTACTGAACACGGTGGTGATTTCAGTTTTAGTAGTTGGCCTGTATGCAAAAAACAGCAAACGTAAAGACTTTTACTTCAGCTACTATGCCGTAAGCATTGTTGTGTTCCTGCTGTGTATTCTGCTTGAAAATGTAAAACTTGAACTGGGTTTTGCTCTCGGTTTGTTTGCCATCTTCGGAATTATCAGGTACCGCACCGACGCCATTCCAATCAAGGAAATGACATACCTTTTTGTTGTAATTGCTGTTTCGGTAATCAATGCGCTGGCTAATAAAAAAGTCAGCTATGCCGAGCTTATTTCGACCAACCTGTTTGTCATCGGCACACTTTGGGCCTTAGAAAAAGTATTGATGCTTCGACAGGAAATCAGCCAGCAAATTATCTATGAAAAGATTGAAAACATCCATGCCGACCGCCAAAACGAACTGCTTGAAGACCTGAAAGCGCGTACCGGAATCAACATCAAACGGGCAGAAATTGTAAAAATCGATTTCCTCCGGGATATCTGCCTCATCAATATTTATTACGATGTCAACGGGAGCAAAAAGAAACAATAATACCGCCCTTATGAAGAAACTAGTATTCATTTTTACAATCATTCTGTTAACCGGAGCAACAGTCAAAGCACAAGATGGCCTGTACACCTGGTATGCGATCGAAGCATCAAAAAAAATTACCTCGAATTTGAAATTCGAGATTACACCGGAATTGCGGTTTGAACCAGGACTTTCCCTGTCGGAATATATCATCGAAAGCGGTTTGTCGTACAAAGTGATAAAAAAACTAACCGTAGGCGGCTACTACCGGTATTCCGGCGAAGAAAAAAAGAAAGGGACCCAAACGTCAAACCGGTTTGCCTTCGATGCAAAATCAGGATTTGACCTTAACCGACTGGCATTCAGCTTTCGCCTGCGATACACCAATTCGACCGACAACTACAACGAAGAAACCGACCATTCTTCATTTTTCAGGTACCGCATAAAAATCGATTACGATATTCCCAAATCCAAATTCGAACCATTTGCCTCGGTCGAACTTTTTCACAATCTGAAAGCCGGAGAAATTAGCAAAACCCGTTACACCGGCGGATTATCGTACGCCTTTAACAAGAAAAACGAACTAAGCCTTTATTACCGGATCCAGGATTTTAATGCAGCCGATGACCCGACAAATCACATTATAGGCGTTGGCTACAGCATTCAATTTTAAAATTGAAAATAGATTACGAAATAATCGACTTATTGATTTCAATGGAAGGACTCCGGTCAACCCGGAGTCTTTTTATTTTAATCTGAGAGGGAACTATCAGGGCAGTCTTCTGCCAAAAATTACGTTATCTTCGTAAAAAATTCATGTTATGATCCCAAAACTCAAGTACGAAGGCTCAAATTTTTTGCTTTTGGCCGGTCCCTGCGTAATCGAAAGCGAACAAATGGCTCTCGAAATTGCCGAACGCATCGTGACAATTACCGACAAACTCCGGATTCCTTATGTCTTTAAAGGTTCGTACCGGAAAGCAAACCGCTCGCGCATCGACTCGTTTTCCGGAATTGGCGACGAAAAAGCCCTGAACATTCTCCGAAAAGTTGGCGAAACATTCAACATCCCGACCGTTACCGATATCCACAGCGCCCCCGAAGCGGCGATGGCCGCGCCGTATGTCGATGTATTACAGATTCCGGCGTTCCTTTGCCGCCAAACTGATATTCTGATGGCCGCAGCGCAAACCGGGAAAGTAGTGAATATAAAAAAAGGACAGTTTTTATCGGCAGAAGCCATGCAATTTGCCGTAGCGAAGGTTCGCGACTGCGGTAACAATCAGGTCATGATTACCGAACGCGGAACAACATTTGGGTATCAGGATTTAGTGGTTGACTATCGCGGCATCCCCGTCATGCAGAAAACCAGTAACTGCCCGGTTATCCTCGATATAACCCACTCGCTGCAACAACCCAACCAAGCAAGCGGAGTAACCGGTGGACAACCAGCCCTTATCGAAACCATTGCCCGGGCCGGAATAGCCGTTGGCGCCGATGGCATTTTTATCGAAACCCATCCGAATCCATCCATTGCTAAATCGGATGGCGCGAACATGCTGCCGCTCGATTTACTGGAAGGACTGTTATCGAAGCTGGTCCAAATCAGACAGGTAGTTGCCAAATTCTAGAAACCAAAACCCAGCGGGAAAAGCCTGAATAGAAGCCATCGCTCATTCAGGCTTTTCTTTAGCTAAAAATCAAATTTTTGTTGCGGATCGGGCTTTCTGTTTCGGTTAAACTCGTCAACCATTGTGTCGATTTCAACCAAACACTTGCCACAATTAGTCCCGGCGCCAGTCTTGTTTTGAATGCCTTCGGTCGTGCAGGCACCTGCGCTGAGCGCAGCCTCAATTTCTGCTGACGTGACCATATTGCAAAGACAAACTAATTTTTTCTTCATTTTCTGATCGTCTGATTTACTGTTGAAAATTGTGTTGGCAAAAGTAACCAGCCAAACGAATATTCAAAACCGAAGCCACACAAGGGTAAAAACTTTTCGTGTTTCGGCCCCGATTTTTACTCATTTTTCCCTGAGTTTTTGAAATTCGAAGATAAGAATTTGCATTTTTCCGTTTTTATGAACATATTTAACCAGCAAATTAAGGTACATCAATCAAACATGTAACTTAAAGCACTTGAGGGAACGATTCTAAAACGGAATAACATTTCGCAATGATTACCTATTCGAACCAGGAGCTTCTTAATGGCATTCTTCGGAATGATAGTATTGTATTGCAGTATATTTATAAAAACTTCTACTATAAAATTAACTCTTTCATCAAAAAAAACAGTGGAGATGATGATGATGCCAACGACGTTTTTCAAGAAGCAATTATTATCATCTACCGCAAGCTGAAAGCGAACGAATTGCTTCTTGACTGCTCATTCGAAACCTATTTATATTCTGTTTGTCGATTTCTATGGCTAAAACAGCTCGAAAAACGAAAAGCTGAAAAAGAAAAAATTCAGGATAACCACGAGTACGACGACAACATTTATGACGATGCGTTTGAAAAAACCGTTGACTTAAACGAACGATATCGCTTATACCAAAAGCATTTTGCAAACCTGGGTAAAGATTGTCAGAAAATTCTCCAGATGTTTTTTGATAAAGTTCCGTTGAAGCACATCGCCCAGATCATGGGATTTAAAGGCGAAAAGTATGCTAAGAAACGTAAATACAAATGCAAAGAGTACCTGATCAAGAGTATCAAACAAGACTTGGAATACAAGAAGATTTTTGAATAATAACTCGTGTTGCCATGTATTCTATTTCAAATGCGAGCCAATCGTAATCAGGATAATCCCCAATAAAATACCAGCCAGGTACAAGCCTTTTTTCACGATGTTTTTCTCAGTAAAAATCAACGTTCCGATCAAAAAAGAAATGACGACGCCGCCCCTCCGCAACGCTGAAATCATTGAAATCATTGAATCTTCGTAACTCAGGGCATAGAAATAAACAAAATCAGACATTACCAGAAACAAACCAATTGCCGGAATCGACCAGCGAAATTCAAATTTATCGCGCTTTTCGAAAGGTTTCTTCCAATAATTAACAGCCAAAACCGGTACCATGATCAGCGATTGGTAGAACGAAAACCAAGCCTGTACGGCCATTCGGTCGACCTGTCGCATAATATACTTATCGTACAAACTACTCCCGGCACCCAGCAAGGTCCCGACAAGGATGAAAATAACCCATCTGTTCGTTGTGAAATAAATCCCTTCCAACTTACCGGCCGTGGAAAGCATATAAAAAAAGAACAAGGTAATTAAAACACCAACCCACTGAAAACCATTCAAATGTTCACCGAAAATAGCGATGGCGCCCAGCAGAACCCAAAGCGGACCAGTTCCCCGAATCGGCGAAACAATTGTGATCGGCAAGTACTTCATTGCATAAAACGCGAATATCCAACTGGATACAACAATTATCGATTTGATAAAAATTAATACCTGTTGATATGCGCTAACCGATGGCACAAAAAACGAAGCGTTCACCCAATCCGGAAAATAATAAGAGAGAATAACCAAAGGCAGAAAAATGGCCGAGCTTGTGAGCGTCGAGATAAACAAAACCGGTAAAACCGCATTATTATTCAGGGCCAATTTCTTAAAAACATCGTAAACTCCCAGCAATACAGCTGAAACCAACGCCAGAACAACCCACATCTTTTTCTTTTTGCGTGCAAAACTATAAACAGTTTGCAGGCAATCGATATTCTCGCTCGATCCGTTAAATAAATTGACCGAAACTTAATAAAAACTGATTGGCCCTGCTTTTTAAACAATCTTTGCACATCTTTACGCAAAATTTCGATTAGGTAATAACAAACGATACGATGAAAACAGTTTTAGTCTTTGCACTTGCAATCCTCCTCGCTGCAGGATGCCAGCAAAAAAAATATGAATACAAAAAAATAGCCGGCTTTGCCCAGGGAACCAATTACCACATAACCTACGAAAATTCGACAGGCAAAGACTATTCGGATGCGATTGATTCCATTCTGAAAGCATTTGACAAGTCACTGTCGATTTACGATTCAACGTCAATTATCTCCAGAATAAACAACAACGAACCGGATGTTGTTCTGGACGAGTGGTTTACCACAGTCTTCAACAAATCGGTTGAAGTGAACAAACTATCCGGAGGGGCATTTGATATCACCGTTGGGCCAGTTGTCAGAGCCTGGGGATTTGGGAATGGTCCTGAAGCCAAACACGACACTGCATATATCGACAGTCTGATGACTTTTGTCGGGATGGACAAAGCCCGCCTCGAAAATGGTAAAATCATAAAAGCCTATCCCGGCGTAAAATTAGATGTAAACGCCATTGCACAAGGCTTTTCGGTTGACATTGTATGTGATTTTCTGGCAGCCCGGGGCATAAAAAACTATCTGGTCGAAATTGGAGGCGAAGTTCGCGGGGTAGGCCGCAATGCTTCGGGAAACCTGTGGCGGGTCGGTATCGACAAGCCAGAAGACGGGAATATGTCGCCAGGAACTGATCTTCAGGCAATTATCAACTTAGATAACAAAGCCTTGGCCACATCGGGTAATTACCGGAAGTTTTACGTTGAAAACGGGGTGAAATATTCACATACAATCGACCCCCAAACGGGATTCCCGGCACGTAATACGTTATTAAGCGCAACGGTAATCGCGACGGATTGCATCACGGCCGATGCCCTGGCTACCAGTTTCATGGTATTGGGCTTAGATAAAAGCAAAAAGTTACTTGAAACATTACCGGGCATCGAAGTTTATTTTGTTTATACCAACGACAAAGGCAATTACGAAGTTTATTTTTCGCCCGGTCTTGCAAGAATGATCGTTGAATCGCAGGAATAGGCCCGAAAATCAAGATTATAGGCACAACGAAAAGGCGGGCAGGCATCAGGCATGTTCGCCTTTTCCTTTGCATTCAGAAGGCAACCGGTTGTACTTTTCTTTGAAATATCGGGAGAAATACCGTGGATTGTTAAAACCTACTTTATAGGCAACCTCTGACACCGATAGCTGGCTTTTCTCCAGCAAAACCACAGCATGCTCGAGGCGGATATCTCGAATAAACTCAACCGGGGTTTTCCCGGTGAGCGACAACAGTTTTTTATACAAATGAACACGGCTCATCCCCAACTCACGACTGAGCTCTTCGACCGAGAAATCAGGATTTTCGAGATGTTTCCCGACCAACGAAACGGCTTTCCCGATCAGTTTTTCATCCAGTGATACAACGGGTATTTCAGCCGGTTCAATTTCTATTCGTTTATTGAACGATTCGCGCAGTTGGGCCCGCAGCCTGATCAGGTTCTCAATTCGCGGCTCTAATAATTTCGAGTCGAATGGTTTAGTTATGTAATCATCAGCGCCGCTTTGCAACCCCTCCAGTTTTTGCTCGTCCGAAATCCTGGCAGTCAACAATATAACCGGAATGTGCGAGGTTCTCGGATCGGTTTTTATTTTATTGCACAGCGTCAAACCATCCATCAATGGCATGGCAACATCGCTCACCACCAAATCGGGCACAAAATTGAGACACTTTTTCCAACCCGCTTTCCCGTTTTCGGCTTCAAGGATATGGTAGTTGTGAGAAAGATTATCCTTTAAATAAAACCGAAAATCATCGTTATCCTCAACCAATAGGACTGTGTTCTTTTTCGGACCAGGTTTATTCTTTCCAATCGGTTCAATTACCGGTTCTACAGAGGCAGATTGACTGTTCAGAGCAACATCCTGTTTTTCAACAACAACGCCAGCATCCTGCCTGCTATATTGTTTTACGGGCAGTTCAACCGTAAAACAACTTCCTTGGCCAACCTCGCTTTTAACAGATATCCGTCCACCCAGCAATCGCAGAAATTCAGCAACCAGCGATAAGCCAATCCCGGTTCCCTGATTGACAACTGCAGCCGGGATATCATCCTGAAAAAAGCGTTCAAAAATGCGGTCGAGTTTATCGGCCGGGATTCCAATTCCTGAATCTTCTACAGAAACGACAAGTGTTTTGTCAGCCTCCGGCAGAACATCGGCATTTTCAGGGTTCACTTCCACATCTTTTAGCGAAACAGAAACCGTTACCCTCCCGTTTTCCGGAGTAAACTTGTGCGCATTCGAGAGAAGGTTGAACAGGATTTTTTCGAGTTTATCCCGGTCAAAACGGGTATAAAACTCGTCAACCGTGGTTTCAAAACAAAAATGTATCCCCTTTTTCTCCGACAAGTCGGTAAAAGCATACGATGTTTCCCGGATAAAACCAATTATCTCGCCCAACGACCGGGCGACTTTCAAATCCTGAAACTCCATTTTCCGGAAATCAAGCAACTGGTTCACCATGTTCAGCAACCGGCGTGCATTTCGATGGACCAGGCCCAACTGGGCCCGCTGCCTGGGATCTGTAGCCTCATCCAGCATTTTTTCGACCGGGGCAAGAATCAACGAAAGCGGCGTTCGGAACTCATGGCTCACATTGGTAAAAAAACGGGTTTTCAACCGATCGAGATTGGCCACCCGTTCGGCTTCCTGATGTTCCTGCTGTGCCCTGAATTTCAGGCGTTCGCGCTCAAGGATCGAATGCCTCAAAAAAACGAGGACCGCCCCCAGCAAAATCACATAAAGGACAAAAGCTAAATGGGTACGCCAGAACGGTGGCCTGACAACAATTTTGAGCGAAGGCGACAGCTCGCGTTGCCGGCCAAACTGATCGGTTACCCGGACCCGGAAACGATATTCGCCCGGATCAAGGTTTGTATAGGTCGCCAGCTTATTTTTCGATTCATCGGTCAGCCAGGTGGTATTGAAACCCTCCAGCTTATATTCATACCGGTACTTCTCCGGATAAAAATAATCCAACGCTGTAAACTGAATTGAAAACACATTTTCGCGGTATTTCAGTTCAATTTCTGAAAGTCCGGTTACCACTTTATCGAGGATCACGCGCCCATTCAGCCGTTCATGCACCGCAACTTTTTTGTTGAACACCAATAAATCGGTCAACACCACATTGGGGACATAATCAATCGGCCTGATTTCGCCAGGATTTAAAATGTTGAACCCGTTCGGCCCTCCAAATATCAGCTCCCCGTTTCTTGTCCGGAAAGCCGCCTGGGTATTAAATTCTTTTCCCTGCAACCCATCGGTCGTATCAAAATTTACGATCTGAAACGCACGATTTTTCTTAAAATCGGCAGAAACCCGGATATTCGACAACCCATTGCCGGTGCTTGCCCACATCGAACCGTTTTTGTCTTGCAGAATTGTCAGGACCGACTCATCTGGCAGTCCTTCTTTCCGTCCAATCCGGGTAAAACTTCCGGCTTCTGGATCTAAAATGGTTAACCCCTGGCGGGTACAAACCCAGAGCAAATGCCGCGAATCTTCCACAACCCAATAAACATTGTTATTGCTCAGCGAATTTGTGTTACCCGGCTCGTTCCCGTAATGCGTAAACCGTCCGGTCGCTTTATCCAGACAATCGAGGCCGTCGGAAGTGCCAAACCAGACATTTTCGCGGCTGTCGATACAAACTGAAAATACGAAGTTCGAACGGACCGAGTTTTCCGGGCTTGACAGATAATCGAGAAAACTTCCGGTTTTCGGATTAAAATATTTTGCCCCATTACCCATTGTGGCCAGCCAGAAATTTCCGTTCCGATCCTCGCAGATGTCCCAAACACTGGCTCCGGTATTCCCCTTCTCTCCTCCTGAAACCGGATAACGAATAAAATTTTTGCCATCGAACCGATTTAAACCGCCCAGATAAGTGCCAATCCATAAATCATTGTTGCGGTCGGCATACAACGAAACGATTACATTGCTGCTTAAGCTGTTGGGATCATCCGGATTGCTTAGATACTGCCGAAATTCGTTTTTGCGCCGATCAAAACAAATCAGCCCCCCGCCATTGGTCCCAATCCATAAATTACCCAACAGGTCTTCTTCAAAGCAATCCACATCGCTAAACATCAAACTTTTATCATTCGAAGGCAAATGTTTGTAATGCTGAAAGCTGATTAAGCCTTCATGGTAATAAGATATACCCATCTTGAAGGTGCCGGCCCAGATCGTTCCCAGATCATCCTTATAAAGTGCTGTGACTGAATTTTGAGACAAGGATGTCTCATCGTCCGGGTTATTCCACAAATATCGGATACTGAAATCCGGCTTGCAGATCAGGTTTATCCCGCCATGATCGGTCGAGACCCAAATCACTCCTTTATCGTCCTGAACAACCGCCGATACTAAGTTCGAGCTCAATCCGCCAGCTGGTTTTTCCGACTTCACCAAATGTTTGACCGAGCCTGATTTGGTATTCAGGAAAACTAAACCAGCTGGCACGTTTCGGGAATAGACCCAAACATCCTGATCTGCATCGGCCATGATCCGGCACGAATTACTTCCGACGGGGATATAGCCGGTCAAATCCCATCGCCGAACGACCTTTAAGGTCAAGGGGTCTATTTTCTCGACCATTCCCGCACCATGAACAATCCAGATTCCACCAGAACGATCAGCCGAAATTCCGCTCACGTTATTATCGCAAACCGACTGCGGATCACCGGACGAATTCAACGCATTGATAACCTTCCCGGATTTTACCTCATACTTGTACAGGCCCGACTGGCTGTTGGCTACCCAAAAATTACCATCCCGGTCGCGTATAACCTGCGAAACGTTTTCAACCGGAACCTGATCGGTTTTAAAAAACAAATCGGATTGAACGCTAAAACGTTCCGTTTCAGGGTCAAAAACAGAATAAGCAACAGCCGATTGGATCCAGATCTTTCCGGTTTCATCTTCGAAAAGAGAGGTAATCTGGTTGTCGGGCAATGAACCAGCCACCGCCGGGTCGTTCCGAAATACCAAAAATCTGGAGCCATCAAACCGGTTCAATCCATTCGCCGTACCAAACCAAATAAAGCCACGGCTATCTTTCAGAATGGCATTCACCTGGTTATTCGACAAACCATTTGCAATATCCAGATGCCTGAATTTATACGAGCCAGTCTGCCCCCAACAAGGAAAGGAGAACAGGCAGGCCATCAAGACTGTTATGAAAACAGATTTATGCACAAATTACCTCCGGGAAATAATTGATCAAAAAAAAACTCTGCCGAAATTTATTGATTATTCGGGAAGCAGAAAAACCAGTCAGGGGTTTATAAGAAAAACATTGCTGCACAATAAACCTATTTTTAAAGCAGAAAGCCTCCCCGGAACACAAACATTCCGGGGAGGCTTTCAAAATATGATATAAAAACCGGTTTTTGGAAGACAGGGATTATTCTACCTCCAGAACCACGATCGATTTTGCAGGAAGAGTCACAGTCAGGCTATTGTCTCCAGCTTTTTTATAGTTTTTGAATTCAGCCGGGGCAATCACGTTCGGCTTATCAAACGAGTTGAATGAATTTATCGCAGGAGCAGTCAAAACAGTTGCTGAGTTTACTTTTTTGATATTTTTCCCATTGAGTTTTACCGCCAGTTGGATCTCCTTGTTGGGGTTCACATTGCTCAGCGAAATATGTATTTTCCCATTTTTATCGATTGAAGACGAACTGCTGATTGCCGGAATTTCTTCTTCGCCAAATTTATATTTTTCACAAGTCAGCTTGTCTTTCAGCAGATTTGCATCCTGATGCACGGCATACATCTTAAACACATGGTAAGTCGGGGTGAGGACCATTTTATCGCCCCGGGTTAAAATCATAGCTTGCAAAACATTTACCATTTGGGCAATATTGGCCATCTTCACACGGTCGCTATGGTGATTAAAAATATCCATTGTTTCGGAGGCAATCAACGCGTCGCGCATGGTATTCTGCTGGAACAAATGGCCTGGTTCGGTTCCCGGTTCAACATCGGTCCAGATCCCCCATTCATCGACAAAAAGGCCGATCCGTTTCTGAGGGTCCTTCTCGTCCATGATCTGTGAACTCTTCGTTACGATCTCGTCCATCTTCAAAGCCTGTTTCAGCCCGCCAAAATACAGGTCCTCACCAAATCCGGTTGCCGATCGTTTATCTTCCCATTTTCCGGTAGCAATGGTATAATAATGAAGCGACAACGCATCCATACTCCCGCGGCCTTTTTCCATCAACACGCTGGTCCAGTTGTAATCAGGACCGTTTGATCCGCAACCAACACGTTGGAATTTGGTTCCTCCGTACATTTTAGCGTAAACCGAGAACTGGCGCAATTTATCGGCATAAAACTCCGGGGTCATGTCACCACCGCATCCCCAGCTTTCGTTACCAATTCCAAGGAACTTAACATTGGTCCATGGTTCTTCGCGACCATTCTGACGGCGCCAGTTAGCCATCGGAACATCATCGTCCGATGTCATATATTCAATCCAATCAACCATTTCACCAACCGTTCCGCTGCCAACGTTGGCCGAAATGTAGGCATCGCAACCCAGCATCTCGCACAAATTGAGGAATTCATGTGTTCCAAACTCGTTGTTTTCAACGGTACCTCCCCAGAAAACATTTTTAATTTTCGGACGGTCGGCAACCGGGCCAACTCCATTTTTCCAGTGGTAGGTGTCGGCAAAACAACCTCCGGGCCAACGTAACACCGGGACATGCAAAGCCTGCAACGCTTCAAGCAGATCTTTCCGGTAACCGTTTATATTTGGAATTTTCGAATCTTTACCAACCCAAATACCATCATAAATACAGCGCCCCAAATGTTCGGCAAACTGCCCATAAATATTTTTACTGATTTGCTGAGTCGAACCTTCAGCATTAATTTCCAAAGTATTAACCTGCGCATATCCGATTAATCCCAGAAAAAGAAAAGATACAATTAACCATGATTTTCTCATCGCATTTAGTTTAATTAGTTTATAAATTGACTTTTTGTTTTTCTTAGGTGTCGAATATACACTTAAAAATAACATTGCACAAGAGATTTTTAAAACAATCAGCAGAAAAACTCCGGTCCGGATTGTTATTCTCCCGTTATTTTCAAAAGAAAGCCTGCCTGGTGGTTCCAATTTTTTGTGCAGCTTTTATAATTTTGCGCCATGCTTACATTAATTATCACACTAACTGCACTGTTTGCGGTTATGGTAATCGGGACAAAAGTTTCCCAGTTACTAAAAAAGAAAAAAGGCACAGAGGCTCAGTCCGAGATTAAGGAGGTTGCATCAGACTGCTGCGGCGCGCACGAAGTATGCGAGTTCGATCAAATGCTCCTTCCCAATAGCGAGATTGTCTATTTTGATGATGAAGAGCTGGATGCTTACAAGAATATGCCCGCCGAAGAATATTCGGACAACCAAATTGAAGAATTCAGGGATGTTTTGTACACGCTGAAACCCAACGAAATCAGGAAATGGCTGATCAGTATCAATCGCCGGAATATTGTATTGCCGGCCATTATCCAGGAAGAAGCCCGCGACCTGCTCGCCAATGCCCGCTGAACCGCAACTCCTATTTCAGTGAAAAAACAGCCGAAACGGTTACTTTGATGTTTTTCCGGCGCGAACTGGTATCGTAAATTCCATAACCGGCAACCTCGGTCGATAACGGTTCGGTGATCTGAAACACCCCGGCTTTGGCCGAAATCAGTTTATCGATTTTCATGTCTGTCGTTTCGATGATTTTAGCCGCGCGTTCCCGTGCATTCTGAGTCGCCTGCGACAGCAAGTCAACTTTAATCGCATCGATGGCACTACTAAAAAATTCAATCTGTGACGAATTAAACGCCAGGCCTTTTTTTACAAACAATTCCGGATTGACCGCTATTTTCTCGATTTCATTAATTGCGTTCGATACAATGTAGATGCGCTGCTCAACCAAATATCCATTTTTCTGACCATTCCCGTATTCGTCCATCACGCTGACCGGAAATACCTTAAACTCGGTTGAAGGGATACCGGCTGAAGCCCAGATGTCCCGAAAAAGATTCAATTCTTTGGCAAGCCGTTCGTACCCTTCGGGCAAATCGGTCAACCCAACCCGGACAGATAAACTGACCGTCCATTTAACAATATCACTTTCAAAATCTTTACCAGCAAAGCCAATTACCTGGACTGTTTGCTGTGTTTGTCTCGACTGGTAAAAAAAGATACCAAACACGATTGATGAGACGATAATTGCAATTCCGATTATTACAGAAGCTGTTGTTTTCATAAGTAACACTTTATAATGTTTCTGTTTTCTGATTATCAAAATTAAAAAATTTATGTATCGGGAAAACTACCAGGTTAAACTATTCCGATGCTGTCGGGTTTTCTTATTTTTGTTTCAGAAAATACACGCGTATGAAGTTCCTCTATCCAACATTTTTAATTGCACTGCTGGTTTTGGCTCTGCCAATCATCATTCATTTTTTCAATTTCAAGAGGTATAAAACAGTTTATTTCAGTAATGTTGGATTCCTGAAACACATTCAGCAGGAAACCCGGAAGAAATCTCAACTCAAGCACCTGCTTATTCTTTTATCGCGAATCCTGGCGCTGGCAGCATTGGTACTGGCCTTCAGCCGGCCTTATATTCCGCTGAGCGGGCGCGGCAAGCAATCACCCCGCCAAACGGTCGCTATTTATGTCGACAACTCGTTCAGTATGAAAGCCACAGCATCGGAAGGCCCGTTACTGGAAACAGCCAAAAAAAAAGCAGTAGAAATTGCCGAATCGTACGGGGGCGGAACACGGTTTTTGTTATTAACCAACGATTTTTTGCCACAACACCAGTATTTTCTGAGCAAGGACCAATTTATCCAGGAAGTAACCGAAATTAAGGGAAGTTCGCAACCGGTCACATTTTCGCAATTATACAACCGGGCCAGCCTGGCCCTGAAAGGACAAAACAAACGCACGGATAAAACGCTGTACTATCTGTCCGATTTTCAAAAAATTTCGTTTGATCCGGAAAAGGTAAAAACAGATACGTCCCTGTGGGCTTACCTGATCCCTTTTGAGGCACCCGAAACCGGAAACCTCTTTATCGATTCGTGCTGGTTCGAAACGCCGGGCCGGAAATTAATGCAGGCCGAAAAGCTGTTTGTCAGGGTAAGAAATAATTCGTCCCAGGCATTTCAGAATATACCGGTCAAACTGTTAATCAACGATTCGGTCAAAGCCATTGCCAACCTGACCATCGAGCCCAACCAGAAAGAAAATATCGAGCTCAATTACACCAACACCTCTCCGGGCATCCAACTCGGACAGGTAACTTTAAACGACTACCCGGTTGTTTACGACAATAACTGGTTTCTCAGCTACCAAACACAAAGCTCTACCAAGGTGCTGGGTATCTATACTCCCGAAAATAATGGGTCCGGGTTTCTGAAAGCGCTTTTTGCCAACGACGAATACATTTCGTATGAAGAATCGACCGCAAACAACATACAGGTCAGCCAGTTGAAAAACTACCAGTGCATTTTTCTGCTGAACCTGCAAGAAATCAGTTCCGGATTGCAGAACGAGCTGAAGGAATTTGTACTGAAAGGCGGAACACTGGCCATTTTCCCGGCGCCCCACTGCAACCAGGAAAGTTACAACCAGCTATATGGCGATTTACAAGCCAACCTGATCTCCGGATTTTCGGCCGACAACATACAACTCTCAGAAATCAACTATCAGGATTTACTGTATAAAGAAGCTTTTTCAAAACAAGAAGAGGAAGCCGACCTTCCGCAAATCAGCAACCGGTTTTCTTTCCATGAAAGGCCCGAGGTCAGGGAAACCAGCCTCCTGAAATTCAGAAACGGGGAAATCGCCCTTGCCCGCACACCGGCCGGCAACGGAAATGTTTACAGTTTTGCCTTCCCGCTCGATCAGAGTAACCTTGAATTTGCCCGGCACATTATATTTGTGCCAACCATCTACAACCTGGCACTAAACAGCAGTGAATCGCAGGTTTACTCGCGGACCATTATAAATCCGAACATCGTAAATTTTGATGCAGGCGTTTTACCTTCATCCGGGAACCTCAAGCTGGTCAATACCCAATCAAAATCAGCATATATCTTAGCCCCGGAAATGTTTGGAAACGGGCAAACCCGACTGAACCTTACCGACGAAATTTCGGAGGCAGGGCATTACCTGATTTATGACGGACAAACCCCCGTCGTGCCCCTCTCCTATAATTATTCGCGACAGGAATCTGATTTGGCGGCATGGCACCCCAACGAAATAACCAACCTGATAAAACAAAAAGGATTAAAAAAAACCGAATGTCTGGATGTTCAAAAAGATGCCTTTCAGGAGACCCTGAAAGAATTGAATTCGGGCAAACAACTGTGGCCCTGGTTTATCTGGCTAACCATCCTGTTCGTCCTTTGCGAATTTGCCATCATCCTTTTCTGGAAAAGTTAATTTGGAAATAAACAACGGTTTTCGACAGTTCTTTTCCCTTTTCTTAAACAGTTCGGGCCACTTTGAAAAAGAACGAAATTTAGTTAACTCTGTGTAGTGAAAAACTAATTATCGTTTCTATGCAAACACTCACTTCAAAAGACTACATGGACCGTGAAGCCCGGTTTGGGGCACACAACTACCATCCTATCCCGGTTGTCCTCGAACGGGGCGAAGGCGTTTTTGTCTGGGATGTTGAAGGGAAAAAATACTACGATTTCCTGGCTGCCTATTCCGCTGTCAATCAAGGGCACTGCCATCCCAAAATCATCAAGGCGATGATCGATCAGGCCCAAAAACTGACCTTAACTTCCCGGGCCTTTTACAACAATGTGCTGGGCGAATGGGAAGAATACATGTCAAAATTATTTGGCTACGACAAAATGCTCCCGATGAACTCAGGCGCCGAAGCCGACGAAACGGCCCTGAAACTGATCCGCAAATGGGCATACAAAGTAAAAGGCATCCCGAAACTTCAGGCCAAAATCATTGTCTGCAACGGGAATTTCCACGGGCGCACAATCACCATTATTTCCATGTCGTCGGATCCCGATGCATACAACGATTACGGCCCATACACCCCCGGCTTCATCAACATCCCGTACAACAACATCCCCGAATTGGAAAAAGCGCTGGCCGATCCGAATGTGGCTGGTTTTCTGGTTGAACCAATTCAGGCAGAAGCCGGAGTTTACGTTCCGGAAGAGGGGTTCCTGAAAAAAGCATACGACTTGTGCAAAAAACACAATGTCTTGTTTGTGGCAGACGAAGTTCAGACCGGGCTGGGGAGAACCGGGCGCATGCTGGCCTGCGATCACGAAAATGTCAGGCCCGACATCCTGATTTTGGGCAAAGCAATTTCGGGAGGAACGATGCCCGTTTCGTGCGTACTGGCCGACAATGAAATCATGCTCACCATCAAACCCGGCGAACATGGCTCAACCTACGGAGGAAACCCGCTGGCTGCACAGGTGTCCATGGCTGCCCTCGATGTAATTCAGGAAGAAAGATTAGCCGAAAACGCTGAAACGCTCGGAAAAATATTCCGCAAGGAAATGAAAAAAATAAACTCGGAACTGATTGAAGTTGTCCGGGGCAAAGGCTTACTGAATGCGGTTGCCATTAAGCCAACAAATGGTAAAACTGCCTGGGACGTTTGCCTGGCCATGAAAGAAAATGGTATTTTGGCCAAGCCGACCCACGAGCATATTATCCGGTTCACACCCCCACTAATCATTACCGAAGATCAGCTTTACGATGCACTGGAACGGATCAAAAAAACATTCATGGAGCTATAAACCCTGTCAATCATCACATTAAAAACCAAGCTGCTTTTATCTGTAAAAAGCAGCTTTTTTATTTTAAATAAGCAACTTTTTTGCAAAATTCGGGTCTGCATTGTTGTTTACAAAAACGGCTGTAACCCGACAAAAATGAGCTCAAGATTATCCCAAATATCAAAAGTTTTGATCTGGTCCATATCCGGGCTTGTTGGATTACTGGTTTTGGCTTATGTCGGGCTCTATTTCCAGGCACAAAACTACCTCAACAACCACCTCCCTCAGTTAATCAACGAGAAATCAAAAGGAAAGTACGAACTCCGGTTCGAAAAGATCAAACTCGATTTTCCGGGCTTTGGTTTTACAATCAGCGATGTGTCGCTCAACCCGGTTCCGGAAGTAATCGAAAAACTTTCGCCACAAAACCGGCCGGCCCAGCTCTACCAATTTTATGCCAGGTCGGTCCGGATCAGGAACATTGCCCTGCTCAGCTTCTTCCACAACAGGCACCTGACGATCAACACCATTCAAATTCAGGAACCGGATTTTAAAATTGTGGGGCGATCGACTCCCTTGAACAACGGAAAGGAAAATCTGAACAGTTTTTTCCAGGAGCTTAAACCGGTATTGAGCAAGTCGGTAAAATCAATCCGGGTAAAGCATATCATCCTGGAGAATGCCAATTACAACTTATACAATTTGCTGGGCGACACACGCAAGGTATCGAATGCCGAAAACATTTCGATCGGGATTGAGAACTTCTACACCGATTCGGTACTTCTTCCCAACCCCGGCAAACTCTTTGATGCCGACGACATTTACATACGGTTACAAAATTACGAAAATCACCTGGCCGACAGTGTCCATATTTTAACAGCTGTGGATATTCGCTACTCGCTGAGCCACGCCCGGATTGAAGCCAAAAATGTTGATTTAAAGCCCGGAATCAGTTATTCTCCGAATAAATCGCTTTATCTTGTCCATGTTCCTGAAGTTCTGATTACCAACGAAAAGAAAGACGAGACTTACCAAACCGACTCGGTCCGGATCGACAGCCTGGTGCTGAAAGGAGCAACAATCAGCTTTCGTCCACGCGAATACAACCGGGGAAAAGCGGTAGAACTCATCCGGAATTTCAACCTGTTTGATTTGGTCAAAAATGAGTTCAAAAGCGTGTCGATCCGGACCTTTGCATTGAAAGAGGCCAACCTGAAACTCTATAAAAACCAAAAAGACACTGCCGACCAGCAAGAATTTGGACGATTGAGCGTACAACTGAACAACTTTTACTTAGATTCTCTTTCAGGCAGCAATCCGGCAAAAATATTCTATTCGGACCAAATAAAACTGGCCGTTGACAACTATGAACTAACATTGGGCGATGGGTTGCACCGCCTAAAAACAGCGCGTCTCCGCGCCTCAACCACCGACAGCACACTGACAATAAACAACATAACCTTATACCCTATCCGAACGCAATCGCCCGGATGGAAAAACAAAACTGCAATCAACGTAACCTGTGACAGTGTGAAACTTTCGGGAACCGATTTCTTGTCGGCTTTTCATTCGCGGAAACTCCTTTTGCAACAGGTTTCAATTTTTAACCCGCAAATCCGGCTCGATGATCAGGAAAACCAAAATCCGGCCAACAAAAATACCTGCCCAAGCCTGATTTACCAGCTTATATCGGTTTACATGAAAGCCATTTATGCCACCCACATTTCTGTCGGATCCGGCAATCTGGAATACAACACCTTGAGCGGCAAGGAGAAAAAAGGGAGCATCAAATCCGAATTCAAATTTTCGCTGACAAACTTTGCCCTTGACTCCATCAGTGCTGCGAAATCAGAAAACCTGTTTTATGCCAACAACATCGACCTGGAGTTTTCGGATTACCGTATGAAATTACTCGACCAGGTCCACCAACTGACGATCGGTAAAATAGAAGTATCCAGCTTTTTGCGAAAGGCCGAAATCAGAAATTTGCATTTATCGCCTGTACTTAGCGAAAATGTGGCAGCTTTGCTCGAAAAGAACAAACACTCGGAACTGTATAACTGCAAAGCGCCTTCCATCATTTTTCAAAATACTAATATCCACAAAGCTTTCTTTAATAAAAAGCTGGATGTCGGGACCATCCGGATTGAACAGCCGGAATTCTATTTCGAAAACTTCGCTTTTCTAAAAAAGGAAACCAATAAATCCGGGATCGACGAATTTTACCAGTTACTTTCAAATTATCTGACCGATATCCATATCGAAAAGTTAGACGTTCCGGAGGCCAATGTAAAAGTGGTTAACCACAGCAGGAAAGGGAAAACCATTTCGGTCGACAACAAACTGTCGCTCGGGTTGGAAAACTTCAGGCTCAACGCCGATGAGCTAAACAGCCGGAAGCTCCTGTTTTCCGACCAGGTTGAGTTATCGATTCACAACCACATGTTTCGTCTGTCAGATAACGTCCACGTCCTGAGAGCCGGCGAACTTGGCTTTTCAACCAAGACCAGCGAAGCGTTTGTCAGCGGGGCATTGCTTTACCCGGATGTGAATTCGCCCGATTACAACCGCATCCCGTGGCACCTCCAGGTGTCGGTCCCGGAAATCAGGCTAATTGGAGTCGACCTGATCAAGGCCGTTTACGATCGCGAATTGCAGGTAAACAACTTCCTGATCAAAAACCCGGAGATCAAATTTTACAAAAAAAATTCCGGACAAAAAGGGAACGGAATCAAACAACTCACCATTCCGGTCCCGAACGAAATAAAACTACTGAGTATCAACTCGTTTATCCTAAACAACGGGAACCTGAAAATTTATACCGAAGAAGGAGCCAAACAATATCTGCTGGCCCAATCAAAACTAAAGATGCAATCGTCACTGATTACCGTCGCCCGATCGGAAACCGGAAATTACGCCGAATTTCACAGTGGCGAATTTTCAACAGAATTAACTGCCTTCTCGCTAATTCCGGAAATCAGAAAACAACAAATTGGCATCGACCGGATTTACTTCTCGACCGCCAGCCGGTCTATCGAAGCACAAAATATTTCGATCGGCCCCAAAGCTAAAAGCACAACAGAGAACCAATTTGACATTCATATTCCGGCCATCAGCCTGACCGGGTTTGACCTCGACGCGGCTTACCGTGCCGATGAGTACCTGTTTGACCGAATCAGCCTTTCAAACCCCAGCTTTACCATCACGAAAAACCGCGCCGACAGCCTGTCGTTTAATCCGTTCAAGGTCAACCTGTATCCCTATTTTGAGCGGTTTGCCAACGTTTTTGCAGCCCGCACTGTTTCGATAACCGATGCCACTGTCGTTCAGAACGGCCCGGCAAAACCGTTCAAACAAAACCAGATTTCAGTTGACCTGAAAAATTTCAAAGTAGATAAAAACCTGCCGGCTGGATTACTGCATGCTTCGGATTATTCGTTCCGGATCAACAACCTGAAATGGGAAGATAAAAAAGGCTACTACGGAATTATCGCCGACAAGCTTGAATACTCGTCAGCAAACGGATTGCTATCGGCTTCAAATATTGCAATCAAACCAACTTATACTGCCGAGCAATTTTCCAGGATAATTCCGTATCAAACCGATTATTTTTCAGGTTCTATCGGTCAAATACGGCTTAACAAACCGCAACTGGACCGTTGGTTTGAGAAACGGGAACTAAACGGGAACGAACTCTGTATCGACCGGCTAAACCTGGATATTTTCAGAAATAAATTAATGCCATTTAACCACAACCAACGGCCCTTAATGCCTCAGGACCTGCTCAAAACAATGAAAACAGGGCTAAACTTCGACTCGCTTTGTTTGATCAACTCAACCATAGCCTATTCCGAACGAATTGATGCAAATAGTCCGGATGGAAGAATCGAGTTTAGCAAAATCAAGGCAACGATAAAACCCTTTTCGAATCAGAAAACAACCCAGAATAAATATCCCGATTTGTTTCTGAAGGCCAGCGCAAGTCTTATGAATGAAGCAAACGTACAGACTTCGATGAGATTCAACATGAATTCGTCCGACAATTCGTTCTACGCCGAAGGAAACGTTTCGCCTTTTTCGATAAACTGCCTCAACCCCATGTTAGAGCCAGCCACCAAAGTATCCATCCGATCGGGCATTACCAACCGGTTCGAGTTTCAGTTCTCGGCAAACAACAAACAAGCAACCGGACATTTGTTTTTTGGCTACGACGACCTGAAGGTTTCGGTGCTTGAATTTACCGACGAAGGGGCTCGCGAAGCAAAATTTGCCAGTTTTATAGCCAACAGCCTGTTGCTCCGCTCCCGAAACCCGCGCGGGAAAGAATTGGAAGCCGACCCGATCCTGTTTCAGCGCGACCAGGAACGGTCTATTCTGAATTACTGGTGGAAGACAGTTTTCAGCGGGGTAAAAAACACGTTGGGCATTAAAGAAAACAAATAACCCAATCAGCCTGTAATCTGATCGGGAAGGCCTTTCAACAAAACAGGTTTCTTGTTTTGAGGTTTGGGCATAAACATATCCTTGTAAGTTAAGCCAAGCTTTTCTTTCATCTCCAGCGAATAATCCAATTGTCCCAGATCGGCGCCCGTATTATTGGTCCCAAAGGTGAACTTAACGCCGGCGTCTTTGGCTTTACGAAGTATTTTTTCTGACGGGAGCTTGTACCGCGAATTGATTTCGAGCGCAATGTTGTTTTTCACCAGAACCGCAACGAGCCGGTCGATCCGCTTATCGGTCCAGAGTTCGTCATATTTTGCCGCAATTTTTTCGGGCAGGAATGTCGGGTTTACGTAAATATCAACAGGTTCTTTCGAAAATTCGCTTTCAATTTTGTCGAGCAATTCATCCATAAATTGTTGTTCATCGTCCACAAAAACCTCATCAGGCATCCAAAGGCGCATTCGCCGTCCCTTGTGGTCGGTCCAGGTCATCGCGTCGGTAAACACATAATCGAACCGGGCAACCGCTTCCGGAGAGAATAAGGTTACCCACTCGCGCCCTTCGGCCTGCATGCCCCTGAAAATCGGTTTACGTTGCACCGTATCCAGATAAGCGTTCAACGATTGATCGTCGGTTACCGGGAACTTTAGCCCGCAATTGGGCGCTATACCATAATTAATGCCCAGCCTGACGGAATTTTCACAGGCCTGTTCAATGCTCAAACCACCTTTCAGGTGAACATGAAAATCGATAACCGGGAAATTCTCTTTGCACAACTTCGTTATTTTCGTGTCCCATTCCTTGCTAACCGGAACTGCGAATTTCGCTGTTTTCGGCAGTGGTTTCACCTGAATGCTTTTGAAATAAACCTTGCTATTTTTGTCATGGCACTGCAATGCAATCAGGCCCGACGAAAATATTTGCCACTTATCGTTCTTCGGACGCCACGGATCGTCAGGCTGAATGTAATCGACCACTTTTGTACCATTCACAAAAATGGTGACCCGATTTTCAACAACTTTAAAAGAAAGCTCGAACCATTCGTCATCTTTGACTGTCGGATAATACACATTGCGGATACCATACAAACTTCCGGTTTTTTTGAGCTCACGAAAATCGCCATCCCCTTCGTACGAGTTATTTATCTGAACTTCATAGCCTCGGAGTAAATATCCACGATCTTGTTTCTGGGTATGAAATATAATTCCAGAATTACTGTGCGGTGCCGTTTTTACCTGAGCTTTTAGCTCGAAATTGTGGAAGACCCCATTATTAAAACCACCGGTATAAAACAAATGGCTCCGTGGCCCATCGGCAACAAGCAGGCCATCTTCCACATTGAACGAGCCCGGATTTTCAATGGCCGCCCATCCGGAAAGATCTTTCCCATTGAAAAGTTCAATCCATTCGGACGATTTATTCTGGCAAGATGTAACCAGAAAGATTAGTCCGGACAAAATAGTTAGAATTTTCATTGCACTCAGGTTTAGTTGTTCGCATTCACAAAATTAGGAAACTACCAGAGAAATGCTAATCATTTCCGAATTTCGACGGATCGAAAAAGGCGCCCTCCGGAGGAAAGCGCCTTTTACTTATGATTCGACATGTTCTTCTTTCTTTTTTACATGTTCCAGGACCGGTTCGTACTTTTTCAGAAGAAATTTTATAACCTGGTAAGAAAGTACAATAAAAGCCGGCCAGCTTATAAACCACAAAATTGAACTTAAATACATATTCATTTAAATATCAAGTTAATACAAATGATGTTCTTCGCTCAGTTCCTTCTCGTCGATTGGTTTGCGGTTCATCGACTTCCAGGCATACCAGATGTAAGCCAGAACGAACGGCACAAACAGCGAAACATAACTCATCGCGGTCAGGGTAAACTGACTGGAAGAAGCATTCCGGATTGTCAGCGAAGACTGCAAATCGTAAATAGAGGGGTAAAATGCCGTATTGTTATAACCGGCCAGAAGGAACAACGCCCAAACAGTTAAAACAGTGCCAGGACCGGCAAACCATATTCCTTTTGTCCCGGGTTTTAACACAGAAGAAATAATTCCCCACAAAACGCCAACTACGCCAACCAACATGATAACAGTCACAAGCGGCAAGGCAACGATGTTGTGCAGATATTTGAACTCTTCAACAAATACCTCTCCTGTTTCGGGATTATAGGCAAACCCGTCTTTCAAAACCAGGGCAATCAGGAAATAAAGGAAAAATACCAGAAACGGAATGGCATTGTACAGCAGGTGCTTTTGTGAGCGTTCCATGATGTTGCTGTTTGATACCGAGTTCATGAAGTACAGCAATCCCAGCACACGGGCCAAAAAGAAAACCGACAGACCCAGTGCCACATTGTGAAACGTCAGAACAGCTTCTAATCCGCGAAACGGCGTTGCCCAGGTAACATGGTTCATCTCGTCGAGGCTAAACATGGCCCCGTTAAAGAATGTGCCAACAGCTGTCCCGACCAGGATTGTTCCGAAAAGCCCGTTCAGAACCAGGAAAACTTCGTAGGTCTTTGCACCCAAAAAATTATCGGGTTTCTTTCTGAACTCGTACGAAACAGCCTGAATCACGAAAAATACCAGAATGGCAAACCATACCCAGTAAGCCCCGCCAAACGAAGTGGCATAAAACAGCGGGAATGAGGCAAAAAAGGCGCCTCCAAAAGTGACTAAGGTCGTAAAAGTAAATTCCCATTTGCGCCCAAGGGTATTAACAAGCAACGTACGCTCGGTTTCATTTTTGGCAATGGTATACAGTAGCGTTTGTCCGCCCTGAACAAAGGTCAGAAAAACAAACAACGCGCCCAGCAACGATACAATTGCCCACCAGTATTGCTGTAATGTAAAGTATGATAATGCTTCAAACATCAGTTGTGCCCTCCTTCTGATTTAGGTCCGATTTTAATTTGCCGCGTCATGATTTTGATTTCGGCGATCAACAACGTAGTGAAAACCACCGCAAACAGCCAGAATGTTACCTGAACGGCACCTGAACTAATCCGGGTTACAGCTGCCATGGTCGGCATCAAATCCTGAATAACCCAGGGCTGACGGCCAACTTCGGCAACAATCCATCCGGCCTGACTGGCGACATACGCCAATGGGATTGTCCAGATTGCGATCTTCAGAAACGTGCGTTTTTTATGTATTTTACCACGGATGACATACATGAAGGCAAAAACAAAAAAGATCAGAAAGTAGAAGCCAAGTCCCACCATGATGTGGAAGCTGTAAAACGACAACGGCACACTCGGGACCAATGTTTTCGGGTCGCTGATATAACCGTATCCGAAATATTTGAAATAATCTTTCTGAAAATCAGCGCTCATAAATTCCGTTTTCAGTGAATCGGCAAGTTGTACCTGCCCAGCATCTTTCGCTGTTTTAAACTCTTTCAGCTTGGCAATCGCGATTTGTCCCCTTCTTATTTTTTCAGCCGACGCCATGATGCCATATTTTTCATTTCCGTCAATCAAATCATGAATTCCCGGAACAAATGCGTCCCATTTCATAAAGGCCATATACGACAAAAAATTGGGGATCTCAATTTTCATGGTAAAATCTTTCAGGTTTTCGTTTTTGGGATCAGACGAATTGGTCGACATAAATCCCAGGGCAACCAAACCTGCGCCCTCGCTCCCATTGTACAAACCTTCGAACGCAGCAAATTTCATGGGCTGGTGGTGTGCGATATCGCGGGCCGAACTATCGCCGGCAAAAATAGTATAGATTGAAGCCAGAAAGCCAAACACCGAGGCGATTAAAATGCTTTTGCGCGCAAAAACAAGCTCTCTCTTTTTCAGGATGAACCAGGCCGAAACACCAATCACAAAGATGGCAGCCAACACAAATGCCGATGTGGTTGTATGGATAAACTTATGAACAGCCATCGGCGAAAAAAGCACGTCCCAGAAACTAACCATCTCGTTCCGGGCCGTTTCCGGATTAAACTGCATCCCGACCGGCAATTGCATCCATCCGTTTGCCACCAGGATCCATAAAGCAGAAAGGTTGGCGCCAATGGCCGTGAGCCAGGTCGAAAGCAAGTGAAATTTTTTGCTGACCTTGTTCCAGCCAAAAAACATGATGGCAATAAATGTCGATTCCATGAAGAAGGCCAGAATACCTTCGATGGCCAACGGGGCCCCAAAAATGTCGCCCACAAACCAGGAATAGTTTGACCAGTTTGTTCCAAACTCAAATTCGAGGATTATCCCGGTAGCAACACCTACGGCAAAGTTTATCCCGAAAAGGGTCATCCAGAATTTGGTAACCCGTTTCCATTCCGGATTGCCCGTTTTTACGTAAATCGTCTCCATAATGGCAATCAGGATCGAGATTCCCAGTGTCAACGGAACGAAAATCCAATGGTACATGGCCGTCAGGGCAAACTGTGCCCTCGACCAGTTTACTAAAGCTAAGTCGATTCCTTCAAACATTGATTTTTATTTATGAGGTTGTGTTAAATTTTCCAGCACGTGATTGCTTCGTTGTGCATCGGTTGAAAAATTGGTTTTGAGATAATTTGGAAAGAAAAAAAGCTTCAGAATAAAAAACATAATAAACAGTTTCACCAAAATTACAATCCAAACTTGCTTTCCCCACGAAGAAAGATTTTTAAAACCCTCAACATAAAACTTCCAGATTTTGGTAAAAATTGTTTGCTTCATACCTGTTAGAAAACTTATAATGAATCAATTAAACAAAGAACATTGTTATTAAACAACAACAGGCAATAGCTCCCGACACTTGCTCTGCACACAATTCTCAGACTATTGCTTTTTTGATCATATTCAAATATATAAAATCATTAATTTATATATAATACTACGATCCTCTTTTTAAACACAATGGGTACCCCTGTTTTTTTACACTTTTCATTAAACATTAAGCTGGAAAAATTGTTTGGAATCTCAACAAAACAGAATCATTCTAAATAATTCCTGACAGCACAACAGAACAAACTAAACTAAAAACTAAAAACTAAAAATGAACACGTTACAACGTATTTTCTTCACGGT
>JAJUGZ010000177.1 GCA_029265715.1 Bacteroidota bacterium
TAAAAATATATAGGCGCATTTGATTCATAATCGCGGTGCATTATGGCATTCATGATGAACTCACGAAGTGCCCACAAGGGATAATTAGATACCAGAAATTCCTGCATCCGTTCATCGTTTCTTAACGGCTTTGTCTTAATAACAATGTCCTTAATGAAATTTTCAATGCTCCCCAGTTCGGTCACCAATGCTCCTGAAAACTTCTTTTCCAATTCAACTTCCGGGGAAAAGTTATTGCCCGGAAATTTTACATACTGAATGTAGGCCCCCGGAATAAAATAAAGCGGGTTAATCCCAAGCAAAAGTATCCCCGCATTGGTCGGACAGTCATGGACAATATCGTATAGCCTCAGAGATGCCAGTTGTTGTTTCAAATCGCGATTGTTCTTTTGGATTATTTCCCTGTCGACAGCAGATGGGAGGTAAGTCGTTTTAAAAATATCTATCTGCAAGTCATCAATAGTACTTTCCGGACAAGGCCGTACATCATACGTCTTCATTTGGGAGGTCCGCTTTTCCGACAATCTTCTTTCTTCGGCTTCATTTGCAATACTCTTTCGCGGCCCAATCCGGATATAAACCCTCCCATTATATCTTACCGGAGGAATAAGAGAGGGATAAACTTCCATGACCACAACATCGCCTTCCCCGAAATGATAAACCTGACTGACAGTAACTGATGGTTGGGGTAAGATATTCCCGTTTGAACGAATGCCCCCGAGATTTCTTAATTCCTGGTCTGTGATTGTTTGTCCGGCAATTGATCCGTCGTCATTCACCCCAAATAGTAAATATCCCGGGACCTTATGATTTGGATAATCGTTAGAGAATGCACAAACAGCGGGGCCAATTTTATCCTCCCTAAAAGAAGTCGTCCGTTCTATCCTGTCGGATTCCATATCACAGATCAAATCTTTTACTTCATCGTATGCCAGCATATGGGAAATATGTTTTAATTACTGGGAAATATTCAAATCCAACGTTTTCCATGATAACCTATCGTGCCAGTCCAAAGATAAAAAAGATTTTGAGCCATAGCCGGAGATAACGCTCAATTAATCTCATTTCCCAGGCGCCTCATAATATAACCCCGGAATAATTGTATTCTGAAAGTTATAACCGGATTGCTTCTCCCAAACTCATTTTGGCTTTCAGACGCGGACCTTTGTCCGACCATTCAACCGTGGCACATTCGGTATAATAATCGTGTTCGAAAAATAGCACATAGTTTTTTTCGGCGGCCTCTTTCAGGAAATGTTCTTTTTCTTCCATCGTGGTAACGGGGTACAGATCATACCCGGCCAGCCAGACCAGCGGGATATTGGCGGTGGTCGGGATCAGGTCTGACATATATACAACCGTTTTTTCGCCAGCATGAACAAACGGGATCATCTGTCCGGGCGTATGCCCGTCGTAAAGCCTGACATCAAAACCCGGGAAAAGTTCGCCTTCGGCCTCAACCAACTGCAAATTGCCATGCTTCCCCAGAAAGTTCAGGATGGGACGGTGATAGGCCGCGCGCTCGCGTATGTTCGAAACTTTCGAATGCTCCCATTGTTTCCGGCTGCACCAGTGCCTGGCATTCGGAAAAGTCAGCGCCAGATTGCCATCAACCGTTTTTACGGCGCCGTTGCAATGGTCCCAGTGCAGGTGTGTAAAAAGCACATTGGTTATGTCTTCCGGCGAATACCCTTTTTCGGCCAGCGATTGTTCCAAAACCCCGACATCTTCCAGTCCGTTGTTGCGGGCGTACTTTTCGGAATAATGATCGCCGGCGCCAGTTTCGATCAGTATCTTGTGTTCGCCCAGATCAACCAGCATGCAACGCAATGTCAGCCGGGTAAGGTTGTTTTCATCTGCCGTATAAACTTTTTGCCACAAGGCTTTCGGGATGACGCTGAACAGGGTGCCACCGTCGCAGGCAAAATGCCCGGCATGTATCGCTTCTAATTTCATTTTCTTTCCTCCGTCTCTCAAAACACATTTGATTATTAAGAATAACCATTTGCAAATATTCAATATTTCATCGAAGTTTGCTATCAGGTTGACATTTGAACATCATTTAAAAACAGAACATCAGATGAAATTTTCATGGGGGGTTATTCTTTTATTGATTCAAATATCTGCTTTTTGCCAGGCATCGGTCGACAGCATTTTGGCCGAACTGGATGAGGTCATTAAAAACAAGGAATATTTTGTGGCCCAAAAACAGAGTCGGGTTGACGCCATAAAGGATACACTTTTCTCGCAGGAAAAGAAATATGACGATTCCGAAGTATTCCGATACACCCTGAAATTGTGTGAAGAATACCAGACCCTCAAATTTGATTCGGCATTTCACTATTCCGAAAAGCTATTGGAGGTTGCTTGTCGGTCAAAAGACCCGGATAAGATTGCCCGGGCAAAAACCGAACTTGCCAATATACTGATTTCGGCCGGAATATTCACTGAATCGCAGGATACCCTAAGATCAATCCGGCTGGACCAGGTAAGCAATCAAACCAAAGCCAATTATTACAATGTATTGAGCCGGGGATATTTTGACATGGAAAGCTTTTCGCAAAGTCACAAATATTCAGCAATTTACCGCGAGAAAGGGATGGCCTGCATCGATTCGGCCTTATCTTGTTACCCGGATGGCTCCTGGCAGTATCTTTCGCTGAGTGCCCAGAAAAACATCAAGCAGGGGGAAAATACGTCTGCGATTGAGACATTAAACAGGCTCATTAACAGCACCAGGCTTAACAACGACCAGCTTGCGCTTCAACTGATGTCCCTTGCTTTTGTGTACAGTATTCTGGGAGAACATGACAATGCCCTGAAATATATGGCGGAGGCAGCAATTGCCGATTTCAGGAGCGCAAAGAAAGAAGCTGTTGCCTTGTTGTTTTTGGCCAATTACCTTTTTGAAAGAGGAGATATCATCAGGGCCAGCAAATATATCAATGTCGCCCTGGAAGATAGCCGGTTCTATGGATCAAATTTCCGGCTTTGGCAGATTTCACAGTACTTGCCAGTCATTAAAACCGAGCACATCGTCACCATCGAGAAACAAAAACAGAAACTGTGGTACTCTGTAATCATTGTCTCGCTACTTTCGGTTATTGTACTGATTTCGCTGGTTATCATCTTTAAGCAGATGCACAAACTCCGGAAAGTAAAAAATGAGATTGAGGCGACCAATAAAAAATTAGCTTACACCAACGAAGAGTTACTGGTAGCCAACAGAATAAAGGAAGAGTATGTGGGCTATTTCTTTTCGGTAAATACCCAGATGATTGAAAAACTGGACAAATTCAAAAATTCTATTGCACGGAAACTCAAAAGGAAACAGTTTGACGAGCTGACGTTCGAACTGGATAGCATTAATATCCAAAAAGAGAAGACTTCCCTTTACAATAACTTCGATGAAGTTTTCCTGAAAATCTTTCCTGATTTTGTCCGGAAATTTAACGACCTGCTAAAAGAAGGTGAACAAATTCATCTCAAAGAGGGGCATCTGCTAAATACCGAGTTGCGCATTTTTGCCCTTATCAGGCTTGGAATCCACGACAGCGAGAAAATTGCCAAAATTCTGGATTATTCGGTCAACACGATTTACACTTACAAAACCAAAATTAAAAACAAGGCCAAGGTTCCGAATGAGGAATTCGAGAACGAAGTAATGAAAATTAAACGCTTCTAAGTTAAAAGAATAAATGTCGTATTTCAAATTCATTGTTTTATTGACTCACCCCAAGCTCGTACAGCTCGCTTTTCCCCTTCTATGTTGTAATCCAAGTTTTTTATTAATTATTTTTCTGTAATTCAGATAATTATATTTTTAAACAACTAAACCTTTGGGCAATACCGAGCCTGAAGGGTTTCCCCTCTTAGTTTAATTATGCTGGGCATCAGCCCAGCATAATTTTGCTAAACCTTCGGTATAAAACTTCA
>JAJUGZ010000075.1 GCA_029265715.1 Bacteroidota bacterium
ATCCAGGCTTTTCACACTTCTGCCCACGGCACACATCATGGTGGATCGCCCGATAGTCGACGGCTATCAACTGGTTAATTTCCGGCAAAAGCTTTAAAAAAGTCTGTTTCTCCGGATGGCAAACCATGAGATATTTTAAATATCTGTACCAACTGACTGACAACGCATTAACCGCAAGACATGAGTAGCGAGAAAAGGGTTAATTGGCCGATTCGTCAATTTGTTAATCTGCAGTCATTCCCACAATGAATGACCATAAATGACAATAAATGACTTCCTGCTTATCCGCTCGGAAACTTTGCCACTTTTATTTAACGGTTACACCAAATCTGGTTCGGCAACCGGCTTGAAGAAGGCCTCGATTTCCTGAAGCGTTGTTGTCGATTTCAGCACGTCTTTCACCACTTTCCCTTTTTCGAGAATCACGATACGGCTGCTCACATCGGCAATATTTTCGAGCGTATGGTCTGATATCAGAAAAGTTGTCCCGTACTGTGCCGCATGATCTTTTATCAGCTTCCGGAGCTTGAACTGCGAACTGGGATCGAGGTTGGCAAACGGCTCGTCCAGAATAATCACATCCGGGGCGCCCAAAAAAGTGCCAACAATCCCGACTTTCTTTTGATTCCCTTTTGAATAGTCGCGCAGGAACTTCTTCTTACCTATCACTTCGCCATTTAAAAAGTCGGCATATCCGGCGATAAAATGTTCGACATCGGTTTTGTTCAGGCCACGCAACTCGCCAATAAAACCAAGGTATTCTTCGGCTGTCAGGTAACCGATCAGGAAACTTTCGTCGATAAATGCACTGGTAGATGCTTTCCAGTCTTCCGACTGGCTGACAACAATGCCATTGTTCCGAATTTCGCCCTTACTGGCCACGATCAGGTCGAGCACCAGGTTGAACAGTGTGGTTTTCCCGGCGCCATTGTTGCCGACCAGCCCGAAAATTTCGCCGCGGCTGATGGTTAGTTCCGGAATATTTAGTACAACTTCCTTGTTGTAGGCTTTGATGATATTTTTGATTTCGATCATGACTAGCTGTGTTTAAAGTTTTTAATCAGGGTGTATTTTTCTTTCAGGAAAGCTCTCGAAAAATAGTTGATAAGTACCGGCTGGAGCAGAAACCCGGCTAGGCCTAACAGCCCGAGGACCAGGTAGCCCCCAACGGCGCCTGCTACCAGTTTCACCAGATAGAACAACAAAACCGGGCCAAAGAATAACGGAAAGGAAATCAACCACTGCGAAGCGCCAACGCCCTGGTAGTTGAAAAACGCCGAGCCATCCAAATCGATCGACTTGCTGCTGTTGAGCCCAAAAAGGAAAATGATATACGGATTAACCCCAATGTTGTATAAAAGCACGGCCAGGTTGACATACACAATTTTCGGGTACATGAATGCATAAGGTAAGGTACACAGGTAATATACCGTGCAAACTACGGCATTCATCACAAAAAACGATTGCAAAAATTCCTTCATCCGGATGTTCTGGGCCATCAGCAACGGGTAATATTTGCTGTGCCAAGCCGGGAAAAACTGCCCGAACACGGCCGTAAACATCGACACCATAATGATGCCGCCCAGAACGAACATGACATCGGGAACCCCGTGCCCGGTATCTTTATAAATCAGGAACCCGTAGCCGAGAAACAGAATGGTCATCAGAAACTGCGAGCGCGGACGTTTGTTGCGCCAGATCAGGCGAATATTGAGCGAGATAAACTTGCCGTAATCACCCATCCGGCTGAGCCAGGAGAAGTCGCGCACCGTTTCGTCTTTTTTAGCGCCTTCGAGCAAATCGAGGTACATCTTCTTTTTCAGGAACGACTGGTTCAGAAAATAGAAAACCAACGGCAAAATGGGGAAACCCAGCAACAAAAACGGCTGAACAAGCAACAAATCCATCAATTGACCGAAAGCAGCTTTAAAATCGATGATCCCAAAATAGTTGGCAGCAAACAGCCCGATAAAAACGGAGACAAACAGGTAAAACCCGTTATTGGTCTCGTTGAAGCGCCATTTCAGGTAAACCGAAAAATAATGGTTGAACAAAACCACGAAAATTAAAGCCACTAACCACACGATTGCCATTGCTGTGCCATGCGCCGGAATAACCGTTGAGAAAAACACCGGCACAAGCAGAAATAACGGCAACAGGTTAAAAAAATTCAGAGCTGAACGGAATAGTAAATACCGGATAATCCGGCTGCGTTTGATGCTTAGAACCAGGAACGGCTTCAGGCTGATGGTCGGCAAACCCTGCATCAGTTGCCGGATGAACAGGTCGAACCCAAAATACGCCAGTAAAAAGCTGTTGAATTTGCTGACCAGGTCGGCATCGGGAAATTCGTCGGCCAGTATTTTCGGGATGGCAAAGCCCAGCATCAGAAAAAGAATCCCAAAATAAAGCGCCAGAAAGCCAATCAGGATGGTTGTTGCCAGGCTTTTCCCAAAGTTGGCCGACCGCAACAATTCGCGCCGACCAAATAAAAGAAGCTTCTTTTCATAGGGGAAGGAGTTTCAGTTTTTGATATTTGTTGAGGTAATGAATGCTTTGTTACAAATCATTCCGGGCTAAATTAGATATCGCATAGAGTGGAAATACAAAGATCAAAATCAAGCTTTCACTCAAAAGTGCAAAAATCAAGTTCTCATGCAAATGTTCTTTTATTTTATCCGGTCGGTTACAGAACATACTTTTTTATACACCGAACGCCGGCCATCGGGGTCGAGCAAGTCTATCAGGATCACATAAACGCCAAGCCCGACGCGGTCTCCGGAAGCAGTCTGCCCGTCCCAGACCCAAGTCCCCGATTGTGCGAGCAACTCGTTTCGGGCCAGGTTGTTTATCAGCCTTCCGGCCACATCAAACACACGCACGTTAGCTACAAAACCGGGTGTTTCGAACTGGTAAGCAATACGGGCCTGGTCGTTAAAACCGTCGCCGTTGGGTGAGATTACATCCGATTCGAGCGTTATTTCTCCGGAAACAGAAACCGGTTGCCGGGTTTGCGAGTTGGGCAACCCGGGCGTCGCAAACCCAACCGAGTGGGCAGCCGATGTCCAATTGGTCCATTCATTCGTGGGGCGATCTGCCGAGATTCGTTCCAGCGAAACGCCCTCCGGATCGGCCAGTAACGCATGGTGCATCTTTTCCGAATAGTGAAATTCATCGACCACCTGCAACGAGTCGTTCAGCAAAACCACATGCCCTTCATCGTCGTTGTACGACGGCATACTTTTCATTGCACAAAATGCACCCGGATCGTTTGTCGGATAGCGGCTAAGCACCACTTCGGGACTTGTTGAACAGGCCACATAACAGCCCGGCAACAGCCAGCGATCTTCAGTTGTTATCCGGTATTTTTGCCGGATGCCCAGCGTATCGTTGCGGTTGGCCAGCCACAGGTTTTTCAGGTTGACCGTATCTTCCGAAGCATTGTAGAACTCAACAAAATCGACCTCATTGGGGTAGGGATTAAACAGAACCTCGTTGATCAGCAGGGTTCCCGGCAAAATAAGTTTTGCCCCGCTGACCGGAAAGCCAGCCTCGGCCAAAACCGCCACCTCATCGAGAATAACTTTGTCGGAAGCATACTGGTCCATGATCCGGACCACAATCCGGAACGAGTCGCCGGATATGCCGGAACAGGTCGCCGTTGCTTCGCCCCAGTCGCCTTCGTTCGAAGCATGTTCGTCAAAAAGCCGGGCTTCCCGGTCATCGATTTCCACAAATGCTTTCAGGTACTTTTTTAGCCCATCTTTCCCGCTCCCGGTTTCTTTGGCCAGCAGCGAAACGCTCACTCCGGAAAGGTTCCGGATTGAAATCCAGGCTGACGTCCAAACGGCTTCTCCACCGATATCAACCGCCTCCAGACGGCCTCCGGAAGTAGTAACCGTTTTCAGATAATCGCTTGCGTCTTCGAATGTGCATCTTGTGCAGTCTAAAGCCCATTTTTGAGCGGGTTCCGGGGCCGAATGGACTGTTTTCCCGTCGGCATCTCCCCAAAAACCAAGACCCGGAATTGCAAAGCTCTCGGACCAAACTATTTGGGCATTGCTTACAATCGTTAAAAAATTAATAAGCAAAATTGAAAAAATCTTTTTAAAAGAAGGCATCTGTAAAAAAAATTAAAAGTAAAAAGCTAATTTTGTGGTCTGAAATTCAAAATAGTGAAAAATTTTACCTGGTACAATTTAACAAAATTCCAGAAATGATAGGAGTTTTTTTACCCGTGAATTTCAGGAGAATTTAAAACAAATGAACATAAACAGATGAAATAGCCATGATTTGGTAACCACCAAACGGAAATGAGAATTATTTAAACCATGGCTATTCCATACGACAATCAAAAATAAATTATTCACTTATGAAAGTTGCAGTTGTAGGCGCCAGTGGAGCAGTAGGCCAGGAATTTTTAAAAGTTTTGTCCGAGAGAAATTTTCCTCTCGACGAGTTGGTTTTATTTGGTTCGGAACGGAGTGCCGGAACCGAGTATAAATTTAAAGGCAAGAAGCTGACAGTCAAGGAACTTAAACACAATGACGATTTTAAAGACATTGATATTGCGCTGACTTCGGCCGGGGCATCCATTTCAAAAGAATTTGCTGAAACGATTACCAAATACGGAGCCATCATGATCGACAATTCGAGCGCATTCCGCTACGACGACGACGTTCCGTTGGTAGTCCCCGAAGTTAATCCCGAGGATGCCAGAAACCGCCCACGCAACATCATTGCCAACCCGAACTGCTCGACCATCCAGATGGTCGTTGCCCTGAAACCGATCAACGATTTATCGAAAATCAAACGGGTTCACGTAGCTACTTACCAGGCTGCCTCAGGGGCAGGCGCCCAAGGTATTGCCGAACTGGAAAGCCAGGTGAAAGAAGTTGCCAACGGTCAGGAGCCAACAGTTAAAAAATTCCCATACCAACTGGCCATGAATATCATCCCGCAAATCGACGTTTTCCTCGACAACGACTATACCAAAGAGGAAATGAAGATGAACTGGGAAACCAAAAAAATTATGCATACCGATGCCGAAGTGAGCGCCACCTGTATCCGCATCCCGGTTGCCCGCGCGCACTCCGAAGCCATCTGGGTTGAAACGGAAAAACCACTCGAGGTTGCTGAAGTACGCCAAGCCATGGAAAACCTGAAAGGGCTGACTGTCCTTGATAATCCGGCCGAAAAACAATACCCGATGCCATTGTTTGTCTCAGGAAAAGATGACGTTTATGTGGGCCGCATCCGCAAAGATATTGCCAACCCGAACGGATTGACGTTCTGGTGTGTTGGCGACCAAATTAAAAAAGGCGCAGCCCTGAATGCCGTTCAGATCGCCGAATGGCTGATTGCCAACGGGGAAGTAAAATAATCCGGGAAACCGCTAAATAAAAAAAGCCTGGCCGCACAAAAACAGCCAGGCTTTTTTATGGTGCACCGACCATGGGCGACTCAGGGCACATCACAGATTATCGACCTCGAACATCACCGGCAGGCTTTCGCCAGGGCCAACAACCAGATTTGTAACTTCATAATATATTTTCAGCTTTTTCATCGCGGCAACCTCGTCAGAAGTTCCGGTAACTTCAATCATGGATGTCGAATGTGCTTTCAAGGTAACATGCTTTGGGGTGTCAAATCCGACAGATGGCTGTCTTCGGACTAAAATAAAATCCAGATCCGATTTGTTGTGAATGGCAATATTTTTCACGGTTTGATTTTTTAGGTTGACCGGATTGGAAACAACCTCGATTGAGGCCAGAAAGATTGGCTTCAGAAACTGACGGTCGCCCACAATAGAATCGCCAAAATACGCGGCGGTCCTCCGGTTTTCCAATGCATTGCGGATCGACTCGGCCTTTCTGTCGGTGGCAAAAACCAGTGTAACCGGTCGATGTTTTTTAGCCAAATCATATTGAACCTCAATCGGATCGTGCACATCCGAATTACACATCATCGCCAGTCCTTTTTCCTGTGCCCAACGCAATGCCTCCGGATAATACTCGTTACTATTGTACACTTCTATCCCGCCTAACAGCCCGGCATCGAGCAGCCGGGTATGTTCTCGCCACCAAAGTGTCCGTTCAGGTTGCTGGGCTTTCCAGCCCGGATGGTTCCAAAAAATAAAACCGCCCTGCTCGTGGGCCTCCTTACATGCTTCAAACCAATCGTCGCGTTCAAGCAGATTGGCATTCCTGATAAAAATTGCATTTAAATGTCCGGGGGGCATTTTTCGGGTAATTTCCGTTCCTCGAATTAAAATAAGGCCCAACTGATCGGCTAATGGTTTTGCAATTTCATACGAACGGTTATGGTCGCTTTTAATATCCTGTGAATGCGGACGGTACTCGATATGATCGGAAATAGCGATGGCATCCAACCCGTTTCCCCAGGCTTCGCGTACACGAACAGTTGGCCAAACATCGCCATCTGAAAAAACAGTATGCATGTGAAAATCACATTTTAACGTCAGATAGCCTGGAATATCAGGAATTGATATCTCATTTCGATACTGAGCTTTTGCCTGAAAAACAAATAATAATAAACCAAGCAACTGGATCAATACACTTGTTCTCATCCGAATCGAGTTTAAGTTATCCCCAACAAAGAGCAATATCGCACTGGATATAAGCTATTTACCAATTTATACTCCTCCTGAATTGGGCACTTCAATGTACGAAAAAGCGAAGAAATTTTCACACATTGCTTTCCGCCAGAAACTGAAAAAAAAGCACATCAATTTTTATTTTTTCGAGCAGAATAAAAAACTTTTTTAATTTTTTATAAAAGTTTGAATAATTTTAGAAAATAAATATATTTGTAAGACAAATCACAGATCGATTTCTTTTTGACCATGAGGTTTTTTCAAACAGACAATATTCAGGATTTGGAATCGAACCTGGTACTCCAGAAAAATCTGGCCCAAAAAAAGAAGATCATCAAGCACCTGTTTCTTCATGGCTCGATGACCAATACCGATTTGGGGCAATTGGTCAAATTGAGCGCTCCCAAAATCATCAGCCTCCTTTCGGAGCTCAAAAACGATGGGATTATTGAAGAACTCGGACAAGGCAACTCGAGCGGGGGACGCCGCCCCAATCTGTACGGGATCAAAGAAGACGCCCTGTATATTGTAGGGATATCCATTAACCTGCATAAAACAACCATCAGCATTTTCAATGGTCGAAACCAAAGTGTATTCGGAGAGGAAGAACTTCCGGTAGTAATTTCTTCGGGGGTGGCCATTATTGACCCTATTGTTGCGACAACCAATGCCTTGATAAAAAAATATGGCATCGACCGGGCCAACATATTGGGAGTTGGCATTGAAATGCCAGGGCTTATTGATTCAAAAAACGGAATTAACAAAACATACTTCCCGATCGACAAACCGTTAGCAGCTATTTTCTCTGAAAAATTTGAATTGCCTGTTTTGATAGAAAACGATGCCAAGGCCAGGGCGTTTGCCGAACTCCGTTTTGGAGGCGCCCGGAATATGAAAAACGTTCTGGTACTTCACCTCGACTGGGGATTGGGATTGGGCATCATTGTGAATGGCAAGTTGTACAAAGGGAAGAATGGATTTTCCGGAGAATTTGGGCATTTACCCATGGTCGAAAACGGGGTGCTGTGCAAATGCGGCAAACAGGGGTGCCTCGAAACAATCGCATCGGGAACTGCAATTGCCAGAATGGCCCGGGAAGGGATCAAAGCCGGTCGCTCATCGATGCTGAGCACGCTGGTACAAGAAGATCTGGACAAGATCGAAACACAAACGGTTGTTCAGGCAGCCGTATCAGGCGATCAATATACCATCTCGATCTTAGCCAACGTAGGATTTTGGCTGGGCAAAGGGCTGGCTTACCTGATCCAGATCTTCAACCCGGAATTAATTATATTGGGAGGCCGAATGGCCGAAGCAAACCAGTTCCTGCTGACACCCGTACAACAGGCTATTCATACGTTCTGTAATCCGGATTTAGGGAACGAGATACAAATCCGTTTTTCGGAACTCGGGAGCAATGCCGCCATACAAGGCATCGCAGCCATGGTTCTGGAAAACGAATTAGATAAAGTTTAAGATCACACACAAACAAGATGAATTAATTGCAACTGAAGGGAAACATGCGGGACCAGACCTTACCACACCTGGTTCCGCTGATTTCCCGGGATCCGGTGGCTTAATTCAATGCAATAAAAAACGAACGCTATGGATTTTACGCAATTTTCAGAAGTAGAAAAGATATTCCTGCAGGAAGCCGGAATTGACAGGCAGACAACACGGATGCCTTACATTACCGTGGAAAATTTTCCCAAGTTAGGGTTGCTGAGTGCGTTACGCTTCCTCGAATGGGTTTCGAAAAACCCGGAAGGAGTTGTCAGTATCAGCGCCGGAAAAACCTCCGATTATTTCCTTTATTTTACCCACTACCTACTCGACAACTGGGATGAAGAAAAGGGGAAAAAACTGCGCGAAAAATATGGGCTGGGGGCTATTACAAAACCCGATATGAAAGGGCTGCAATATGTACAGATGAATGAATTCTACCCAATCTCTTCAGCCCAGCACAACAGCTTTTATAATGCCGTTGTCAATAAATTCATCGACGGATTTGGGCTCGACAGGAACAAAGCACTATTAATTAACTCAGACGAAATCGAACTGTTCGAAGGACGAAAATATACAGACGTTTTTCCCGACCTGACCATCGATTTGTCATTGCGTTTCAGGAATGCCAACACGCCGGCCGAACACATCCAGCAGAAATCAATCCTGATGATTGATAACTGGTGCACGGCCTACGAACAAAAAATCAGGGAAAAAGGCGGCATTGGGTTTTTCATGGGAGGAATTGGGCCGGATGGGCACATTGCCTTCAATACCCGGGGAACCGATCACTACTCAACTACCCGCCTGACCTCAACCAATTTTGAAACGCAGGCCGTTACAGCCGCCGACCTGGGCGGCATCGAAGTCTCGCGCAAACGGTTGGTAATTACCATCGGACTGGAAACAATCACATTTAATCCGGAAGCTGTCGCAATCATTTTTGCAGCCGGAGAAGCCATTGCCGACACCATCAAAAATTCAATTGAAAGTGAGCCAACCAACGAATTTCCGGCAACCGCGCTGCAAAAATTGAAAAATGGGCGCTTCTACCTGACCAATGGCGCAGCCGTGAAACTGGAAGACAGCGTGCTTAAATATTACACAACCGGAGAATGGACCCACCAGAAAACGGAACGGGCAGTCATCGACCTTTGTAAAAAGATCAATAAATTCGGGCACCGCCTGACCATCGAAGACCTGAAAGCCGATGAATACTGCAGGCTGATCCCGAACATTGATGAAAACACAGTTCCGTCGGTGATCAATTCGATCAAAGCCAAGCTTGAAAAAGGAATGGAGCGCGAGTCTAACCAAGTCTTTTATCATACCGGCCCGCACCACGACGACATTATGCTGGGAATTATGCCCCACACCAACCGCCAGTTACGCGATGCCAGCAACGAGTTTCACTTTGCTGTGGCCACTTCGGGTTTTAATGCCGTTACCAACAAATTCCTGATCTCGACCTTGCATTCGACACTCGAGTTTCTGAAAAAGGGCGAAATACAAATGGTAAAATTCCCGGATTTTTTCACGGAAGGATACAAATATAAATGGGATAAAGATATTTACCACTACCTCGACGCCGTGGCCGCCATGAACCCGACAGAGAAGCTCCGCGGCGTGTGCCATCGCGTTGTCAGGAACATTGTTAAACTAAACAATGTAAAAGACGAAGCCGAGCTGATCCTGAAGATCAACGAAATGATCATCTCATTAAAAAACACTTACGATGGCGGGAAAAACCCGGAAAACATCCAGAAGCTGAAAGGGAAAATCAGGGAAATGGAAGAAGAACTGGTTTGGGCCCATTTTGGTGTTCCGGTCAGCAATGTTCACCACCTGAATCTTGGTTTTTATACCAGCAAAGGATTGTCGTCGAAACCAGACCGCGATCGCGATGTGGAACCAATCTTAAACGAATTCAGAAAATACAAACCGACGGTTATCAGTTTGGCCATGGACCCCGAAGGGAGCGGCCCGGATACGCACTATAAAGTATTGCAGGCCATTGCTGCTGCGGTCCAGGAATGGAAAAAAGAAGCCGACACTTCGAATGTCCGCATCGTGGGCTACCGGAATGTTTGGTTCCGCTATCACCCGGCCGATACCGAAGTGATTGTCCCGGTTTCACTGAATTCGTTGTTCATTCTCGATCAATCGTTCGAAAACAGTTACCTGACCCAGGTCGATGCTTCTTACCCGAGCTATCAGCATGACGGGAAATTCAGCCATCTGACCCAACGGGTTTGGGTTGAACAGCTGAAACAAATTCAGTTGCTGCTGGGCAAAGACTTCTTCTATCTGCATGAAAAACCATTGGTAAGGGCAACGCACGGACTGATCTACTTCCGCGAAATGAGTGTTGATCAATTCATCCGGCAAGCTCAGGAACTGGAAAAATCGATAGAAGGGCTGCCGATCTAAAATAGGATTTAAAACATATTAAGTAACCAACAATAGCACAATAAACCAGAGTTAACCCGACGACTATTGGAATAACCTCAAGATTATTTCAAAAAACCGTCGGGTTTGGGGAGCCTGATAAACAACCGGGGAAAACCGCATGTTTTTTCAGAAGAAGCAGCAACCGGCGCCAGTTGTGGCTTCTATCCTCAAAAAAACGGGCGCCTACCAAGGACAGGCCGCATTTCGGTGAAGCTTTTTTGTGTTTCGCGGAAACAGGAACACGGTTGCGCTTAGGTTCATTTTCCCAGAAATGCAAAAAATAGACGATCCGGAGTCCGGCCCTCAACTGGTAGTTCAAAATGCCGAAACATAATTTTCAATAAAGAGATGAAGATCATAGGAGTTGATTTGGGCGGGACGAAAATTACAGCCGCATTAATTGAAGGTGAAGAACTTGTAAAACAATACACGTGTCAAACACCATACGACCAACCGAAAATGGTTGTGGTTGATGCTATTGCCGATGCTGTCAGCCAGGTATTTGACCCGGAAATCGCCGGAATTGGCATTGGCGTTCCCGGCTTAGTCGATCTGGAAACACAGCAGGTATTAGACGTAAACAACATTCCGTCGTGGGATGTGGTCCCGTTAAAACAACTTTTGGAAGAACGGCTTGGCAAACAGGTATTTGTAAACAACGATGCCAACTGTTTCGCTATTGGCGAAAAGTATTTCGGGAAAGGTAAACCATATAACAATTTCGTGGGCATCACACTTGGCACCGGTTTGGGGGCCGGAATCATTATAAACGGACACCTGTACTCGGGCCGCTATTGCGGGGCCGGCGAGTTTGGAGGCATCTACTATCGCGATGCCAGCATCGAAGATTATTGCAGCGGGAAATTTTTCAAGAAAAAAAATCTGAATGGAAAAGAAATGGCAGAAAAAGCGGCCCGGGGCGATGCAGAGGCCCTTCGGTTGTTCGACGAGTTAGGCGGACACATTGGGCACGCAATTGCCAACGTGGTGTTTGCCCTTTCGCCCGAAGCCGTGATTTTGGGAGGATCGGTAAGCCAATCGTTTACCCTGTTCGAAAAGGGCATGCGGCGCTTTTTCGAACAGGATTTTCCATTCAAACGTTCGTATAAGAACCTGGCCATCGAAGCATCCTCAACCAGCAATATCGCCGTGCTGGGAGCTTCGTCGCTTGTGCTCGACGCATTAACCTAAACCAACTATACCATGCGAAAAATCATTGCAATCAGTGCGCTTTTTCTCGCACTTGTTTTTTCAGGCTGCAACAGCGGGACACCAGCCGACCCAAATGTCCGCATCGTTCCCAAGTCACAGTCGCTAACCGTCAAACCGGGCTCGTTCAAGATCAAGAATGGAACTCCGGTTGTTTATTGCAGCAATGACTTACAGGCAGATGCCGGCTATCTGGCCGGTTCGTTCAAGCAACTTACCGGACTGGAACTCCCGGTCCGGACCCAGGAATCAGCCAATGCCATTATTCTGAAACTGAACGAACAGATTGAAACCCCGGAAGGTTATACCCTGAAAAGCGACGATCAGAGAGTTGTTATCGAAGCAAAAACCAGCGATGGTATTTTCTACGGAATTCAGTCGCTGCTGCAACTGTTGCCTTCACAGGTAAAAGGGCCTGTCCGGATTCCGGCTGTCGAAATTGTCGACCAGCCCCGCTACAGTTGGCGCGGGTTGCACTTGGACGTGTGCCGCCACTTTTTCCCGGTCGAGTTTGTCGAAAAGCTGATCGACGGAATGGCGATGCATAAAATGAACACCTTTCACTGGCACCTGACCGACGACCAGGGATGGCGGATCGAGATCAAGAAATATCCCAAACTAACCGAGATTGGCGCCTGGAGACCAGAAACCAAAGTAGGTCACATGTCCGACTATCCACACAAATACGACGGGCAAAAATACGGAGGCTTCTATACCCAGGAACAAATCCGGGAAGTGGTAAAATATGCTCAGGAACGGCACATCACCATTGTTCCTGAGATTGAAATGCCCGGACACGCACAAGCAGCCGTGGCCGCCTATCCGGAGCTTTCTTGTTTCGCAGACTCAACCCTGAAACCCTGGACACTCTGGGGCGTTTCAGAAAATGTATTCTGCGCCGGGAAAGAGGAAACCTTCCGGTTTATCGAAGATGTTTTGACTGAAGTTTGTGATTTGTTCCCGGGAGGGTATGTGCACGTGGGTGGCGACGAATGCCCCAAATCGCACTGGCAAAAATGCCCGCTCTGCCAAAAGCGAATCAAAGCTGAAAGGCTGAAAAACGAGCACGAGCTTCAAAGCTATTTCATTCAGCGGGTCGAACACCTCCTGGCTGCCAGAGGTAAAAAACTGATTGGCTGGGACGAGATCTTGGAAGGCGGTCTGGCCGAAAACGCCGCAGTCATGTCGTGGCGCGGCGAAGAAGGCGGAATTGAAGCTGCCTCGATGGGACACAACGTTGTGATGACCCCGGGAAACTGGTGCTATTTCGACAATTACCAGAGCAACTACGACAACGAACCGGTAGCTATTGGCGGACTGACCCCCATGGAAGAAGTGTATGGCTATGAACCAACACCGGCGAAGCTTCCGGATGACAAAAAAGAGCTGGTTATGGGTGCCCAGGCCAACGTTTGGACCGAATACATGGCCTCGGAAGACCATGTCGAATACATGATTTTCCCACGTTTGTCAGCTTTATCCGAAGTTTTATGGACCAATCCGGAACATAAAGATTACTCAGACTTTACCGAACGGATGAACAAACATTATCTGCGGCTAACCAAAGCAGGACTTAACTTCAGGGTCCCGGTACCCGAAGAAATGCCAGGTATCCAGATTTTTGGGCAGGAAGATGTTGAAATATCGCTGAGCTGCGAAGCCTCAACTGCACAAATTCGTTACACGACCGACGGTTCAGAACCAGGTCCGGGGTCTCCCTTATACTCGGCACCAATTAAAGTGAACCTGAAAAATGATATAACCTTAAAAGCAGCAACATTCTTACGCGACGGGACACGCAGCAAGACTCAAACAAGCCTGCTGAAATTCCGCAATTTTGTGCCGACAGATAAACCAAGCCTGGAACCCGGATTGAAATATACCGTATTTACCGGGCCATTCCGCAGTTTTACCGAAGTAGGCGGCACCGAAAAATCAACCGGTACAACCTTATCGGTAAGAATTCCGGAAGCTGCACGCGACACGATGAGCGGCTGGAAACTGGAAGGTTATCTGAAAATTGAAAAGGAAGGAACTTATCAGTTTGAACTAACCAGCGCCTGCGGTTCGGGCATGTTTATTGGCGACGAGCTGGTTATCAATAACGATGGGTTCAGCTACGGCAATACACGCACTGGAAACGTGTTCCTGAAACCAGGGCTGTATCCGGTTCGCATCAACTATTTCGATACCATGTACGGTTGTTGGCTTGAATTAAAATACAAAGGCCCCGGCATTGAACTTACGCCGGTTCCTGAAGACAAACTGTTTCAATAGTAAGTTTTAGGGTGTTTTAGCTAAAAAGAGGCGACCTCAGCGGAGGCGCCTCTTTTTTCGCTTTTAAACGGACGCAGTTTTATAGTTTCTTCAAATCGGCATTAAACGAATACGTTTTCCCTTTTTTCGTTTCGAATTCTATGGCTTTAGCTCCGTACACAATTTTGCAGCTTTTCCCGGCTTTCGACAACACTGAAAGCTTCTGAAGCTTGCCCTCTTTCCAGCTAAAGCTCAACTCAAATCCTCCGCGCGCGCACACTCCGGATATTGTTCCGCAGGGAAGGGCATCGGGCAAAGCGGGCAAAATCACGATATTGCCCAAATGGCTTTGAACCAGCATCTCAATAATCCCGGCCGGGGCCCCGAAGTTCCCGTCAATCTGAAATGGCGGATGGGCGTCGAACAGGTTGGCATACGAACCACCTCCGCCGCTATAGGGCACATCGTCAATCTGAACCGGACGGAAAAGTAATTTGAACATGTTGTATGCATGGTTCCCATCGCGAAAACGGGCCCAGAAATTAATTTTCCAAGCCAGGCTCCATCCGGTGCCGTCATCGCCCCGAAAAACGAGCGATTGGCGCGCAGCCTTCATCAAATCAGGAGTTTGTTCCCAACTAATTTCATTTCCAGGGTGAACACCCCACAGGTGCGAAACATGCCGGTGTGTATCGTTCGGGTCATCCAAGTCTTCCATCCATTCCTGTAATTGTCCGTGTTTCCCAATTTGGTCTGGCGCAATCTGCGGCAACATTTCACGCAGCTTATCTGCAAACTCCCGATCGGTATTCAGTATCTCAGACGCCTCAATACACGAGCGGAACAAGGCACGAATAATCTGATGGTCCATGGCTGGCCCGGCAACCAGTCCGCCGTGTTCCGGAGAATTTGACGGGACACTGATCAGCCAACCTGTTTTCGGATCTTTCACCAGGAATTCAGTAAAAAACAACGCGGCACCGCGCATTAGCGGATAGGCTTTCCGGGCCAGGAATGCTTTGTCCTGCGTAAACAAATAATGCTCCCACAAGTGACGGCTTAACCAAGCGCCTCCCGAAACCCAGATTCCGTGATTGGAATGATTAATCGGGGCAGCTCCGCGCCAAATGTCGGTATTGTGGTGCAACACCCAACCGTCGCAATTGTAATGCTCGCGGGCTACTTCTGCACCGGTTTCCGAACAATCTTTTATCAGGTCATATAGTGGTTCCTGACATTCCGAAAGGTTTGTTACTTCGGCAGGCCAGTAGTTCATCTCGGCATTGATATTTACTGTCCATTTGCTTTCCCAGGCCGGTTTTAACTGATCGTTCCAGATACCCTGTAAGTTAGCCGGCTGCGTTCCGGGACGACTGCTCGAAATCAACAGGTAACGGCCATACTGTACATACAAAGCCAACAACTGCGGATCATCCGGGTTTTTCGAAAAAGCAATAATCCGCTCATTAGTCGGCAGGTTGACCCGGTCGTTTGAGGTAAAATTAATTGAAAACCGGTTAAACAACGTTTGGTAATCGGCAGTATGGCTTTCAAAAACTTGTTTAAAAGACCGTTGCCCGATTTTGTCGAATGTTTGTTTTACCTTTTGCTCCGGATCTCCGCTGACATCGTGGTAATTGATAAAATTGGTCGCCGCCGCCAGGTAAATAGTGGCCGAACTGGCCCCGGAAACCGACACCAGGCTATCGGCCGAATTAACTGCCCCGTCTGAAATAACCTTCAGGGAAGCGACGCCGCGCAAAGCGCCATCCGTCACCTGAACCTTCAGGGTCAGGGAATGTTCGCCTGCCACAACAGCATGCAGGGGGTGCAACGTTTCGAACGACAGGGAAAAATTAAGTGCTTTCGCCTGGTCGGCCGACAGCCTAATTGCAATCACCTGGTCAGGGTTCGAAGAAAGATATTCGCGTGTATATTTCACCCCTCCCGCGCGATAACAAACGCGGCAAACAGCCTTCTGCAAATCCAGTTCCCGGTAATAGTCTGAGAACCCGGACTGCCCGGGAAATGTCAGGATTAAATCGCCAAATGCCTGATAGGCTTTTTGCCTGAGCGGGTCTCCCATAAACTCGTTCATGGCCAGATCTTCGGCCTCTTTCTGTTTCCCATCGAAAATCAGTTGCCTGATTTGGGCCAGATATTGGGAAGCCCCTTTTCTCGCATAATCGGTAGGTGCTCCCGCCCACAAGGTCTCTTCGTTAAATTGCACCCGTTCTTTCTCAACCCCGCCGTAAATCATGGCTCCCAGGCGTCCGTTGCCAATAGGCAGGGCATCGGTCCATTTCTGGGCCGGCTTGTTGTACCAGAGCTTTAAAGATTGACCAGAATCGTTGGCTTTGATCGTTGATGCCGCCAACCACAGAACAGCAAATAATAAGATTCGTTTCATCATAAGTTATGGATTTGCCTAAAAAAGTTGATAAAAGTAAGGAAATAAAATTCGGCGTTATACTGTTCTGTGCTGCTTTGTGCCAATATTTTTCACATCGCCCCTCTGTTAACCTGCAACAAACATTCACGAAGTGTCGCGTAGATGGTCAATGGTCGTTTGATGGTTGCCCCCGGATGTGTGGATAAAACGGACGAAGTTGTGCCGGTCATTTCAAACGAAAGTGTACCATTGAATCCGCTCAATTTTAAGGTATTTGGCTACGGCTTTGCCCCGCCTGCAGAAAAAAAGAAAAGATGCACATTACCAGCTTATTGCAAGTAAATAATGCTGGAAATTACTTAGATAAAAACATAAAAACGGCCACACGGGAACAACACCCAATTAATTAAAAATGATGCTCCGAAATTTTAGATTACAGCATAGAAGAACGTTATTTCATCCGTATAAATTTTCAATGTTGGTTCGTACAATTTTCATAACAGCTTTTGCTTTTCAATAAAATTCGCACCGGGATGGAATAGCCATTTGTACATTTTCGGTTGGTATAAGCTTCTGCTTTTATGGCTATTTCATCTAAACTCTACCTTCACCGGGTTCTTTTATTTTTATCCGGATTTTATCGTTTCAATTCGAAAGTTGTTGTACCAATGTTGTTCCCGTCAACAAACACATCAACGGTATAGGTTCCCGGAATTAATTCAGGCTCTCCGGTATTATCCCAGAATATATTCACCGGAAGGCTGTTCCCTTCGTAAGTCACTTCGCGCATGGCTGAATATGGAATCTTCAGGTCTTCGAACTGAAACAAATCGTTGGTCGACTTCTGTAACAAAACCTGATTTGGTTTCTGGATCCGGACATAGATATTTTTATTTCCACGTTTGGTCGTGATATTTTTACTCAGAACAAAGCTGACTTTGATCTGCTCAGCGCGTCGGACACTTTCAACATCTTTACCACGCGAATTTATTCCGGTTGCTGTCAGGTCAAGAGCTTCCAGAGCCTCGGCTTGTCGCACTTTCTGCTGCAGGTGCTCTTTTTCTTTCTGCAACTCCTGGTTCTTGCTTTCCACCTGGGCCATGCTCTCTTTCACCTCCATGTTTTCTTTCATCAGGGCTGCATTCCGGCGGTTTAGCGAGTCGACCTGGGCAATATAGTTCCGCATGATCCCCCTTAACGTATTCACTTCTTCGCGATATTGGGCAATTTGCTCGTAACTTGCTTTCTTGATCTGTCCTACTTCAAGCAGCAAGTCTTTTACCTTAGTCTGGGCCACCTCCAATTCCCGGGCCAATGTGTCATTGGTTGTCTTCAGCGAATCGTAATTAACAACCATTTCATTCAATTCGGTCTGTATATTACTTTTTTCAAGGCTTAACGCCTCGAAAATGCGTCGGTTCTCGCTTCGTTGAACAAAGAACACAACAACAACGACGACCAGCAGAAGGGCCAGAAAGATTATAATCAGGTTATTGCGTCGGTCTTTATCTGTTTCGCCAAGAGAGAATTTTTTCTTTTTAACCGGCTGCTCCATATTATCAGATTTTTAGGTTCTTACTTAACGGCTGCAAAAGTAGTATTATTTTGAGGGACACCCAAGTTTTGAACAACCTCGCCATTCTAAAAAGTTTCCGATCTTTGTAGTATGACAATCGTCCAATGAACAAGAAACAGGTTGAATTTTCAATTTACCCCTACGGAGAATACTCGAAATGGGACCGCACGCGGCCAGAATTACCTAAAATTCTGGATATAACAGATGTTATTCAGGCCGAAATCGGGACCGAGTTTGGCTATGTCCTCCATATTTTGCGTGGAAAAGGGAAAACGATCACCTTCCGGATTATTCATCCTCCGTTTGACGACGAAACCGGAAACCCAGCCCCGGATTTCACCGGCGAATATTTCATTAACAGTAACGATTTCCGGTTTTTCCTGGGCGATTGTGTTTGGGAACCTCTGGAAGACAAACTGGGGAAATGGAGGCTAATAACCTATCTCGAAGGCAAGGTTGTGGCCGACAAAACCCTGACGCTTATAAACAAACAGCCCTGACTGAGGAATTCAAGTTCAGGGCTGCCTGGTGCCTTTCAGAAAAGTCAGGCTTGCTACTTCATCAGTCCAATCAGTTTATCATAGCCATCATCAATTCCGGCCACAAGTTTTTTCCCGATTTCACTGTAATAAGCCCGGATCAGTTTCGGATTATCTTTTCCATCCGGATGGTTTGCCTGATCACGCAGCGAATCGCCAAGCGATAAGGCTGACCTGATTATTTCGGAAACTGCGGCTTCGTTAACCTGTGGGTTCAGGACCACATAACTCATGCAATCGATAACCAGATCAGAAACCATAAAATCAATTGCTTTTTTTAACCGTCTGATGCTTGCCATAATTACTTTAGGGCATCTCTAAAAACCCCTTTTTCTCTGTCTATAGTTGACGTCTTTGTTGCCTAAGGCTGGG
>JAJUGZ010000046.1 GCA_029265715.1 Bacteroidota bacterium
CCGAGTTCACCGCATCATCCTTGCAAACAAAACTTGCATTTTGAAGGGGGGGTGACTTTTGAAATAAAAACAATAATGACTGACTACCAGAAAATTAGAAGACAATATCTTCAGAATTTTAGATTAGTCGGATAATAGTGAATCTTTTATTAAAATTTGCATGATTTCAGAAAGACCAACATTCATTTCCGAAACTTGAAAATATGGCATTAAGCAACTACGAACGATTGATGAGACTGGCTGAAGAAACCTTTGCCGTAAAAAGCGACCCCAGTCAATTGGATGTCGACCTGCATGTTCTGGAAGAGTTAAAAAAACTGCACCCGGCAACCATTTCGGAATATGCCGATGAAAACGGGCCTGTCGCCTGGGCGCTGGTAATACCGACCACGACCGATCTAATGGCCAAGTTTCTGAAAAACGAAATCTCAGAAAAAGAACTTTTCGAATTGACTCCCCGAAACGCAAAATACGATGCATTGTACCTCTGTTCGGCGTTGGTTTTGGAAGAATACCGCCGAAAGGGAATCGCCAGGCGACTTGTTCTGGATGCGCTTGAACACATTCAACGTAAACATCCGATAAAAGCCTTGTTTGTCTGGGCATTCACCCCGGAAGGAGACATGACTGCCGAAGCCATTGCCAAACAGGCAGGGCTGCCGCTGTATAAACGCAAAAAAAATGATTCCGGGGAAAGGTGTCAAATTTTTATTGAGATATATCCGGAAGTGGCCAACGTACCCCCGGTCGGAACGACAAATTATTGACACCCGAAAGCTGAACCGGTTCTATTACCTGGGAAAGCCCCAACTGAAACTGGAAGAAAAAATAGACTTGTTTCCAATCAGCGAGCTTATAAAAATTTCTAAACTCAGCAACCTGACCGGATGATTTGGGTTCATCCGGTCAGGCTGTAAACAGACCAACACGTCGTCCTATTTCAGCACAAACCCGGCTTCCAGTACGTCGTCGGAATTGGTCCCGACAAACACCTTAAATTCACCCGGTTCACTGACAAAATCCAGATTGCTGTTGTAGAAGCGCAGGTCTTCTTCGGTTAGCGTAAACTCAACTGTGCGGGATTCTCCTTTTTTCAGAAATATTTTCTGAAATCCTTTCAGCTCTTTTACCGGACGGGTAACACTCCCGACCAGATCGCGAACATACAACTGGACCACTTCAGCGCCATCGTAATTTCCGGTATTTGCAACCTCGACCGAAACCGTCAGTTTCCCGGATTTTGTCAGGACCGGATTACTCAGGTTCAGGTTTTTATATTCAAATGTCGTGTAACTTAACCCATAACCAAAGGGGTAGAGCGGATCGTTGGGCACATCGAGATAATTCGAGCGAAATTTCTGAAACCATTTTCCTTCGGCCAGCGGACGCCCGGTGTTCTTGTGGTTGTAGAAAATCGGAACCTGCCCCACATTCTGCGGGAAGGTAGCCGACAATTTTCCGGAGGGATTTACGTTCCCGAAAAGAACATCGGCTATGGCATCGCCAGCTTCGCTCCCGCCAAACCACACATCCAGAATGGCCGGCACATGCGCTTTCTCCCAACTAATACTTAGCGGACGGCCATTGAACAGCACCATTACCACTGGTTTTCCGGTAGCCAGCAAGGCTTCCAGCAGCTCCCGCTGGTTCTCCGGAAGGTCGATGTTTGAACGGCTTGAACATTCGCCGCTCATTTCGGCCGGTTCGCCCACGGCTGCAATCACCACGTCGGCTTTTCGCGCGGCGGCAACCGCCTCGGCAATCATCACATTTTTCGGGCGGTTGTCCCACTGCGTTGGTTTCCCGAACACACTGACGCGGGCATCCAACTCCGGATCGTCAACCACATTGGCCCCTTTCGCGTAAATAATTTTTGCCTGATTGCCTACCGCATTTTTCAACCCGTCGAACAGCGAAACTGCTTTGGAAAAATCAGCGGCTACACTCCAGGTTCCCGGCATGTTTTCGCGGTTATCGGCCAACGGGCCAACCAGTGCAATCGTTCCTTTTGCCTGAAGCGGCAGGATTTGCTTGTCGTTTTTCAGCAACACGAAACTTTGTGCCGCAATTTCGCGGGCTGCCTGACGGTTCTCCGATGTGAAAATTTCCGTTTCAGCGCGTTTCAGGTCGCAATATTTATATGGGTCGTCGAACAAACCCAGCCGGTATTTGGCTTCCAGGACACGACGACAGGCCCGATCGATTTCTTTCTCCGAGATTTTACCTTCCTTAAGCGACTCACTGAGGGTGGTCAAAAAACCTTCGCTTACCATGTCCATGTCGGTTCCGGCTTTCAACGCCAACGCCGAAACCGTTTTCAGGTCGCCAAGGCCGTGGTCGATCATTTCGAAAATGCCGGTATAATCGGTAACCACAAACCCACTAAATTTCCATTGGTTACGAAGCAGGTCGGTAATGAACCATTTGTTGGCAGTAGCCGGAATACCATCGATTTCGTTGAACGAAACCATTACACTGCCGGCGCCGGCATCGACGGCGGCTTTGTAGGGTGGCAGGTATTCGTTGTACATCCGGATGCGGCTCATGTCGGTTGTGTTGTAATCACGCCCGGCTTCGGCGGCTCCGTACAGGGCAAAATGTTTCACGCAGGCCATGATCGTGTTGTTTTTCCGGAGATCGTCGCCCTGGTAACCGCGCACCATGGCTTTGGCAATTTGTGATCCCAGATAAGCGTCCTCGCCCGAACCTTCGGCAATCCGGCCCCAGCGCGGGTCGCGGGCAATGTCGACCATCGGCGAGAAGGTCCAGCAAATGCCATCGGCACTGGCTTCCTGGGCGGCAATCCGGGCGCTTTTTTCAATCAGTTCCATATCCCAGCTGCACGACAAGCCGAGCGGGATCGGGAAAACAGTCTGATAGCCGTGAATTACGTCCATCCCGAAAATAAGCGGAATATGCAAACGGCTCTCCTCAACGGCAATCTTTTGGACATCGCGAATTTTGGCTGCCGATTTTATATTGAAAAGGCCCCCTACTTTTCCATCCCTGATTTTTTCGGCAATGTCCGAACTTCGAGCTTCTCCGGTTGTAATGTCTCCGGACGATGGCAGGTTGAGCTGGCCCAGTTTTTCCTCCAGGGTCATTTTGCCCATCAAATCGTCGATAAACGCATTCATCTGCCGGTCTTCTGTTTGCTGAAGCTTGTCCTTTGAACACGACATCAGAAACAATGCCGAAAGAAACGCCACGATAAATAGTCTAAAAATTTTCATTGCTGTGTTATTTACATTTTTATCCAGGTTTCAGAAAGTTCTTGCCCAGGTTGTTCACGGAACCTCCTCAACCGTCGTTTTTTCAGAAACACCATTTTCATTGATTGCTTCGATGGTGAAATAGTATGTCTTTTGGCTGTCCATCCCGCCAAACCAGTACTCATTGGCATCGTGCACCATGATGCAGTTGTACAATTTCTCCGGATGGGTTCCGTAGTAAATATTGTAGGCATAGGCGCTGTCAACCGGGCGCCATTTCAGCCAGGCGCTGCGCTTGTCTTTTTCAGTCCGCAGCACGACGAAATTTTTTACCGCTCCGGGCTTTTGTCCGTTGCCGTTTCCGAAAACGCGCAACCCGCTGAGGGCAAACTTACCGGTGGGCATGTGGATGTTCTCTAATTTGACAAACCTCGTCTGAACCGGTTTTTCCAGTTCGACGTAGTCGTGAGGCACATCGGTTTTGTTGGCGCTTTTGTCGACGATCACCGTCCATTTCTTCCCATCAAGCGATGCGTATATTTTATACTGATGATATTGTTCTTCCCCGTTGATTTTTCCCAAATGATCGGCAGCGACATCCTGATCGGCATAATTGACCTGGATGGCGTTAACCGTTGAAACAGTCCCCAAATCCGACTGAATCCATTCCCCTTTTTCGCCGGAAGCCGCGCTCCAGCAGGTTTTCATGTTTTCGTCGTTGGCGTTATTGGCATGAAACCCGCCGAAAGTTGACGATACCTGCACCGGCTTTTTGTAGTTCAGCAACATCCAGCCCGTAAAGCCGTCGCCATACTGGTGGGGCGAAGCTTCAGCCAGGGGCAGATAATGCGGATAATCGCCAAAAGCCGTGTTGCACCACATCACATCGTCGCGGTCGAAGCCGGCCGGCCAGATGCCAATCCGGCGTTCAAAGTTATTTTTTACCGAAAGCATGATCGTACTCACATGCCACCAGTTCTGGTTGTTGTCCTGAAACGTGGAACCATGTCCGGCGCCACGGGCAAAACCACCGAGTTTCATGCTCAGCGGGTCCGATTGTTCCTGAAAACCATCCAACGGGTTGCCGGAAACCGCAACCCCGTCGGCATAACCGCTGAACTCGGTTCCCGGAGCGCCATACTGCAGGTAATATTTGCCGTTATGTTTGGTCATCCAGGCGCCTTCGACAAACGGATCGAGAAACGTATTGTCCATGTGCTCGCCAAAACGCTGCCATCCGTACCGCCACGATTTCAGGGTAAACAATTCTTTTCGGGTGCCGATTGGCTGAAAGGTTTTCCGGTTGAGCTCGATGCCATACAACGGATACACGTTGCTGCTGCCGTTGTACATATACAACCGGCCATCGTCGTCGGTGAAAAAAGCCGGGTCCCAACCGCCGATTTCAAACCGGTCGACCAGCGGTTTCCACTCGTTGTTTTTCGGGTTTGTGCTCATCCAAATGGTAAAATCGCGGGTATAGGTTGATCCCATGACAATCATGGTATCGCCCACGATGCCAACAGCCGGGGCGCACAAATCGTCGTAGGTGCCGGTATTCCAGGGCCGGAGAAAACTGTGCTGATTAAAATGCCAGTTGAGCATATCGCTGCTCCACCAGTATCCTTTCTGGTTGGTGCTGAACAGATAATAGTCGCCCCGATAGTTCACAATCACCGGATCGGCTGTAGCCCGGTGCCGCCCCCATTCCGAAAAATTGGGGATTGGCGTATATCCATAGTCGAGATTTACCGGGTTGCAATAGGTTTTCTGTGCAGAAAGCGTTCCTGAAAAAAGTATCAGGAAAAAAATTGACAATAAAAAAAGATTTAGTCGGTTCATCGTTGGTTAGTTTGTCGTTTGCGAAACGGTGAACCCCAGCGTTTTTAATCCGCGCTGTACATCCTCGTTTTTCATGAACAGGTTCCAGAGCAATCCGCTGCGATAGTTTTCAATCATCACCGGAATCGGGCCCTGGTCGATTGCCAGATAACGGGGAACATACCATTTGGCCGAAACGCTGTAGGCATCATACGGCCCGTATTTTCCCACCAGCGAATCGGCCTCGAAATACAGGTACTTGGCAACCTGCATCGATTCGTCCGGCGTGTACGGGAATGACGATAAGGCTGCGGTCGGTGAGATAACGCCCAAATCTTCGCCTCCCGGATGATGGCCGGCATAGCCGTTTACGGAATAGCTGGAAGTCAACCCCCACTGTTTGGGCCCATATCCTTCAAATTTCAGCGGATTGTCGAGCGCATACTTGTAATGGATCAGGGCCTGGTTCTGGTTCAGTTTCCAGTAATCAGCATATTTATCCGACAAGCCTTTCGGGTTTAAACCCAGATAAGAATAGTGCGCCCAGAAAAGCGGGCCGGTTGGATCGTTTCCATGTTCATAAAAATCCAGGACCGTGTTTAACCCGTAATAGACTGTATCCCTCGCGATTTTGCCGTCGCGCGCCCAGCCTTTGTGGTAAACTTCCGGTTTAATGGGGAATGTAGGCGATGATGCCGCCAGAACATACATAATCAGGCACTCGTTGTAACCGCCAACCGGGAAATTCATAGCCCAGCCATAATTGGGCGACCAGTGCCAGTACAGCACATCTTTTCCCTGGGTGTACCAGTTCCATTCCACTCCTCGCCAAAGCTGATCGATATCGGCTGCCAACTGTTTTTCGGCTTCATTGCCATCCCTGAAATATTCGGCGACGGTTAAAAGTCCCTGGATCATAAAGGCCGTTTCAACCAGGTCGCCTCCATCATCTTTCGGACTGAACGGATGAACTTTGCCGGTGGGCCCGTCGAACCAGTGCGGCCAGGCGCCGTGAAAACGGTCGGCTTTTGCAAGGTATTCTACTATTTTCCGATACCGTTCCAGCGCTTGTTCTCTGGTTATGAAACCCCGTTCGAGGCCAACCAGAATGGCCATTACGCCAAAACCGGATCCGCCCAGTGTCACGACATCCTGATCATTCTGCGGATAGATATTGTCCATGTGAATGCGTTCGCGGGCCATTCCCGAGGTTGGTTCAGCGCCATCCCAGAAGTAATCAAAGGTTTGGCGCTGGATCAGCGTCAACAGCGAATCGTCGGAAATTGAAGCGATGGCTGCCGGCTCATTTTTTGCCTGTTTCGGATTGCTTTTGCACGACATGAAAACCATGCCAGCCAAAAGAATACCGGGCAATATTATCTTTAATGTTCTCATCATAGTTTATAGGTAAATCCTAATTTGGTTAATCCGGCCTGAACTTCGGGGCACGACATAAAAAGCTTCCATAAAAGCCCGGTCCGGTAGTTTTCGATCATCCCGATTTGAGGCCCCTGATCGATGGCCAGGTATGAATCGGCGAACCAGATACTGTGCATGCTGAAAGCATCGGTAAACCCGTATTGCCCCCAGATGCGATCGCCTAATTTGTAGTAAAAAAACCGGAGCGCCTGCATCGATTCGTCCGGCGTATAAGGCAATGACGAGATAGCAGCGGTTGGCGCAATCACCCCCACATCGTTGGTCGGCGAGCTGGCGGTATAACCATTCGGGATATCGCTGGCAGTCAGGCCCCAGCAGTCCCTGCTATAACCGAAATACTGACGCGGATTGGCCTTGCAGTATTCGTAATTAATTTTTGTGTGATTGACAACCTGCTCCTGATAATTGGCATACGCGTCCGACAATCCGAACGGGTTTATTCCCAGGAACGTATACTGTTCGAAAAACAAGGGACCGCCGTACGATTGTCCGAGCGGAAGCTTTATGTTGTAAAAAGTTCCGTTGTTAACAATCGCTCCGTTGCGGGCAAAACCATTGTCGTAAACGCTTTTCGGAATCCCGTGAGTCGTTGACGAAGCAGCCAGAATGTACGTAATCAGGCACTCGTTCCACCCCTGTACCGGCACATTCACAGCCCAAGCATAATCGGGGCTCCAGTTCCAGTACAGCACATTGCCGCCATCGCGACGGAACCAGTCCCATTCCACCCCGTTCCACAGGGCATTGATATCGTCGCGAAGCGTTGTTTCTTCAGTCCCGGCCCCATCAAAATATTGCCTGGCCGTCAATAAGCCCATCATCAGGTACGATGTTTCTACAATATCGGCTCCATTATCTTTTTCACCAAACGGCACAACAACCCCGGAACTTCCGTTCAGCCAGTGCGAATAAGCTCCATGAAACCGATTGGCCTTGTTTTTCAGGAACCCGACAATTTTTTGCATCCGGGCCAGCCCGTCGCTGCGGGTGATAAACTTCCGTTCGATGGCAACCGGAATAGCCATGATCCCAAAGCCAGTTCCCCCGGAAGTCACAATATCTCCGGATGTATTTCGCTCGCGGGCCATCCCGGAAACCGGATGCCCAAAGCCCCAGAAATAGTTGAATGTTTGTTTTTGTACCAGGGTCAACAGTTCATCGTCGGGAATAACCGGATATTTATTGGTCGAATCGATGGCCGTCATCAGGTTGATCGTAACCGGCGAGGGCAAATCAACCCCGGCTTTCGACTTTAGCGACGTGTTTACAGTCACCGTGTATTTCGAAAGATAACTCAAGGCTGATGCCGGCTTTATAACCAGCGTGCTGTCGTTGTTCTCATAAGTAAGCCTGACCGACACCGGGGCCGAATAATTATTTTCGAAAACCACGGCCCCCTCAACCGACGACTGACGAAAAGGCGATGAAAATGTAACCCGGATAACCGGAGCGGCATTAATCCCTTTGTAGTCGTACCCCGAAAAAACGCCATTCAACGTTAACGATTTCAAGTAGAATGAGGTATTGACCGGCTCGGGCTCTCCCGAACCATTCGACTGACAGGAAAGCGCCAGCCAACAGGCAACGACCCCGAAAACCAGTTGTCGTAACCAACGATTGACGGGAACCTGCAAACCCATCACGTTCATGATATTTTTTTGTGTTTTCATTCGTATAGATTGTCTTTTCTCTATTGAACTTTGGCACGTACTCATGGAATAGCCATTTGTTCATTTTTCGGTTGGTGTGAACTTTGGCGCACATGGCTATTTCATCCGCATAAATTTTCAATCTTGGTTACTACAATTTCCGTATTTGCTTTTCAATCTAACCCTTCACTGACATGGAATTGAGTTTGCAAATCGGAGCGCAGCAATGATCCACACCGTGAGATCCGCGAAACGAATAGCCATTTGTACATTTCCGGTTGGCATGAGCTTCGGCTCTTATGGCTATTTCATCAAATCTGTCACGGCATGTATGGCTATTGGCCAGGTAATCGTTATTAAGTACTGCCCGGAAATGCATCCGGACAGTACCTTACCCTTTCTCATATAACCTTGTCGGCCTAAATTATCCTGCTATTTCTCGTTGTTCATAATTGTCTGGACCTCAGCCTTCGTCAGCGCTTTGTTGAAAATACGGATTTCATCGATCGTGCTCAGGTCCGACTTGTGGTCCCAGTATGCAAAGTTTGGCTGTCCGGATGCGATTGACATCAGGTCGCAACCCGTCCAGTCGATGGTCCCACCAGCCGACGAAGTAGCCACTTCGCCGTTGATATAAACCACACAGGCGGTTTGCGAAACGGTAAATGCCAGGTGTACCCAATCGCTGGTCGCATTCACAACACCCCCATCGTTCCATATTTCGCCCGACCCCGTTCCGACATTCAGTTTAAACCGTTGCTGGGTCGCGCTTCCTTCGCGGAAGAAACGCAAGCCTTTTGTCCGGTCTTCTCCGGAAGGACTGATTGAAATAATACCGGCCCGATCGGGTGTTGTATTCATTTTAACCCAGAAGGCTGTGCTAAATTCAGAACTTTTCAGGGTGGTGATCGGGAAAGTCAGGTACGAATTGGTTGCTCCGGTATAAGCCTGGCCTTTAAGCCCATCGCTGTAAGTTGGGCTCCCCACAACCCCGGCTTCGGTATTCGAAACCAGATCTTTGTGGTTCCCCTCGAATGGCATGTAGAAAACTTCGCCGTTGTATTTCGGAACGTATGGCGAATCGTATGCAATGATGTCCTGTATTTCGGACTGGCTCAGCGCTTTGTTGAAAATCCGCAACTCATCGTAGTAACTCTTGTCTGAGTTGTGGCTCCAATAGGCAAAGTTTGGCGCACCCGAGGCAATCGACATGTTATCGCAACCCGTCCAGTTGATGGCTCCGCCCGGAACCGAAGCAGCCAGGGCCCCGTTAATATAAATGGCACAACCCGACTGTGAAATGGTGAAAGCTAAGTAAACCCAATCGGTATTCGATGCATCAATAACACCGCCATCGTTCCATACTTCTCCGGAACCCGTTCCATAGTTCAGTTTAAACCGCTGCGAAGTGGAGCTTCCTTCGCGGAAGAAACGCAAGCCCTTTGTACGGTCTTCCCCGGAAGGGCTGATCGAGATGATACCGGCCCGGTCGGGAGTTGTATTCATTTTGTACCAGAACCCGGCGCTAAATTCAGCACTTTTCAGGTTTGCCATCGGGAAGGTCAGGTAAGCATCGGTTGCACCGGCATACGCGTTCAACCCTTTCAGGCTTTGTCCGGCAAAACCCGGCGTCCCGACTTTTGTAGCTGTCTGGAAGCTTACTTTTTCGACATAATCGCCATCGAACGGCATATAGAAAACTTCGCCGGCAAAGATGGGCGTGTAAGGCGGTTTCTTTTCGAAGTTGACCGTAACGGTTGTCGTCTTTCCTTCCATATCCGTTGCTTTCACAGTCAGTGTGTGGGCGCCGTTTGTCACATTCGCGTACAGATATTCTTCCACTGCACGCCGGTAATCCTTGAAGCTGTTGTAGCTCACAATTTCGGTTCCGTCCATCAATACAGAAATGGATTTTAGTTCAATATCGTCGGTTACTTCCAACTGGATATTGATCGAAGTCACCAGTTCCGGGACCTGAATTTTAGTTCCTTCAACCGGATACTTAACCGTTATTACCGGCGCTGATTCATCCGGGCCCGGGGCCACGTACGAAATCGGGTCAATCCCTTCGTTGCATGCTACTGCAAACACAATTGCAAGTAAGAATGCCAGTATATTTTTGATGAATTTCATTTTATTTCAATTTAAATAGTCAGTTAGAAAATGTATTACTTCAATGCCGGCAACAAATCAACTTGGTTCTGCGGATAAGGCAGGAAGGTTTTGTTTTCGGTAAAAGTTCTTCCGTCGTAACTCAATTCAGCATATTTGCCCAATCTGACCATATCATAGAAACGGGTCCCCCATTCCATCGCCAGCTCGGCATATTTTTCGTTCATCACCTGTTCGTTGGTTACGCTCGACAGAGCGCTCATGCCTGCCCTTGCCCTCACTGCATTTACCGCGGCCACCGCAGTCATGGCCGAACTGGTGGCACCCTGGGTCAGCGCTTCGGCATGCATCAGCAATATTTCAGCATAACGGATGCAGGTAAAGTTTTTATTGGTGCCATAGTCGGTCCGTCCGGGAGTCAACTGGTTAGACGGCAGGTAATGCTTGCCACTGGCAAACAAGGCGCGTGGATAATCGTTGATCCTGTCGCCATCGCGGGTCGTGTTTGAAATCCAGGCCGGGAGCGTTGCATATTTCGAATCCTTTTTAATTTCGGTAATTCCCCGGTCTGTGAAAAGCACGCTGGTTTCGAGACGGATGGTTTCGCCGCGGTCGAGCATAAATTTAATGTACTTCAGGCTTGGTTCATAAAACCCCCAGCCATCGCCCGCTCCGGAAACGGCCGGAGTCCAGCCTTGCGGGCCGAAGAATGCGAACAGATACGTCTTGGCATCGCCCGACCCCTGCCCAAAATCAGAGTACTGCAACTCGAGCAGGTTTTCGTTATTCAGCTTTCCCTTGATTTTGAAAAGTTCGTAAAAGTCAGGCTCCAGCGAGAATTTTCCGGAACTGATAATCTGCGAAGTCGCATCGGCGACAGCCTGATAGTTTTTCAGCTCCAGGTTAGCCAGCGCTTTAATGGCCAATGCCGTGTATTTGGTAACCCCTCCGGTAATATCGACCCGCTCGTTCGGGCGCACTTCCGGAAGATTCGGAATTGCTTCGTCCATTTGGGCCGAGATGTGCTGCATAACTTCGTCTTTAGTTTTTAGCTCGGCAACCAGCAAGTCAGACGGATCGGAACTGGTCGGGACAAAAATGGAACCCCAGACCCTCGCCAGGTTGAAAAGATACCAGGCCCGGATGGTTTTAGCTTCGGCAATATACTGTTCACCCAAAGCTTTATTGCTTGCATATTGGTTATATTTGGCCACCTCGTCCATGGTTGAATGGGCCACAAAAATGTCGGCATAATAGTTCTGCCACAACGAATTATACATCCAGTAGTCCTTGTTGTAATTGAACTTGTCGGTTTCGGCATAATCCTGCTGGTCGCCTAAGCCGCCGGCATTTACATCGTCGCCACGTACCGAAATCAGCGGAAAGTTTTCCCATTGGGTGCCGTAAAATTCGGCATACAGCCCAATGAGCGGAAGTTTTATATTGCTGGTAATCGTGTAATCGGTCGATTCGGTAAACGATCTGTTTTCGGCAGGAGCGTCTAACTTATCCTCGCATGCAGTAGCTAAAAACAGTCCAGCAACAAATAACGTGAGCTTTATTGTATTTTTTATCAGTTTCATGGTTATGAGTTTTTTAGAATTTAACATTCAGCCCGATTGTATACACGGCAGGTACAGGATATGTCTGCGTGTCGATCCCGTTTGCAACTTCAGGGTTAAACCCATTGTACTTGAATAAAGTCAACGGCCTGTCGGCTGTAAGTGAGATTCTGGTTTCGGGCATTTGGGCCCCAAACATTTCTTTTCCGCGGAGGGTATATGCCAATTGAACATTCTGGATACGGAAGAATGAACCGTCTTCAACAAAGTAATCGCTCATTTTCTGGTTCCAGCCTCTCCTCAAACCCGATGACGAGGGATATTTATTCGAAGTCCCTTCGCCGTGCCACCGGTTCTTGGCCAAATCAGCGTCCATGTTCCCGTCGGCAGTCCAAATGATTTCGCCCCGTTTGCGGTTCAGGATTTTATTTCCGGTCTGCCCTACCATGCTCGTCGTTAATTCAAGGTCTTTATACGAAATTGAGAAGTTCATCCCGTACATGAACGACGGGAAGTACGAACCCAACACAACCCGATCGTCATCATTAATCTTTCCGTCTTTGTTTTGGTCCTTGTACTTAAAATCGCCGGGGACCAATCCGTTGGCTTTAGCAAACGGGTCGGCATCAATCTCGTCCTGGTTCTGGTAAACCCCGATAACTTCGCGGCCATAGAACGCCAGCAAAGGTTCGCCCACGATCGACCGCTGGCGGAATTCGGCGCTACCGCCATCGATGTATGGCTGGCCATAGAGATCGCGCACCTCGTTCTTCAGGGTCGAGATATTTGCGCCAACGCTGTATTTGATGTCCTTGTTTATCTGGTCGTCCCAGTTCAACGAAAGCTCGATCCCCGAGTTCCTGATGATCCCAACGTTTTTCAACACAGTACCGCCAATGGCCGGAATGGTAACACTGATTGCCGCGTTCTTGGTATCGCGGATATAATAATCGCCGTCAACCGATAAGCGGTTCTTTAAAAATTTGGCGGTAACACCCACGTTTGTTTCTTCGGTAACTTCCCATTTCAGCGACGAATACGTGCTCGAAGTTGTAGTTCCTGAAACAAGCACGCCATTAATTGCGGTCGTTACCACATTGGTTGTGATGGCGCCATCGCTGGCCTGGATGTTATCGTTGCCCAATTTACCCCAGCTGGCACGCAGTTTCAGAAAATCAATCGTCGGGTTATCTTTTAAGAAGCTTTCTTCTGTGAGTACCCATCCGGCACCCACTGTTGGGAAGTAGCCCCATTTTTGCTGGTATTTCGAGCTGCCATCAGCCCTCATGGTGCCATACAGTAAATATCTGTCATTGTAATTATAAGATACACGGCCGAAATAGGACATTCCGTACTGGCGGGTGCCTTCATCGTGTACGGCATCGCTGACTATCGTTTCGGCCTGGTCGATGTACCACGACTCCTCATGCCCGATCGGGAAATTTAAGCCCTGGGCGCTCAGACGGTTATAAGCTTCATCGCGGAACGAACTTCCCAGCATAACAGTAATTCCGTGCTTGTCAAACTTATCGGTATACGTCAGCACGTTGTCCCAGATTTGGTCGGAATAGTTCGACATGTTCCGGGTAATCGAAGCATTTGCCCTCTGGAAGCTGTTGCCAATGAAATATGGTAAACTGATCAGGCGTTCGTCGAGCGAAGTAAAGGCATGGTTGTAGGTTGATTTAAACGAAAGTTTTTCGGGGAGCAAATCAACTTTCACATAGAAGTTTGCCAGCACCTTACGGATCTTCAACCGGTTGTTGCTGAATTTGAGTGTCGGGAACGGGTTTTGGCCGCTGCGGTAGCCCAGGTCCTGAGCATTGGCATACTTCACCGGCCAGGCATCTTCGTTTGATTCGTCATACACCGGTAAAATCGGGACAGCAAAATAAGCCTGGTTCCAAGCGCCTGCTTCCTGATCGTATTTAAGCGCATTGCTCAGAATCATGTTTCCGCCAATGGTCATCCAGTCGGTCGCCTTGAAATCGATTTTCGAACGCAGGTTGAACCGTTCGTATTCGTTTTTCATGTCCAGAATACCTTCCTGCGCAAAATAGTTGGTTCCCAGCGAGTAAGTCGCTTTCTGGTTTCCGCCGGCAACATTCATGCTGTGGTTCATAATCGAAGCCGGGCGAAGAATTTCTTTATACCAGTCGGTATTCACATCGGGCACATTCGGATTGACACGGCTCCGCCCATAACGCTGCATGGCATTCAGGATATAGGTGGCATCAGCTGCCGACCCCGATTCAAGGGCCATTGTTGTAAACTGCTCGGCATTCGCCATTTTCAGCACATTCTGGGCAACCTGATACCCGTAATAACCATCGTAAGATATCTCCGATTTCATGTTGTAAGCGCCCGACTTGGTTTCAATCAGCACCACCCCATTCGCTGCGCGGACACCATAAATAGCAGCAGCCGATGCGTCTTTTAGAACCGAGATGGAGGCAATATCGGCCGGGTTCAGAAAATCGATGTTATCGAAAAACATACCATCGACCACATACAACGGAGCTTCATTTTCGTTGCCCGGATACGAGCCAATACCTCGCACGCGAATGGTTGGCGAGTTTCCGGGAGCGCCATTACTGACGACCTGCAAACCGGCCACTTTGCCCTGCAAGGCCTGCATAGCCTGTCCGGCCGGAGTCTTTACCAGATCGTCGGATTTTATGGTTGAAATGGATGAGGTAAGGTCTTTTACCTTTTGGGTACCGTAACCAACCACAACTACCTCGTCAACGCCAATGGTTTCTTCGCTCATCTGAACGTTGATCGTTGTCCGGTTGTTTACAGCTATCTCCTGGGTTTTGTAACCCACAAAGCTAAAAACCAGCACGCCCTGCGGATCGACCTGGATCGAATATTGCCCGTCAGCATCAGTAATGGCACCCTGCATGGTACCTTTAATTAATATGCTGACCCCGGGCACCGGCTCATTCTTAACATCAGTAACCGTTCCTTTCACATTAAGCGGATTTTGGGCAAAAAGAAACGATACTGACAACAGAAGATTCAGTAGCACAAATAGTTTTTTCATAGTTTCATTGTTTTAGTTATCAAAAATTCGCTGAACAAAGCTACGACAGCCGGAAATGACCGGAAAAGAAATCAATACACCTCTGATTCATCATCGTTAAAAGATGTTAAAGAGCACTGCATGATTAACTCACCACCAGCAAGAACAAATCACACAAAACACTATACGTCAAACAATTAAACATTGTTTATTTTTAACATACAATTAGATCGTCTATTTAAAAGAAACACCCTCTGGTGAAGTAGCTAATAGAAAACATATCAAACTATTCGGGAGGTTTAATATTGGACTTTGTTCCAAATTTTCTTTTTTTGCTACCTTTATTTGCCTTTACATGGTTTACGCATGAATAAAACAACCCGCCCGTTTTTTTTTCTTTTGTTATTGATGGTCGTGCTGTTTGCCGGCCATTCCCATCTTTTGGCCAGCTCCGGGGCCTATATAAAAAATTATACCAAGCAGGAGTACCTGGCTGCTAGCCAAAACTGGTCGGTTGCTCAGGATTCGAACGGGTTCATGTACTTCGCCAATAACATCGGCTTGCTCGAATTCGACGGAATAACCTGGACACTCTATCCGGCTCCCGACGGAGCTATTGTCCGGGCGGTTGCAGTCGACCAGAAAAACCGGATTTTCACGGCAGGATACCGGGAATTGGGTTACTGGGAACGCAACCGTTTTGGCCAACTGGAATACCACTCGCTGAAAAAAGATGTTGAATCTGACTTTACTAACAATGAAGAATTCTGGAACGTGATTGTGTCTGGCCAACGGGTGTACTTCCAGTCGTTTTCGAAAGTTTACGTGTATGATTATTCCAGATTTGAGGTCATTCGCCCCGGTGGGTTTGTAAATTCAATCTCGGATGGGGGCTCCCGAATATTCGTCAACATTATGAATAAAGGGATCTTCCAAATAAAAGGAGTAACCGTATCGCCATTCCTGATCAATAAGTTATTTGATCAGGATGAAATCCGGTTTATATTGACCCTTAGCGAATCTGAACAGCTCATCGGAACCGCCACCAACGGAATGTTTCTCTACGATGGGGTAAAACTCATGCCTTGGGGGAGCAGAGAAACTGAATATTTCCGGGAAAACATCATTAACCGGGGTTGTCTTTCATCCGAAGGCCAGATTATTATCGGAACCATTCTCGACGGAATTTCAATTTTTGACAAAGCGGGGAACCTGTTGCGGCGCTTCAATAAAGGAAACGGATTGCAGAACAACACCGTCCTGGGCATTTTCTCTGACCCGAATAACAACATCTGGCTTTCGCTCGACAAAGGAATCGATTTTATTTCCTTGTCGTCCGACCCAACTTACTCGATTATCGAACGAAAAGAACTCGGGGCCGTTTACTCGGCTGCCGCATACAACGGAAATCTGTATCTCGGTACCAATCAGGGGCTTTTCGCCCGGGAATTCCCCGAATCGCAAGCCCCTTTCAATCTGGTTCCCGAAACCCAGGGACAGGTGTGGGACTGCAAAGTGATCGACAACCGGCTGTTTGTCAACCACAACAAAGGGCTGTTTGAAATTAACGGCAACCGTGTAAAATTCTTCCCGGGATCGGGAGGAACTTCGATAACCAACAATCCGATAAACCCCAACTCGCTGGTACAAAGCACTTATACCAACTTGGTTTTTTACAGAAAAGACCAAACCGACTGGAAAATTGACAAGATTATTTACCAGTTTAACGACCTTATCCGGTACGTGGAGATTGACCATTATGGCAACTACTGGGCCAGCCACATGTACCGGGGTATTTTCAGATTAAAATTTAATCGAACTGATTCGCTGGTTTATAACCGCTATTACGGGAACGAAACGTTCGGGAAAGACCATAACATCCATGTATTTTCAGTCGAAAACCGGATCACATTTACCACGGGCGAACAACTTTACACGTTTGACGACCTCAACGACACGATCATTGTGTATGAAGCGCTGAATAAAAAACTCGGAAAATTTCAAACGGCTTCGCGAATTATTCCTGCCCCAGACCATCGTTACTGGTTTATCACAAACGATGCCTTGGGCTTGTTCCAGATCCAAAACACAAACGTTGAAAAGATTAAAGAATTCCCGACCCGGCTTTTCAACAACCAACTAATCACCGGATACGAAAATATCGTTCCCCTTACAGCCGGAAAAGCAATCCTTTGCCTCGAAAACGGATATGCCCTTCTAAATGCCGACACGATCAGCCCCGGATCGGCCATATCTGGCGTAAAGCCCAAACTTCGGAGAATTACCATCAGCGGGAGAAAAGAACAAACCAGCAACCTTCCCTTGGATGCCGGCGAAATAAGCCTGCGTTACAACCGGAACAACCTTCAGTTGCAGTTCTCATTCCCGTTTTTTACCAGCAACACGATCTATTACCAATCGTTCATCGAAGGGCTCGACCGGCAATGGTCTGATCCGGTCGCCTCGCCGGTATTCCGGTTCAACCGGATACCGGTCGGCCGTTACCAGATTAAAGTAAAAGCCGTCAACTCCTGGGGCGAATCAAGTCAGGAATATACCATCAGCCTGATCATTCTTCCCCCATGGTACCGCTCAACCTTGGCCTTCCTGATTTATATCCTGGCTATATTTGCCGGACTCATGCTGTTCCGAAGAGCAGTTATTGCCCGGACCCGACAAAAGGAAAGCCGTGAACGCGAAGAAAAAGAACGGGAATTAATTCAGCTCCGGAACGAAAAACTTCAGGCCGACCTGACATTTAAAAGCAAGGAACTGGCCAACTCAACCATGTCGATCATCAAAAAGAATGAGTTTTTGATGGACCTGAAAGAAATGTTATACAAACAGAAAGAGCAACTCGGATCAAGGTATCCGGATAAGTATTACGACAATCTGGTCCGGAAAATCGACGACAACATGTCGAGCCAGGACGACTGGAAAGTATTTGACACCAATTTTGAGCGGGCCCACGAACAATTTATCCAAAAACTGAAAGACAACTACCCCGACCTGACCCCGGGAGACTTGAGGCTTTGTGCGTTCCTTCGGATGAACCTGTCTTCGAAAGAAATTGCCCCCTTGTTAGGTATCTCGGTCCGGGGCGTCGAAAACCACCGATACCGGCTTCGTAAAAAACTAAACCTGGATGCCGACAGCAACCTGACAGAATTCATCATCCGGTTATAAAAGAAGCCTGATAGTCAGCCTCGAAACATTTTTCGTGTTGTCATACAAATTTCTTTATTTTTAGTATCTTGTCTCATGATTACAGAATCGACTGCAAACCAATGAATATGGATGAAATATTTAAAAAAATTGGCACGACCCAAACGTTAAGTCAAAAAATTGAGCGAAACATCGAGCGTGCAATCCGGGAAAAAAAATTACCGATTGGCTCTAAATTACCGTCGGAACGGGAACTTTGCGAAATGTTTGCCGTCAGTCGCACCGCCTTGCGCGAAGCGTTGCGCCGCCTTAGCGCCCGCGGTCTGATCGAAATCAAAAAAGGCAGTGGCATGGTAGTCACCAAAATCGACATGAAAGACGCCATCGACTCGCTCAACCTGTATTACGATTTGAAATTCGATGTCAATCTGATCAGCCAAATCATTGAGCTGCGCCTGGCTTTTGAGCCTGAAATTGCCAAAATGGCGGCCCAGAACCGAACCGACGAAGATCTGAAAAATCTGGAAGCAAACCTGGTCGAGTTTGCCAAATGCGACCCCGACAATACCCAGCTGGAATCGGATATCGATAATAAATTTCACCTGTGTGTCGCCCGGGCTACTGGCAACCCATTTGTAATTGTAACCATGGAGCCGGTCCATAATTTATTGCCCCGGATGAGAAATTTCATCTACGCCAATATCGAAGGGGAAAAAGAGATCACACTGGGGTACCACAAAGAAATCGTCAACGCAATCAGGGAACAGGATGCCGAACGGGCCTACGAAAAAATGCAGGCCCATTTAGATCGCAACATGCAGGTTTACAACAAGTTTCTAAAAAACACATAATGCGTGTGCATATCAATCAGAAAAACGAAAAACCTTCGGAATCCAAAACGGACCGAAGGTTTTTCGTTTTATAACAAGATGTTGTTTCAACAAGTTTTACAAAGCAGAATTTTCATTTTTTGCAGCCTCAAGTACTTTATTTACCGATCCGTGGAGCAACAACAGGCGTCTCGCTTTCGCTTCATCATAGCCCAGCTCTTCCATGATCATCCGAGTTCCGCGGGTAATCAGCTTTTGATTAGTCAACTGCATATTAACCATCTTATTCCCTTTTACCCGGCCCAGTTTGATCATCAGCGAAGTGGTGATCATATTCAGGATCAGTTTTTGCGAAGTGCCGGCTTTCATCCGGGTACTTCCCGAAACAAATTCAGGCCCGACGATGGCTTCAATAGCTACATCGACACTTTGAGCCAGCGTACTATCCGGGTTATTGGTAATACATCCCGTAAGCACACCATTCTCACGTGCTTTTTTTACGGCCCCTATAACATACGGTGTTCGCCCGGAAGCAGCAATCCCGATCACGGTATCCAACTTGTTGACCCCATATTTCTGAAGGTCTTCCCAGCCAAGCTCTTCATTGTCTTCGGCGGCTTCAACGGCTTTCCGGATGGCCCGGTCGCCGCCGGCAATCAAGCCAATAACCAAGTCATAACCAACGCCGTAGGTGGGCGGAATTTCCGAAGCGTCCAAAATACCCAACCGCCCGCTGGTGCCAGCCCCGATGTAAAACAACCGCCCGCCTTTGCTCATTCTCTCCCAGACTTTTTCAACCAATTCCTCAATTTTGGGAATAGCCTGGCGTACCGCCGGCAACACTTTTTTATCCTCTTCATGGATATTCTCCAGTAATTGCCTGACCGACATGTTTTCGAGGTTATCGTAAAGCGAATCAGCTTCTGTAATACTTACCAATGTCATTTTCTATTTTGTTGATTGTGTGTGGTACTCAACCAATCGTTCAATTGGTTCTTTTAGAATCAGATATTTTTTAAACCCATAATCTCTTGCAAGTTCTTCAACTATTTCGCTGAAGTAAAAAGCCACCGAACCAATGAAGCCCAGCTTATAACACAAGGCATCCGGCAACTTGAGGACATTGCGGTCAAAAAACTCAACCATGCTATTCCTCACCAAATCCCTGCTATATGGATGCGAGATGTTTTGTGATAAGAAAGGAACAAATCCGGCCAGATAGCGGTTCGGCCGTTCAGCCCGGTAAACCCGCTCCAACACTTCTGATTGCTGCGGTGCGTACTGTTTTTCGAACAAGGCCCGTAATTCGGCAGGCATTACCTTCTTAAAATAGTCGCCCAACAATTTGCGGCCCAACACGCCCCCGCTGCATTCGTCTCCTAATATAAATCCCAGTGGCGGCACACCTTCTGCAATTTTTTCGCCATCGTACAAACAAGCATTCGACCCGGTACCCAAAATACAGGCAATCCCCGCCTGATTCCCGAACAAGGCGCGGGCAGCAGCCAACACATCGCTGTTTGTCTCAACTTTTGCTTTCGGGAACAAGCGCAGCAAGGCATCTTTTACAACCTGTCCTTTCTCCTGGGTGGTTACACCAGCCCCGTAAAAGAAAATTTCATCAACCGCTGCTCCTATCTCCGGATAAATAACATCCTGCAACTCCTGAAACATGTCGTCGGTTGTCCGAAAAAAAGGGTTCATTCCCAGTGTCTGGAATTCTTTTAAATGGCCTGCATCGTCAATAAAACGCCAAGCCGCCTTGGTCGATCCACTGTCTGCGATTAACTTTCTCATGCAGCAAAGATAATTATTTTTAGTTCATCAATCGTAAACTTATCAGATGTATTACAAATTTTGCATTTGTCTTTCTTAAATCCTAATTTTGGAAACGACAAACCGGAAAAATAACCATCAAAACCTTGTACGAATGAAACTCCGCATTGCACTATCTCTTGCCCTTATAATCCCACTTAGTCTGTTTGCCGGAAATGTGATCCGCATAAACCAACTCGGTTATTTACCTGGCTCGAAGAAAATTGCAGTTTTTTTAAGCTCAGACCAAATCCAGGCTAATCATTTCTCGGTATACAACAGTTTATCCGGCAAAAAAATTCTGGAAGCTGTTCCTGAACCTGCCAATGCCGATCTATGGGGCATGAAAACAGCTTATCGCCTCAATTTTTCGGAAATCAAAGAACCAGGTGGCTATTATGTGCAAGTTGGGGAAACCTGCTCACCGTCGTTTCGGATTTCTCCGGATGTTTACGACAAAAGCGCCGATTTCATCCTAAATTACATGCGCCAGCAGCGATGTGGTTTTAACCCGTTCCTGAAAGATTCGTGCCACTTGCACGACGGGGTCATTGTTGATCACCCGACCCGCACAGGCGAATACATTGAGGTAACCGGTGGCTGGCACGACGCGTCCGACTATCTTCAATATGTAACAACTTCGGCCAACGCCACCTACCAGATGCTGTTTGCCTGGCAACAGAATCCCGGATCGTTTGGCGATACCCATCAGGCAAATGGGCTACCAGGGAAAAACGGCATTCCTGACATTCTGGACGAAGCCCGCTGGGGCCTCGAATGGCTCCTGAAAATGAACCCGAAGAAAAACGAAATGTATAACCAGATTGCCGACGACCGCGACCACCGCGGGTTCAGGTTGCCAACACTCGATACCGTTACATATGGGCTGGGAAAAGCCCGCCCGGTTTATTTCGTAACCGGCAAACCGCAGGGACTGGGCAAACACAAAAACCGGAGTACCGGCGTATCGTCAACGGCAGCCAAATTTGCATCGGCTTTTGCGCTGGGGGCACAGTTGTTTCAAAACATCGATCCGGCATTTGCAAAAAAAATGAGCGGGAAAGCCGTTGATGCGTGGGAGTTTTCCCTGTCTGACCCCGGTGTTTGCCAGACAGCCTGTACCATTTCGCCCTACTTTTATGAGGAAGACAATTATGTGGACGATATGGAACTGGCTGCAGCCTCGCTTTTCAACCTTTCGGGAGAAAAAAATTACCTGCAACAAGCCCGATACTGGGGCGAACTTGAACCTGTTACGCCCTGGATGGAACTCCACCGGGCCCGCCATTACCAGTATTATCCGTTCGTGAACCTGGGGCATTTTTTACTGGCCAAATCGGCCGATCCGGCGATTTCCGGGCAATTTACTTCCCTGATGAAACAAGGATTGGATGAACTGGCGAAATATGCAGCCAACGACCCGTTCCGGATTGGTGTCCCGTTTCAATGGTGCTCAAGCAATTTTATTGTTGCGGCGGCCACCCAGGCAAGGCTTTACCGGTTGATGACAGGCGATGAAACTTATGCCGAAATGGAAGCAGCGCTCACCGACTGGCTTTTCGGCTGCAACCCGTGGGGAACGAGCCTGATTTGCGGGCTTCCGGCTGGCGGCGACTATCCGCAAACGCCCCATTCGGCCATCACGCTCGAACTGCACCAGACTACAACCGGAGGATTGGTTGACGGGCCCGTTTACCGGAACATCTATGAAAGCCTGAAAGGCATTCAACTGTACGACCCGGACGAATACGCTGAATTCCAGGGAGGAACTGCGGTTTATCACGACGATATCGGCGATTATTCATCGAACGAGCCCACCATGGACGGAACGGCAAGCCTGAGCTATTTGCTTTCGTCGCTTCAGTCTGAAGGACAAAAAGAACAGGCCTCCGCACCGGTTATAAAAGACAGTCAGGGCGCTATCACCCGGATGGACACAACCAGCAGGAACGTGTACCTGATTTTTTCGGCCCACAATTTTAACGATGGAGGAAAGACGATTGCCGAAACATTGAAGAAACAACAGGTGAAAGCATCTTTCTTTTTCACGGGCGACTTCTATTCCAATCCTGAAAACAAACAGGTAATCAGTCAACTCATCGCCGATGGAAACTACCTGGGGGCCCATTCAGATAAACATTTGTTGTATGCAGACTGGAACAAGCGCGATTCAACGTTGCTGACCCGCGAACAATTTGAAGATGATCTGAGGGCCAATTACGTCAAAATGAAAAAAGCAGGAATTGACGGGGGAAAAGCCATTTGGTTTTTACCTCCTTACGAATGGTATAACCAAACAACGGTTGACTGGTGCCGCCAAATAGGCTTGCAGGTTATTAATTTCACATACGGAATCGGCACGAATGCCGACTACACTACGCCCGACATGCCGAACTACCGATCGTCGGAAATGTTGGTGAACAACCTGAAAAAATTTGAGAAAACCAATTCGAATGGCTTAAACGGGTGCCTGATCTTAATTCATCTGGGAACCGACCCTAAACGGACCGATAAATCATACAACCGCCTAAATGAAATAATCACATTCCTAAAAGCCAAAGGTTATCAGCCCAAGTCCCTGCCCGGGCAATACACCGGCAAATCATGATTTCGCGCTAATTAAATTCACTTTTTCAGGTTCAAGCGACTATCCGTTACTCAATTTTTTTATATTTGTGATATGTCATACATCTTACAGACTATGAAATCCGTGAAACAGATAATTCCGGCAGGATTCATTCTAATGGCCTCATGCAGCCAGCCTCAAACAACCAATTACATCAGCCAGATTCAAACATTGGTTGATGCCGGAGAATATAACAGAGCTTCAGAAATTGTCGATTCGCTAAAAAAAACTAACGTCGCCGAAACCGTCAAACACAAGGCCGACTCTATAAAAGATATCATGCACCGTGTCGAACATGATTTTAACCTGAGTGAAACGCAGATCAGACAAAAGCTCACAGCATATTTCGGCACGCTTGACGACTCGGTGATGGCCGGCTGGGAAAAATCAGGAAAGCTGGAGATGAAAACGATCAACGGAGAGAAACACTATTTCCGCAACGCAGTCCCCAATTTATTCAGGCTCGATTCGATAGCCCGCATCCAAAAAGAAAAAATTGATGGCATCCAAATCGATTCTCTCGACTTGTTTTGCCTGGACCATACCGCCAAAATCATTCAGGCAAGCGACAATTCGTCTAAGCCAGTCCTGCCTGTTAACCTGATCCTGACCTACACATTAACAGTGAAGCCCAATGCGGTCCCCGACGGCCAAACAATTAAATGCTGGGTACCTGTTCCCCGCGAAGGGAATCCCCGACAAAGAAAATTTAAGCTTATTTCTTCAAAACCGGCCAACATCGAGATTGCACCGAATACCCAGATGCAACGAACCGGCTACTTCACCCAAATGGCGGTGAAAGATCGACCGACTGTTTTCACTATAACATTTGCCATTGAAACTGCCGGACAGTATTTCAACATAAAACCTGATGATATCAAGCCTTACAATACACAAAGCGATCTGTATAAACACAACACAGCCGAACGCCCGCCTCACATTGTTTTCAGCGAACAAATTAAGGAATTGGGGGCCAAACTGATTGGCAACGAGACCAACCCGCTCCGAAAAGTTGAAAAGATATATACCTGGATCAGCAACACGATCCCATGGGCCAGCGCCCTGGAATACAGCACGATCCCCAACATTCCGGAGTATGTCTTGAAATACGGTCATGGCGATTGTGGCATGCAAACTTTGCTGTTTATGACCTTGGCCCGTTCGCAGGGAATTCCGGCAAAATGGCAAAGCGGGTGGATGCTCCATCCTGGAAACGTAAATCTGCACGACTGGTGCGAAGTTTACTTCGAAGGGATTGGCTGGGTTCCGGTCGACCAGTCGTTCAAACTACAAAACAGTCCGGACAAACAGATTCGCGATTTTTACATGCACGGGATCGACTCATACCGTCTGATTGTAAACGACGACTATGCCCAACCACTGCTGCCCGAAAAGAACTATCTGCGAAGTGAGCCTTACGACTTTCAGCGTGGAGAAGTTGAATGGGACGGTGGGAACCTTTATTTTGACCAATGGAGCTGTCACCTGGAGGCCAAATATCTAAATAAATGAGGCAGCTTGTTATAATTAAAACTAAACCAACAACTATTTCCGCATAAAATGCGATCTTCAGGATTCATCCAAACGGAACTAAGGAACTGAAAAAAAACAAACAAAATGAGCACCTTACTGATATTTATTGTCATCCTGCTTTTCTTTGCCCTGCTGCTTGGCGTTTCTCATTTTACCTCGAAAAACGCCACCAACGATACATTTTTTACCGGGAACCGGCGCTCGCCCTGGTACCTGGTCGCCTTTGGGATGATCGGATCGACCATTTCAGGGGTCACATTTATCTCCGTCCCCGGCGAAGTTGGCAACACGGCATGGACCTACCTGCAATTTCTGCTCGGCAATTTCTTCGGATACTGGGTTATTGCCCTGGTGCTGATACCGCTTTATTACCGGCTCAATCTGGTTTCAATCTATACTTACTTAGACCAGCGTTTTGGCATGCGTTCGTATAAAACCGGAGCCTTCTTTTTTCTGCTGTCGCAAACCATCGGGGCATCGTTCCGCCTCTATCTGGCTGCCGGGGTATTGCAACTGGCATTCTTTAATGCATTGGGCATCCCGTTCTGGGTAACCGTGTTTCTGACCCTGCTCCTGATTTGGGTCTATACATTCCGCGCCGGCATCAAAACCGTGGTTTGGACCGACTCCCTGCAAACATTGTTTATCCTGGGGTCCGTAGGCATTACGATCTGGGTAATTTCCGATCAGTTGCAGATGGGATTCGGGCAAATGATTTCCGCCATCGACCATCATCCGTACAGCAAAATATTCGACTGGGACTGGCAATCGAAAACAAACTTTTTCAAACAGTTTGCTGCCGGACTTGGAATTGTACTTACCATGAACGGACTTGACCAGAACATGATGCAAAAAAACCTGACCTGCAAAACCCAGCGCGATGCACAAAAAAACATTTTCTGGTTCAGTTTTGCCTTCATCATTGCCAACTTGTTTTTTCTGAGCCTGGGGGTCATGCTTTATTTCTATGCCCAACAAAAAGGAATTGATTTACCAGGCCGCTCCGACGACCTGTTCCCTATGCTCGCCATGCAACATTTTGGAACAATCGCCGGAATCCTCTTCCTGATTGGTATTTTATCGGCAGCCTATTCAAGCGCCGACTCGGCCTTAACGGCACTGACAACCTCGTTCTGCATCGATTTTCTCAATATCAGGGCCGACTCGAACAACAGCAAGTTAACGCGATTAAAAGTACACATTGCCTTTACCGTTATCATGTTTTTCGTAATTGTGCTGTTCCGGCTCATCAACAACGAAAGTGTGGTTTCCTCGGTATTCCGCGTTGCTGGTTATACGTATGGCCCGCTTTTGGGCTTATTTTCGTTCGGCATCTTAACCAAACGGCAAGTGAAAGACCGTTATGTCCCGATTATCGGGTTGCTCTCCCCGGTGATCTCGTACATCATCAATGCCAACTCCGAGGCCTGGTTGGGCGGCTACAAGTTTGGGTTCGAACTGCTGCTCCTGAATGGATTGATCACTTTTATCGGATTGCTAATTGTAACAAAAAAAGATACCCATGGAAAAAACAAAACGTTATCTCGCCCTTGACGTGCTGCGTGGCATAACTATCGCCACGATGATCACGGTCAACAATCCCGGCAGCTGGTCGCACATTTACGCGCCGCTCCGGCATTCCGAATGGCACGGCTGCACGCCAACCGACCTGGTCTTCCCGTTCTTCCTGTTTGTCGTCGGGGTTTCCATGTTTTTTTCCTTTTCGAAATACGGGAACACCCTCAACCGCGAGTCTCTGATCCGGCTGGGGAAACGAACATTACTGATTTTTGCAATCGGTTTATTTCTGAACTCGTTTCCCCAATGGTCAAAAGACTTTTCGAAGCTTCGCATTATGGGCGTACTTCAACGCATCGCGCTGGCCTACGGATTTGCCTCGCTGATTGTCCTGACATTCCGGAAGAAATACCTTCCGTACATCGGGGCGGGAATCCTGCTGCTTTACTGGGGAATCATCTATTACTTCGGAACCGGCGACCCGTACAGTCTGCAAACCAATGCCACCATTCCGTTCGACAAAGCCATTCTGGGAGAAAACCACCTGTACAAAGGGTTCGGCATCCCGTTCGACCCGGAAGGTTTGTTAAGCACCATCCCGGCTGTTGTAACCGCCATGATCGGATACCTGGCCGGCTCGCTGATTGCGCAAACCGATCACCACAAAGTTCCACAAGCATTAATCTTCTGGGGAGCCGCAGGGATTGCAGCCGGACTGATCTGGGGACAATTTTTCCCAATCAACAAACCGCTTTGGACAAGTTCCTACGTCCTTTATGCCGCGGGTTGGGCCAGCGCGGTACTCGGCTTGCTTGTCTGGATTATCGACATCCGGAAATACACACGCTGGACCCCGTTTTTTGTTGTTTTCGGCATGAACCCGCTTTTCATCTTTGCCCTCTCCGGATTGTGGGCCATTACAATCAGCCGCATCATCCGCTTTCCCGGGCCCGACGGAGAAATGACCAATGCCTACAGCTGGCTTTATAACCATGTTTTTGTGCCTGTCGCCGGAGAATTAAACGGATCGCTGCTGTTTGCCCTTACACACATCGCGTTCTTCTGGCTAATCGGCTATGTTCTTTATAAGAAAAAAATCTTCATTAAAGTATAACACGCTATTTACCATACCTCCAAAATCAACCATGAACCGATTCGTTACGCTACTATCTGTCCTGATACTGGCTTTTGGTACAAGCCAGGCCCAATTCGATCCGGAAAAATTACTGCACCATCCGTGGGTCGACTCTGTTTTTAACTCGTTAACCCCCGACCAGCGGATTGCGCAGTTAGTCTGGATTAACACCGCTGCAAACGACGACGTTGCCCAACAATTTAAAGTGTCCGGACTGATCAAAAAGTACAACCTCGGCGGGGCGATCTTTTTCTCCGGAGATCCGGAACGACAGGTCCGGCTTACCAATTTGTACCAGTCGGTGGCCCAAACACCGCTTCTCATCGCTATGGATGCCGAGTGGGGTGTTGGCATGCGGCTGCCCGGCGTTATCTCCTTCCCGTACAATATGGCCATGGGAGCCTCCGGCAGCCCGGAGCTTATCAAACAGGTTACCGCCGAAATGGCCCGCCAGATGAAACGCTTGGGCGTGCAGGTCAGCCTCGGACCGGATGCTGACATCAATACGCAACCGCTGAACCCGATCATTGGGATGCGGTCGTTTGGAGAAACTCCCCGCCCGGTTGCCGAAAACGCGCTGGCTTACATGCAGGGCCTTCAGGAAAACGGAATTATTGCCGTTGCCAAACATTTCCCCGGACATGGCGACACCCGCTCCGATTCACATTACACGCTGCCACAAGTCCCGTATTCGCGCGAGCGGCTCGACACGGTTGAATTTCTGCCGTTCCGCGAATTAGCACAACAAGGAATCGGAGGAATAATGACCGCCCACCTGAATGTTCCGCAACTTGACCCACAGGATGGGATACCGGCCAGTCTCTCCGGAAAAATAATCAATGGGGTTCTCCGGAATGAATGGAAATACAAAGGGCTCATCATTACCGACGCCATGAACATGGGAGGCGCCAAAACATTTGGCGAACCCGGGCAATTGGAAGTACTCGCACTGAAAGCCGGGAACGATGTTGTTGAGTTTCCGCTTGACGTTGAGATATCAATCAAAGCCATCCGCAAAGCGCTGGACCAAAAAGAACTATCGTGGGACGACATCAACCTGAAATGCCGGCGGGTCCTGGCAGCCAAGCTTTGGGCCGGGCTCAATCGCTGGACCCCGCTATCGGTCAAAAACCTGATGCCCGACCTCAACACACCTCAAACCGAGTTGATCAAGCGAAAAATGATCGAAGCATCGCTGACCCTGCTCGAAAACAAAAACCAGCTGATACCATTAAAAAGCCTTGACACACTAACCGTCGCCTGTGTCTCGGTAGGCCAGTCAGCCCCAACGCCATTTCAGAATATGTTGGGCAAATACATGAAAACAGCCCAATTCAACTTACCTGAGACTTTTTCAGGAAAAGACCTTGATTCGCTGAAACTACAACTTAAAGAATACAACCTGGTTATTGTGGGCATACACTTGTACGAAAGCAAAACGCGCCGGTCGATGCAGGTTGGCAACATGCAGCGCATCAAAGACCCGCGCCCGTATGGGATGACCGCTCAAACCGAGGAACTGCTGGGATGGCTGGCTGCGGAGAAAAAAACCATTGAAGTATTCTTCTCCAGTCCCTACGCCCTGCCTGAAGTAAAAAATTTCAGGAAACCCGATGGCCTGATTATGGCTTACCAGAATGATTCGTTGAACCAGGAAGTGGCAGCCCAATTGATCTTTGGCGGCATCGGCGCTTCCGGGAAACTGCCTGTATCACTGGGAACACATTACGCCGTGGGCGACGGATTATCGATCGACAAGCCCATCCGCCTGAAATACACCATTCCGGAAGAAGCCGGATTGAATTCTGTCAGGTTAAACAACCGGATTGACTCGATTGTAAACGGGGCGCTTGAGCAAAAAGCATTCCCGGGATGCAGCGTCCTGGCGGCCAAAGACGGGAAGGTCATTTTCAGGAAAACTTATGGCTACCACACCTACGATCAAATCAATCCGGTAACCGAAGATGACCTGTACGATCTGGCATCGGTCACAAAAGTCAGCGGCGGCCTGCCGGCAATCCTGAAACTGGTTGACGAAGGTAAAATTAACCCGGACAAGCCGGTCTCCGACTATCTTCCTGACTGGAAGAAACGACTGTTCCACTGGTCTGACAAGTCGGATATCACCATCCGCGAACTGTATGCACACCAATCGGGACTTGTGCCGTTCATCAGCTTCTGGACAAAGACGATGAAAAATGGCAAGCTCATCAATAAATGGTACACCTCGCGGCCCGACGAAAAACATACGCTGTATGTAGCTCCCGGCATGTACTTAAACCAGAAATTTCTGAAAACAATAAACCGGGACATACGAAAAACTCCGCTGAAAACACGGGGCAAGTATGTTTACAGCGATCTGCCGCTGGTTATCACCCCTCAGATTGTAAAAAATGTCTCCGGAAACGATTTTAACCAGTTTGTTACCGAAAACTTCTATAAACCACTTGGAGCCTACACATTAACTTACAAACCTCTCGACCGATTTTCAGCCGACCGCATCGTTCCGACAGAAATGGACAACTATTATCGCCATCAGTTGGTCCAGGGGAGCGTTCACGATGAATCGGCGGCTGTTTTGGGCGGGATATCCGGAAATGCCGGGCTGTTTGCCACAGCCAACGACCTGGCCAAATTAATGCAAATGTATCTCCAAATGGGAACTTATGGCGGCAGGGAGTATGCCAAAGAAGCTACCATGAACGAGTTTACAAAGGTTCAGTTTCCGGATGGCAAAAACCGGCGGGGGTTTATATTTGATAAGCCCGCGCTGAACAATGCAAATCTCCCGAAAGAAGACAGTTATCCATGCCCGGGAGCAAGCCCCGAAAGTTTCGGACACTCGGGATTTACCGGAACTTATGTATGGGCTGACCCAAAGTCACAACTGATCTATATTTTCCTGTGCAACCGGGTTTATCCAACCCGCGAGAACGGGAAAATCAGCGACCTGAATGTTCGTACGAACATCCTGCAGGCGCTGTACGACGAGATTGAAGCCTCAAAATAATTTTCCGGAGACACTGTTTTAAAAAAGTGCTTAAGAATAGGGGCTTTTATATTAAAATAATTTGTATTACATCTTACCAATTCAAATATATTCTCTAATTTAGGAGGGCTCGTTCGGGATAAAATCGAAGGAATAATATCAGGGCATCTCTAAAAACCCAATGTTAATATATTTGTTTAATTGTTAATATTTTAAGCATGGGATATATGGTTAGATTGCCTATTTTACAGTACAAAAAAGAGCAACAATGAAGAATATCAATATGCTAGGCCTATTTGACG
>JAJUGZ010000135.1 GCA_029265715.1 Bacteroidota bacterium
ATAGCTTAAAATCCCGACAAAAAAATTGTGGCATTACTTATCTTTTGGGTAAAAAGGTTTATTTTAACACTGCCAGAAAAACAGAAAAACAGAAAAGCCCCGGTTCCAAAAGAAGGGCATTGGATAATTTATTTTAATTAAGTTAAGCCATGAATAGACTTGATCATGCTCATTTGCCATTCCGTTTTTTGATTATGTTATGGGGTGTTTTATTCCCGGTGGTAATGTATTCAAACAGTATTTCTGATTCGATTATCGTTCCTAAAGTTGCCGTTGTATTGAGTGGGGGGGGCGCCAAAGGGTTCACCCACATCGGTGTTTTAAAAGTATTGGAAGAAGAAGGTATCCCGGTCGATATGATCGTCGGGACCAGCATCGGCAGTCTTGTTGGCGGAATTTATGCAATGGGATATTCGGCTGATGAGATAGAACAAATTGCTAAAGACCAGGATTGGGAGTCGTTGCTCTCAGACGATATTCCGCGAATCTTTTTATCGGAAAACGACCGGGTATTGCGCCAGCGGTATTTGTTTTCGTTACCATTCAACGGTAAAAAGAAGCCCGGATTGCCGCAAGGGTTGATTCGTGGACAAAATGTGCTCAACCTTTTCTGCGGTTTGGCAGGCAATGTTCCGGCCGATGCCGATTTCAGCCAACTCCCGATTCCGTTTGCCTGTGTGGCTGCCGACATTAAAACCGGAGAAGAAGTTGTGCTGAGAAATGGCTTTTTGCCAACAGCTATGTTCTCGAGTATGGCCATTCCTGCTGTTTTTCAGTCGTCGATGCGCGATGGCCGGTTGTTGATCGATGGCGGGGTAGTTAATAATTTTCCAACCGATGTGGCAAAAAAAATGGGAGCCGACATCATTATCGGGGTTGATTTCCCCAATGATGACAATGCCGAATTTGAAAAGTTTAAGTCGATCGATAATGTTGTGATCCAGTTGATCAACTTTTTTGGAAAAGAAAAAGACTCGCTGAATAACAGTTTGTGTAATGTGCTCATCCATCCCGACACGCAGGGCTACACGATGGCCAGTTTTACCGACGAAGCCGTGGATACCCTGATCCTCCGGGGGAAAAAAGCCGCCGATGCGTTCCGGGAACAGTTGCGCGGGCTGAAAGCCCAGTATCACCTGGAGCGGAAACCTGTTTCACGGGAATTTGTGAAACCTGAAAAATGGGAAATCAGGAAAATTGATATAAGCGGGAATAACAAATTGGACGAGGAGTATTTAAAAAAATGCCTTCGGATGGAAATCCCGGGGCGATATTCTTACATCGAAATCAAGGAGGCAATCGATCGTCTGTATGGCTACGGCGGATTTGATAAAATTTATTTTAACCTGATTGATGGGCCCAAAGGGAAGATGTTGAACCTGAATGTAGTGCCAAAAAATGAGGCAAGCCAGAATGTGGGTTTCCGAGTAAACACAACCGATGCGGCCGCACTTTTGTTGAACTTTACAAGTAAATCGTTTGGGCAGAAAAATCGCTACTTTTCTGTTAGTACCGAATTATCGGCCAATCCGGCCCTGGGGCTTATGTTCGAAACCAACAAACGCGATTTGCCTACGCTTGGTATTGAGCTAAAGGGCAAATACCAGAATTACCATGTATATGAGAATGGAGAGAAAAGATACAATGCCGATATTTTTTACGGTTCAGGTTCCGTTTATCTGTACCAGTCGTTTTTGAAGCGTTTTGACCTGGGGCTCGGTATTCAGGAAGAATTTTTTAACGGCGATGTTTTTTCGAAGGACCCCAATTCGTACATTCTTCCCGAAAAGGCAAATAAATGGATGACCAACGGGTTGCTGTATTTCTCGTTAGACAACCTGGATAATTTCTATTTCCCAACCAAAGGGACTAACCTATATGGCGAGTTTTCTTTGAATTACGACTGGTCATCGGTCGATCATATTAATCCGGTCTTTTTACTCAGGACCAGGAATGTTGTGCCGTTGAAACCGAAAACTGCTCTTTTGCTCGATTTTTATGGGCGGGCGGTGTTCAATGACTATTTGCAGCCATTTAAAGCTACATTGGTGGGGGGCGACTATTACTCGCATTATTTCAATTATCATTTCCCATTTATTGGCTTGCCCCCCGTGACCTTGTCCGATCAGTTTACCTACGTTGGCATGGCCGGACTAAGATTTCAGGTTTCGAATTCTCAGTATTTATCGTTGATATTTAATACGCTGCAGCAAAGCAATAAGGCTTTTTCGGTGAAAGCATCCCAAGCCATTTATGGCGGTGGAATTAAGTATTCGTTAAAGTCGGTAATAGGGCCGGTCGACATAGGCCTTGGTTATTCTGATGTTTATGATGCACCAACATTTTCGGCCAATCTGGGATTTTGGTTCTGATGTAAACTGGAATAGCCATGTGTTCCATTGACTTTACCGGAAAGCAATGTTAAATTAGAAGAAATTGCTAAAAATAATTGGTTTTTTTAGTTCGATATTTTGCGAACTAAAAAACTGTTTTATATTTGTCCCCCGAAAAGTAGTAATAAATGGACGAAGCAGAAAGAATACGGAAACAAAAAGAGCTGATCGAATTCATTGGTGTTCAGCAGGAACGTGAAGGTTTTCAGCCTGTTACTGCTCGCATTATGGGCATGCTGATGGTTATGGATAAAGAAGAATACACCTTTGATGAGATTGTCGAGGAAATGCAGATCAGCAAAAGTTCGGCCAGTACTGCGTTAAAAAACCTTGAACTTCGGGGGGTTATCGAGTATGTCACTTATCCGGGCGACCGTAAACGCTATTTCCGATTTGTTTCCGGAGAGATTGATGGAATGATTGACGAAATGAAAAAAAAGATGAAACAACACGCGATAATAATTCATCAGATTCTGGATCTGAAGAAGGACCCAAACTCACGGAATGCCCTTTTCCTTAAAAATATTTTAACTGGAATGGAATTTTTTATGTTACAACTGGATAAGTTTAAAGAAGAATACCATAGCCGGCCATAATTTTTTTGCACAAATAGTTCGGTAATTTCAGAACAAAAAATAAAAATCAGAACAAATTTTTATAAATGAAACAATTAACAATTTTCATATTGATGGGATTTTTATTGTTTCCTGGCAAGAGCAAAAGTCAGGAGCAATATTCGTTAGAAAAGCTGCTCCGGCATGCCATCGAAAACAGTCATGCCATGAAAAAAGCAGAGCTTCAGCAATCCGGAAGCAGGGCGAAATTCAAAGAGGCCTTGGCCAACGGACTTCCACAGGTTGATGGTAGTTTAGACTATTCGCGAATGGGAATACCTGATATTGAAATTTCGCAAAAGCTGATCGATGGGCTGCCCGAAAACCTGGCCCCCATGCTCGAAGGATTATCTAACCTCAAAGCCATGCACACAACTTCGGCAGGTGTGACTGTAAGCCAGCTGCTCTACAGTCAGTCTTACCTGACCGGCTTGAAACAGGCCCGCAAAGCGGAAGAACTTTACGATGTGATGCTCCGGAAAACAGAAGACGATGTGATCAATGATGTCTCAACCCAGTATTATCAGATTCTGGCCAACTACGCTTCGCTGGGGATCCTTGACAAAAATATCGATGCGCTTGAAAAGCTTTACAACATCCTGAAACTTCAGTATGAAAACGATTTTGTGAAACAAACCGATGTAAACCGGCTCAAAGTATCGGTAACCAACCTGAAAACCCAGCGGAAAACCCTGCAGAATGGCATACGCATCCAGGAACGGATACTGAAAATAATTTCGGGAATCCCGGTAGATCAGGAAATTGTACTGGCTACCTTCAATCAGAACGTTGACCACAACCAGCCCGGACTGGCAGCTTTTTCGATCGAAGCGCTTCCTGATTATCAATTATTGCAAAAACAAATCGAGTTAGCCGAACTTCAGGTTGCTTCGGATAAAGCGGCCTATTATCCGAACCTGGCGGCCTTCGGACAATTTACCTATTCGAGTTATGCCACCGAGTTTCAACTGAAGAATTTCAGTAATATGAATACCATTGGATTGAAGGCGTCGATCCCGATTTTTAGTTCGGGTATGCGGAAACAGAAACTGATCCAGTCGGAGTTAAAGCTTCAGGAAACGCAACAGGATTTTGACCTGAATGCCAAATATCTGGAGACCAATTACCGGAATGCTTCCAACTCTTTGCTCTCGGCTTGGGCAAACCTGCAAGATCAGAAAGAAAACAAAGAGTTGGCCAATAAAGTCTATGGCCAGGTTAAGCTTCAGTTCGATGAAGGAATGGCCTCGTTGACCGATTTGCTGAATGTAGAAACATCGCTGCTTGAGGCCGAAAACCTGTTTAACCAGCAGCTGTTGAAATATAAACTTGCTGAAATCGACCTGCTGAAAACAACCGGTCGTCTTAAATCGCTTGTCAATTGATAAACAACCGATAGAACCATGCGATAGCCATAAGAGCCATTGCTCATATCAACTGGAAATGTACAAATGGCTATTCCATGTCGGCGCTAATTTGATTGAAAAGAAAAAGCTGTTACGAAAATTGTACGAACCAACATTGAAAATTTATACACATGAAAATTATTAGACAAATTTTGATTCCGGCGATTCTGGTCGCATTGGCTTTTCTTGTCGTATTTAAACTGAAAGCGAACAAGGAAGAAATTAAGGAAACAGCATTGCTCGCATCGCAGACGATCTCCGAAATCCCGGTAAAAGTTATCGTTCCGCAAACCGGGACTATCAACCAACAGATCTCTTCAACCGGAATTATCAGTGCGACTGAGGAACTGACAGTTTTGTCAGAGACTCAGGGAAAAGTGAAAAAAGTTTATAAAAATGTGGGCGACCATGTTTCCAGAAATGAAGTCATTATTGAGGTTGACGATGAAACGGTTTCGGCCAACGTGTTGGTAGCCGAAGCCAACTACGAACAGCAAAAGAAAGACATCGAGCGTTACGAACGCCTGGAGCAGGGCAATGCCATCGCGAAACACGATTTGGAGCAGGCCCGCATCGGGCTTAAAAAAGCAGAAGCCGACCTGATTACAGCCCGGAAGGCTTTGCGCGATACCAAAATAAAAGCGCCAATCGCCGGAATTGTTAACAAACGTATGGTCGAAAATGGGCAGTTTGTTTCTGGCGGAATGCCTGTATGCGAAATCGTGAATACGTCGAAATTGAAGATCTGGATAAAAGTACCCGAAAAAGACATATTTAAGTTGGGCAAAGGTCAAGAGGTAAATATTACCATCCCGGCTATTGTGGGCAAAACGTTTACCGGTAAGATCAATTCGATTGGCGAAAAAGCCGACAATTCGATGAAGTTTGATGCCGAAGTTGTACTGGATAATCCGGAAGGCAGTCAGCATTTAAAAGCGGGCCTTTTTGCCGAAGTAAGTATCCCGGTTGAAGCTTCCGAAGCTATCCTGATTGATAAAAATGCGCTGGTTGGAAGCATGAAGAACCCATCGGTTTTTGTAATTGAAGGCGATAAGGCTGTTAAACGCGATATTATTACCAGCGACAGTGATGATAAGTTTATCGAGGTGATTAGCGGACTACAAAAGAACGATCAGGTTGTTGTAAGCGGGCAGTTAAACCTGCACGATGGCGACCGGGTAAAAATTATTCAATAAACATAGCAGAGGGGAATTGACAGGCTTATTTCAGAGGCCGGTCAGGAAAACGAATAAGTATGAAGATAACAGATATATCTGTAAAAAGAACAACCATCCCGGTTGTGGTTTTTACGATTTTGGCCTTGGCCGGGATCTACAGTTACACCCGGTTGAATGTGGAGCTGACTCCGAATATCGAAATTCCGATGAATATGGTAACCACTGTTTACCCCGGAGCTTCGCCCAGCGAGATAGAGAGTTCGGTTACCAAGCCTATTGAGGATGCCGTTTCGGGGATGGAGGGAATTGACAAGATCGTTTCGTATTCGTACGAGAACGTTTCGTTAATACAAATTCAATTGAAAGATGGGGTCAATCCCGACCTGGCGCTTCAGGATTGCGAACGGAAAGTGAACATGATCGAGAATGATTTGCCTGTTGATGCCGAAAAACCCCAGTTTCAGAAAATTGACATCAACATGTTCCCGATCATGAGCGTTGCGGCTTCGTCGAACATGCCCGAACAACAATTTTATGATCTGATAAAGCTTGATGTTGTTCCGTATATTTCACAAATTCAGGGTGTTGCCGGAGTTGAGATTATCGGTGGCAACCAGCGCGAAATTCAAATTAAAGCCGATGCCCAGAAACTTCAGCAATACGGAATTTCTTTGTCCCAGATCAGGCAGGTCATTGCGGCTTCGAACCTTGATTTTCCGGTCGGGAAAGTTACCGATGATCAATCTCGATCCTTGATCCGGATTAGCGGAAAATTTGCCTCGCTCGATGAAATCAGCGACCTGAACATTAAGACAACCGATGGCTCTTCTATAAAAATCAGGGATGTTGCGACGGTTGTCGATGGGACGACCGAAACGGTCAAATTAGCCCGCATCAATGGGTTGCCGGCCATGGGGCTTTCAATTAAAAAACAGTCCGGGTCGAATGCCGTGAAAATCAGCGATGAAGTTCAGAAGCTGTTCAGAGATTTTGAGTCAAAATACAGCAGCAGTGAACTCAAATTTGTCATTGCAAGTGATACCTCGGATTTTACCCGCAATGCGGTAAACAGTGTGATGGAAGACCTGATTTTTGCCATTATCCTGGTGTCAATCACCATGCTTTTGTTCCTGCATAGTTTCAGGAACCTGATTTTTGTGATGGTTTCCATTCCAACTTCAATTATTTCCACATTCGTAGGGTTCTTGCTTTTCGGGTTCTCGCTCAACCTGATGACCTTATTGGCCTTATCGATTGTGGTGGGGGTCATTGTCGACGATGCCATCGTGGTGCTCGAAAATATTTACCGTCACATGGAGGAGGGCAAAAATCGCTGGCAGGCTTCGCTCGATGCGACCCGGGAACTTGGAATTACCGTAATCTCAATTACAATCGTACTGATCGCTGTATTCCTCCCAATCGGGTTGACTTCAGGAATGACCGGGCAAATGCTGATTTCCTTTTCGATGGTAATCGTATTCTCGATCCTGATCAGTTTGCTGGTTTCGTTTACGCTGGTCCCGTTGCTGACTTCCCGTTTTGGCAAAATAAAGATACTGAACCGGAAGAACCCGTTCGATCGTTTTTTGATGTTTTTTGAACGGCTGGTCAATAGCATAAAAAATGCGGTTCTGGATCTGTTGCACTGGGCGCTGAACCACAAAAAGGTTACGCTTATCTCGGTCGTTGTTTTGTTCTTTGCATCGTTTACACTGGTGTCAAAAGGTTTTATCCAGACTGAGTTTATTTCGAATGGCGATCGCGGCGAATTTATCATGTTGGTTGAACTGGGCAAAGACGCAACTTTGGACGAAACCAGTAAAATGTGCGCACAGGTCGAAGAACAGTTGCGCAAACATCCCGAAGTGGAGTTGGTTTACTCGAATATTGGCTCGAAGGGGGGAAGCATGTCGGTTGTCGAGACTCCGTATGCCGCCGAAATTACGGTAAAAATGGTTGATCAGAACAAGCGAAAAGTATCTTCCAAGGTCTTTAGTATCCGGGCAAAAAATGAAATGGCCCGGTTGTTTGCAGGGGCGAAGTTTACCATCAGCGAAGTTAGTATTGTTGGTACAACATCTTCGCCACTGGAGGTTGTTGTCCGCGGAACAAACTACGAAGAAACCCGGAAATATGCGGCCAGCGTGTTTGGTATAATCAAGAGCATTGAAGGAACAACTGATGTGAAAACTTCGGACGAGGAAGGGAATAACGAGCTGAATATTGAGATCGACCGTGAAAAATTATCGACAGTCGGGCTAACGCTGGGTGAAGTAGGCGCTGAACTTCGCATCGCTTTTGCCGGAAATAACGACCTGAAGTATAAAGATTCCGGCGAAGAATATGGAATTAATATTTCGCTTGACGAATTCAATAAGCGAAATAAGGAAGATGTTGAAAATATGGGTATCATCAATCGCAAGGGCGAAGTTATCAAGCTGAAGCAGATTGCCAATATTACCGAAAAAAAGGGGGCCTCTCAGTTGACTCGTTATAACAGGCTCCCGTCGATCAGTATCACGGGACAGCTGGCTGGTAAAACCATTGGTACCGTGGGCGATGAAATTAAAGCGAAACTTCAGAAAACAGATAAACCCATTGGCGTGGATGTTGTTTATGCGGGCGACCTCGAACACCAGTCTAAATCGTTTAGCAGTTTGCTGGTTGCCCTTATCGCTTCTATTCTCTTTGTGTACCTGACGATGGTGGCGTTGTACGACAGCTATGCCTACCCGTTTGTGGTCATGTTTTCCATGCCGTTATCCATTATCGGGGCATTGCTGGCATTGGCGCTGGCCGGAAAAAGTTTGAGCTTGTTCTCCATCATGGGTATCATCATGCTCATGGGGCTTGTTGCTAAAAATGCCATTTTGGTGGTCGACTTTGCCAACGACCTGGTCGAGAAAGGGCACAAAGTGTACGATGCAATTGTCGAAGCGACCAGCCTGCGCTTTCGCCCCATTCTGATGACCAACCTGGCATTGATTTTTGGCTTGCTGCCGCTGGCATTCTCAAGTGGGGCCGGCGCCGAATGGAAAAGCGGGATTGGCTGGGTGTTGATCGGGGGATTAACCAGCTCCATGTTCTTGTCGCTAATTATCATCCCGGTTATTTATGTCTTGATATCGAAGATGCTGGGCCGCGACAAGCAAAACGAGCGGAAGCGCCAAGCCGAGATCGAAAAGATCGAAGTCGTTCATCCGGAGCTGAATGTGTTGAATTAAGTAGTCAGAATATATCCTCCTCAAAGTTAGGAAACAAAAGATCAGTCTCAGAAAACTGGAACAACTCCTGCTCGTCCTGTCTGGCAAAGCCGACAGGGGAGCGGGAGATTTTTTTGTCAGACCCGAATGAATGTGAACCTGGTTGGATCTTATAAGTTCTTAATTAGTAGAGTAATTGTGAATTTATAACAGGTTCTTCCGTAGGGACAAATCGAAAAAATGTAGAAAAAATAAAAGGTTCATCCTACTAATGCGTACCTGGCATTGTGAAGGTCCAATATTTTTAGGTTGAAATATTCTATATCACGGTCCCCGTACGCTTTTCTTTTCAGGACTTTTATTTTGTTGTTCATGCCCTCCAGTGGTCCTGTCGATAT
>JAJUGZ010000195.1 GCA_029265715.1 Bacteroidota bacterium
AAAATCGGCTGTCCGACAAATTTTATTTCCGTATTTTTACCCATGTTGTGGTTTTTTCGCAAAACAAACTTACAACATGGGGCCAAACCTTCGGGGAGTAACCCCTATTTTTTAATTTTTTACTCGTTCAGTAGTGAATTTTTATATAAAACGGCACCTCCGGCAACAGGGTCGGCATGCAAACGCCCCGACATTTAGCTACTTTCTAAAAAGCTTGTTTACCAATCGTTTGATGTCAACCATGTGTTCCATGTTCTCATTAAACGGATCGAGCATAGAAAAATCATATTGCCCTGAAACATGGTCCGACACTCCGACTTGCACGGGGAAAATGATAATAAAATTGTTCGACGTAAAATATCTGTTCAGATAAGAAGGCACTTTGGCCATGTAGTTATGATAGGAAATATGCATCCGGCGACTTAAAACGACAATCAGGTTATCGTCGGGTTTCACTTCTCTCAACAGGATTAAAAAGTCATCCCAGTCTGAGAATACGTTAAACTCAGCATCAACCGGGTTTTGTTTATAAATTTCTTTCATGTAATTTGTTGTCGCTTCTGAAGCATAAAACACCAGTTTCGCCCCGGTATTTTTTCCCATGTTCCAGATTTTGACCAACCAAAACGGGAACCCTACTTCATATTCAGCCTTTTCGGGAACAATAACCACATTTCGTTTAACGGTGGCCAATGGCTGTTTCGATTTGTAGATCATTGTCGTCACATCGCACCGCGATAAGATCCCTTCGGTCAGGTTTCCAAGAAACGAATCGGAGATATTTTTTTTCTCATGCAAGCCGATAATCAGATTGGTTATCTTGTGCTCTTTTACCACATTGGTAATCCCATCTACAATATTCATATCATACCGGATCAAGGGGTGAACCAGGTTATCGGTAGCGGCCGCTACCGACACTGCTTTATCCAGTATCTTCCTTGCATTTTTTTCGGATGTCTCGTCCGAACTGTCTTCGGCGATTATATTCAATGCATATATGCTTTGTTTTTGATGGAGTGTTTGAACGGTAACTCCCAGATGAATTAATTCAGCCACATTTTCGATGTTGCTCAACGGGATCAATATCCGTTCCTCTCTTTCCTCGGGTTCGTCATCCTGAATTTTTTCGAGCATTGCCAGGTTTTGAGCCCCTTTTTGCGCCACAAACGAGGCAATGGTGCAGGTTACCAAAATCATCAGGATCGTTCCGTTTAATACATTTTCACTCAGCAAACGGATCGGTTCGCCCGAACTTGTCTCTCCGATGATAATGTTATAGCCAACCAGTACCGCAGCAAGTGTCGCAGCAGCCTGTGCATTGCTTAACCCAAAAATAATCCGGCGTTCGTCAATTGAAAAATTGAATGTTTTTTGAGTAAGCCAGGCTGCTATAAATTTTGCCGCCGTGGCAACAACGGTCATGGTAATAGCAACTTTGATGGTCTCAAAATCTTTAAAGAAGATCTTAAAATCAATGAGCATACCGACACCGATCAGGAACAACGGAATAAACAAGGCATTTCCTACAAATTCGATCCGGTTCATCAGAGGCGAAGTTCTCGGAATTAACCGGTTTAACGCCAAACCGGCCAAAAATGCGCCAATGATTGCCTCAATCCCGGCAGCTTCGGCCAAAAAAGCGCTCATAAAAACAATGGCCAGAACAAAAATATATTGTGAAATATTGTTATCGTACCGTTTAAAAAACCACCGGCTGATTATCGGGAAAACACCCAAAACAAGTACGCCAAAAATCAGGATTGAAATGCTCAGCCGGATCCAGAACGTATTATTCACTTCGCCGGTTGCCATGCCTGCAATAACTGCCAGCACCAATAAAGCCAACGTATCGGTAATCATCGTTCCACCAACAGTGATATTTACAGCCCGGTTTTTTGTAACGCCCAGGGTACTTATTATGGGGTAAGCAATCAACGTGTGAGATGCAAACATACTGGCTAATAAAACGGAGGTCGGAACCGAATAGCCCAGAAAATAAATACTGATTGTAGTTCCCAAAATCATCGGGATAATGAAGGTATACATACCGAAAACAAAGCTTTTACGGCTATTTTTCCGGAAATCGGCCAAATCGATCTCAAGCCCGGCCAGAAACATAATATACAGCAAACCGACTGTTCCGAACAGGATTATACTACTGTCGCGCAGCATGAGGTTCAACCCGTTGGGACCGATAATAGCGCCGGCAATAATTAACCCGATCAGCGACGGAATTTTAAATTTATTAAGCAAAATCGGGGCAAACAAAATGATAAATAAAATCAGAGAAAAAATCAATACCGGATTTTCAAGCGGCAGTTTCAGGTTCAGTCCTATCGTTAAAATCATGATCAGGCAAATCAAATTTTTTATAAAAATAACACTACTGAACGAGTAAAAAATTAAAAAATAGGGGTTACTCCCCGAAGGTTTGGCCCCATGTTGTAGATTTGTTTTGCACACAAAAATCACAACATGGGTAAAAATACGGAAATAAAATTTGTCGGACAGCCGATTTTCA
>JAJUGZ010000098.1 GCA_029265715.1 Bacteroidota bacterium
TTGAACCATTGGCCTGGCTCACGCGAACACTGGCTGTCATATCCGATTATCCGGCCAATCAACTGCACAAACTCCTGCCCGGGCAAAAGTAAAACCAATTTCTACAAAATGGCAGATGCTCATGCGCGGCGGCTTACATTCGTTGAGTGACCCTTTTTTCAAAAAAACGTTCAACGTTTATAAAATGGCAATATCAGGTAAGTATAAATAAAACAACCCACGCAAATGCCGAACAAAAATTCAAGCCCGGCAAAAAATATCAGTATCCCGGCAACAATCATCGAAGCCAGTTGTATATTTAGGATAAATAAGACCAAGATAAACGCCGACATCAAAAATCCCAATCGGGCAGCAAAAATCTTCGGGGCTTTATCGATCAGGCGCACCTCCAGGCTCAATGCATTGGCAAGCGTATGGCTGAGGTAACTGATGGGGCTGTATTTCATTTTGGTATAAGCCCTGATGAAAAAGTCGGCCACCAGAAAAACCAGCAACAAACTCAAATTCAACACAAACGCCAACACAACAAGCAAAATGGCAAACAACGCATTTAACCTGGTTACATGCTCGTTTACCCGTTGATCTGAAATCGGACAAATTAATTGTTTCATCTGTAAATAATTTGTTTTTAATAAGTTGTCAGATAGAATAGCCATTCATACATTTCCGGATGGAATAAGCTTCAGCTTTTATGGCTATTTCATGGCTCCTGTTGTATTTTCTTTAATTCGTTACGTATATCACTAAAAACACTTTTCGTGAATTTTAATTTAAGACAAAGATATCTTTTATTCGTTTACAAAGAACCATTCTAAATTAAGATGCAGCTGACTTAATGATTTTTTAAGACTCCCGGTTTGGGTTGAACTACAGCAGGCCTGCCTGGCAACCGCAGGTGTGGCAGTCACACCGGGCAATTTATTATTTGACAATTAACCATCATCTATTGCATAAAAACCTGAGCAACAGCAACAACAACAATAAAAACAATGACAACTATGATTTGGTAGTATTTATACTGATAAGATTTAGTGAAAATAAGATACTATAAAATCATATTTTCTAACTTTAGCCCTTCATAAATTCTGACGGCCATGTTTAATCCTGAAGTGTATATTCAACGAAGAAAAATACTGAGCGAAAAGATTGGCTCGGGGCTTATTCTGTTTTTTGGAAATGACGAAAGTCCAATGAATTATCCGGACAACACCTATCATTTCCGGCAACACAGTTCGTTTTTATACTTTTTCGGAATCGATTTTCCCGGCCTGGCCGCAGTCATCGATATCGACAACCAGCGACAATTCGTATTTGGCGACGATTACACCATCGACGATATTGTCTGGATGGGGCCGCAACCCACCATTGCCGAGCGGGCATTAAAATCAGGAATTACCGAAACCCTGCCGATGGTAAAATTATACACCATCCTGAAAGAAGCCCAGGCTTCACGTAAAGAAATCCACTTTTTACCGCCATACCGCCCGGAAAACAAGATCAAACTGATGCGTTTCCTGAACATCCGCCCCGACCAGGTGAACGTAAAATCATCGGTCGAATTGGTAAAAGCGGTAGTCGCCATGCGTGAAATAAAGTCGGACATTGAAATTGCTGAAATTGAAAAAGCGGTTGACCTTTCAGTCGATATGCACCTCGCGGCCATGCAGATAGCCCGCCCCGGGATGACAGAAGCGCAAGTTTCGGCCCGTATCCACGAAGTGGCACTGGCCGCCGATTGCCAGATTGCATTTCCGGTTATCGCTACCATCAACGGCCAAACCCTGCATAACCATTATCACGGGAACACGATTAAAAGCGGCGACCTGTTTTTGGTTGATGCCGGAGCCGAAACCACACGCCACTATGCCGGCGACTTATCGAGCACCTTCCCGGTTGCCCCGGTTTTTACGTCGCAGCAAAAACTGATTTATGAGATAAGCCTGAAAGCACATCAGGCTGCAATTGACAAACTTGCGCCCGGGGTCCCCTTTCGCGATGTCCACATAGCCGCCTGTAAATCGATTGCTTCAAGCATGACGGAACTCGGGCTGATGAAAGGCGATGCCGATGAAGCCGTAGCCCAGGGCGCCCATGCCCTTTTCTTCCCCTGCGGTACAGGCCACATGATGGGACTGGACGTTCACGACATGGAAGATTTAGGTGAAATATGGGTTGGCTACGACGGCGAACCCAAAAGCACACAGTTTGGGCTGAAATCGCTTCGCTTTGCCAAACCATTGAAGCCAGGACATGTATTTACCATTGAACCGGGTATCTATTTTATTCCGGAACTGATCGACTTATGGAAATCAGATGGCCGTTTTACCGAATTCATTAACTGGACTGAAGTTGAGAAATTCCGTGATTTTGGCGGCATCCGGAACGAAGAAAACTTTGTAGTTACTGAAACAGGGGTCCGCCTGCTCGGGAAACCCAAACCCAAAACAGTCGCCGAAATTGAAGCAATCCGTAAAGAATAACGTCTGTCTGATAACCACAAGCCCTTAAAAAATATTGACAAGGAACTCATAACCACAAAAATCAACAAACATTTTTAAGAACATAAATACGAGCCCGAATATACTTTTAGCAGATTAATTCGTTCTGTTTAATAAACTTTACCCAACTGCTTCCTTTTCTGACTTGTTGTTTATCAAAGATATTGTCAACATTGGTTTCCCCCGGCACGAAGCTATGCCTGCCCGCATAGTTTGACTCAACCCAAAATAATCGGGATAAACAAAAAAGTAGAAGGAAGAGAATATGTGTTAAAAGTTGTTAATTTTACGGAGTGTCCTAACTAAAACTTAACTTCTTATGGCTAAACAGTCGTTAGAAAGGCGGTCTTTTATTAAGTTGTTTGGAGCTGGCTTAGGGGCAGCCTTATTCTCTGTTCCTGAATGGGTTAACGCAACAGACCTGCCCGGCAGCAGAAGTCATCTCGATTTCTTTTTACAGTCGCCGGAATGGATCCTTCACGAAGATGGGACCTTCGATATCATTGCCGGAAATATCAAACTTTTACGCTGCCGCCCATCCATTGACGGACAAAGTATTTTTGCCAGCAATACGTTCATGGGAGATTCTCCCAAAGGTAAACGAATCATATATGAGCTTGACTCCGGATTTATCATGCTCGACCTGAAAGTACACAACAACTGTGTATCCATCGGCGCAGAAATTAGTGGCATGAAACGGGCCCCTTACTGGTTCAGCCCAATTGGAGAAGGAATGATAACCGGCGCCGATCATTTTTTCCGTCAGGGAATCGGAACAGGAGGGCACACCGGAGTTTTTAGTTTCCCCAAAACATCGGATAAAAAATGGGAAACTTACTTAGGCGAACAAGCCTGGTCATACGATAGTTACCTGACATGCGGATTAATTGCCCCCAATGGCGACACCATGGTAATCGGGGCTTACGACCACGCCGACTTTATCCAGCGCAGTTCGCTGTTTAACCGCCCCCACCGCCGGGGATTATACGACCGAAAGGCCGGTGATGAAATGATCTTCTACGAAGCCGGGTTCGCCACCGAAACAATCCCGTTAAAAGACGATTTTCTGAAACTACCTGATTTATTCGTCTTTTATGGCACCCAACCATACGGCTCATTACAACAATTGGCTTGGAATATCTCGAGACAAAACCAAGCCCGTTGCGACACCAATACCAATTATCAATGGAGCCTGAAAAAAGAAAAAATTGAAAATTTCTCGCTGGCAGAAGCCACCACCCGGATGAAATTGCTCGACAAGTTAAACCCCAAACTCCCGCTGCAAACGGTAATGATTGGGAAAGGCTACTGCCCGGTTGGCGACTGGCTCGATCCGTATGATGAATGGTCAAAAACGCTGGATGACCCGGCACGCCTGATTTTTTCGCGTGGTTTCCGGGCCGGGATCTGGGTAGCCCCCTTTGCCGTACATGAGAAAAGCCGGGTCTTCAGAAACCACCACAATTGGATCTTAAAAGATAAAGATGGGTTCCCCATCGTTCAGGATGAAGATAGTGAAGGAAAAATATTTGTGCTCGACGGGAGCAACAACGATGTAAAAGCCCATCTGAAGAAAGTTTTCCGGACCTTGCGCAAAATCGGGTTCACCTACTATCAGCTCGACAACCTGGACTATGGCCTTAACGATCCCAATACGGTTGCATACGACAGAGAAGGACGAACATCTGTCCAAGTTTTCCGGGAAATAATACAAATAATCCGCGAAGAAATTGGAGCCGGAAGTTTCATTACCGCCTCGAATACACCTTATGCTCCGCTGATTGGGTTAGTCGATGCAGTTAGAATATCAGCCCAACAACCCCGGGAATGGGGCACTATTGATTTCGAAAATTGGCAGCGGGAACTTTACAACTGTCAATACTTCAACAATATTTTCTGGCAAAACGACCCCGGCGAATTACCAATTGCCAATAATACCAGCCAATATAGCCCCGGCGAACGAAAAAGCCTTGCTCTCTGGGCCTCGATGCTTGGCGGAGCCGTCGTTACCTCTGATGATTTGTCTAATCTGGAAGGCGAAGAGCTGGCATTATGGCGGTTTTTACAACCCAGCAAACGGCCACAAAGTGCAATCATCCCCTACTGGGGACTCGACAAAAAATGCCAGGTCGCGCTACGGCAATATAAAGACCAGGATGGATGGGGAATACTCATCTGCAATATGACCGAAGAGCTGGTTTACGAATCGTACCTGGTGTCTGAACTGATTGGAGAAGATGACTGCTGGGTATTTTACTGGGAACCAGGATTTAGCATGGGCATGGGACGACAGTCGCGCATTTCCATCTCGCTCGAGAAACACGAATGCAAATTGCTCTTTTTATCCAGACGAAGAGAAAACCCACCGCTCGATTTAACTTTGGGGAGCAGGAAAATGGAAGAAGAATCATAGAATTGCCAGGTTCAGTTCATTTATTTAATTTCACGGGTTCAAATTTTTTAGGGACTATTGTTGCAAAATAAGCCGCCGGGGGCTTTTCATTACAACGGATGTCGTCGATCAGACAATAAAAGGGCATCCGGAAAACAAGGGCTACTCCGTGCGTGTTAAAATAGGGCCGTTATCAGGAACTTGTTCCCGATAAGCCTGGCAATAACTATGATGGTACATTAAAATGACAGATAATTTTCAGCTTCCGGAAATACTTGACAAACTCCTGGAAAAGCAAATTGCGTTCGCTTGCTGGTTTTATCCCCACGACTCACGCATGTCTCTTCTGATCGGGAATGCCTCCGATGTTCAGGTTTTCACCCGGTTCGACCAGCTAAACGGAGAAGCCGGCTTTGTATTTGCGCCGTTCCGTATCACGCCGGAATGTCCCGTCATGTTGCTTAAACCCGGATTTTTTGCCGGTTCAGCCACCCAAATCCGGGAATTAGACATCGACAAGTTTGAACCGATCAGCCCGGATTCGCTCAGTGATCAGAGCTACTCGTTTCAGTCCCGCGAGGATTACCTGAAAACCATCGAAGAAACCATTTCTTCCATTCAGGCAGGGGTAGCTTCGAAGGTGATCATCTCGCGCCAAATCCCGGTTGAACGCCCCAGCACTTCACTGGGCAATATGGTCGTAAGACTGAATGCACAAACGCCCAATGCATTTACCTACTTAGTCAACCTGCCATTCGCCGGAACCTGGATGGGGGCAACACCTGAGGTTTTACTGAATTCTGACGGACAGCTTGCTGAAACCGTCTCGCTGGCCGGAACGCAACCACGCCGCGCCGATTCAGATTACTGGTGGCGCACGAAAGACATTGAGGAACAAGCTTTTGTGTCGCGCTACATGCTCGACGTATTTTTCAAGTTCGACATTCATAAATACACAACCGTCGGCCCCGAAACGCTGGAAAGCGGGAAAGTGGCCCACCTGAAAACGTCCTTCTTTTTCCCCATCGGGAAAGTAGAAAAGTGCCTTGGTAATTTTATTGCCGAACTACACCCCACTCCCGCCGTTTGCGGATTACCAAAGAACGAGGCCGGCGCCTTTATTCAGGAAAAAGAAAAACACCACCGAAAATATTACGCCGGATACCTGGGCCCCTGGCGGTTGAACAACGAGCTCCGCCTCTTCGTTAATTTACGGTGCATGGAAATCCTGGGCAAATACTTTGTTTTGTATGCCGGTGGCGGGATCACGGCCAAATCGGTCCCCGAACGCGAATGGGAAGAAACCATCCAAAAAGCCCAAACACTGTTATCGGTTATTAATCCTGACTCCGAATGATATCAACAAAAAAACATATTCAGCAATTGGCAGCCCTGCTCCTGAAAAAAGGAATTACCGACATCGTGATTTCTCCCGGGAGCCGTAATGCCCCGATGATCAATACCTTTTCGGCGATTCCTGAATTCAGCTGCCGGAACGTTGTTGACGAGCGAAGCGCTGCTTATTTTGCCCTCGGATTGGCGCTTGCCAAACAAAACCCGGTGGCCATTGTCTGTACTTCCGGAACCGCCACGTTAAATTATGCGCCAGCCGTTGCCGAAGCATTTTACCAAAATATCCCGCTGATTGTGCTGACAGCCGATCGCCCGGACTACCGGATCGATCAGGCCGAAAGCCAGTGCATCCGGCAGGAAGGCATCTACCGGAATTTTACCAAAAAGGAAGTGAGCCTGCCCCTGGGCGAATCGGAAAAAGAACTGTGGTTTTCAGCCCGCCAAATCAATGAGTGCCTGAACCTGGCAATCTCCGGGACACCGGGCCCGGTGCATATCAACATCCCGCTCGAAGAACCGCTGCACGAGCTAACCGACCGTGAGCTTCCGGAGGTCAAAGAAATCGGGCTGGCTGATACGCAAACAATCCTGTCAGAAACAGGGCTCGAAAATCTGGCCGGCTCGTTTAACCGGTCACAAAAAATCCTGATCCTGGCCGGACAACTAAACCCCAACCCTGCCCTCGAAAACGCGCTGGCCGGCCTGGTTGAAAAAACCGGCGCCGTGGTTTTGCACGAGCATTTATCCAACCTTTCCGGTCCGCAGTTTTGCGGAAGCATCGATGCCCTGATAGCCGCCATTCCCGAAGAAAAAGCACACGACTTTCAGCCCGATTTGCTAATTAGCTTCGGAGGGCAATTTGTTTCCAAGTTGCTCAGGCAATTTCTCCGTAAAAATCAACCAACCGAACACTGGCACCTGAGTCCCGGCGGCGAACACTTCGATACCTGCCAATCGCTTACCAAAGTGGTCCCGATGGATGCAACTACCTTTTTTGAATCGATTTCGGAAGCCGTTCAATCCGGAAACGACAACTGGCTGCAACACTGGAAAAACAAAGAGGCGCATGTCAACCGGCTTCGCGATGCATTTTTGGCGCAAACGGAGTTCAGCGACCTGAAAGCGTTCGACCTGATTTGCAGGGAGATTCCGGCCAACACTGTCGTACATTTGGGCAACAGCTCGCCAGTCCGTTACGCGCTGGTTCTCGACCGGGTTGAGAACGCGCTCTACTTCTGCAACCGTGGCACAGCAGGTATCGACGGCTGTCTTTCCACTGCCGTTGGCTTTGCCAACGAATCGGAAAAGCTGAATACAGTCATCCTGGGCGACCTGTCGTTTTTTTACGACTCGAACGCCCTGTGGAACAAATACATCGGCAGCAACCTCCGGATTATTGTTATCCACAATGGCGGAGGCAATATTTTCAGCCTGATTAAAGGGCCGGGCGAATCGCCAGCCTTTGCCGAACATTTTTTTACCGAAAATACCCATCAGGCCGAAGAACTGGCCCGAGCATTCGGACTGGATTACTTCCGGGCAGCCAACGAAACGGAACTGCAACTGGCGCTGGATGAATTCTATTCGCCCGACCAGCATGCCCCCGCCCTGCTCGAGGTTTTTACCGATGCCGAAGTGAACACCCGGGCATTCAGAGAATTATTTAAAGAAGTTAAATAACCATCCGCAAACAGGAACACCATGTCTGTTGTGGCTAAAATAAGTCTGAAATTATGAGTACAAAACGCAACTGGGAAACCATAAAAGAATACGAAGACATCTTTTTTGAATACTTCGACGGAATCGGGAAAATTACCATCAACCGCGAGCGTTACCGCAACGCATTCAGACCGACAACCGTCGACGAAATGAGCGAAGCCCTCCGCATTTGTCGCGAAGATCAGCGCATCAATGTCGTAGTTTTAACCGGTGCAGGCGACAAAGCTTTTTGCTCGGGCGGCGACCAGACCGTGAAAGGTGTTGGTGGTTACATCGACAAAAACGGCATCCCGCGCCTGAACATCCTGGAGGTGCAGAAACAAATCCGTTCGATGCCCAAACCGGTCATTGCCATGGTTAACGGCTATGCCATTGGTGGCGGGCACGTGCTGCACGTGGTTTGCGATATCAGTATTGCCAGCGAAAACGCCATCTTCGGACAAACCGGCCCCAAAGTGGGCAGTTTCGATGCCGGACTGGGCTCGTCGTACTTAGCCAGCATCGTAGGCCAAAAGAAAGCCCGCGAAATCTGGTTCATGTGCCGCCAGTATTCGGCTCAGGAAGCGCTGGAAATGGGACTGGTAAACAAAGTGGTCCCGTTCGACCAACTGGAAGACGAGGTAGTTGCCTGGGCGCAAAAAATGCAGGAACACAGCCCGCTGGCTTTGCGCATGCTGAAACTCGGGCTGAATGCCGAACTCGACGGGCAAATCGGGATTCAGGAATTTGCCGGAAATGCCACGCTGTTGTATTACCTGACCGAAGAAGCCCAGGAAGGCAAACACGCATTCCTCGAGAAACGCAAGCCCGACTTCAAAAAGTTTCCAAAGTTCCCGTAAATGAACAATTTTCTCAACTTACCAAGCAGTAAGTTGCCATTTGGCAAGTTACCATTTGGTAAGTTGAGCCTGACTTCTTAAATTTGTTGTCAAAACATTGAAAGATGGAAACTCCTTTTGTTTTTGGAAAACTGGCCATCAATCAAAACTTCACCAACCGAAGTAAGGAAAGGCAACAACTAATCGGGAATTTTAACTCGCTGATAAATACAATCTTAATCTCGCCAAGACGTTGGGGGAAATCTTCATTGGTGCAAATTGCAGCCAATGAAGCAATGGCTGCAAATAACGAATTGCACTTTTGCTTTTTAGATGTCTTCAGTGTAAGAACCGAAGAAGAATTTTATCAGCAACTGGCTATCGAGGTACTAAAAGCCTCGTCATCAAAAATGGAAACATTGTTAACCAATGCAAGTAAATTTTTGGGGCGGTTTCTCCCGAAGTTGTCATTCAGCCCGGACCCTCAAAATGCAATTTCGTTAAGCCTCGACTGGAAAGAAGTAATAAAACAACCGGACGACATCCTGAATATGGCAGAAAATTTGGCTATTGAGAAAGGATGGAAGTTCATCGTTTGCATCGATGAATTTCAAAATATTTCAAGCTTTGAAAACCCGCTGGCTTTTCAGAAAAAATTGCGGTCGCAATGGCAAAAACATCAACATGTTGCCTATTGCCTTTACGGAAGTAACCGGCACATGATGATGGATGTATTTACCAATTCATCCATGCCTTTTTATAAGTTTGGGAACTTACTTTTTCTCGAAAAAATAAAACAAAAAGACTGGATTCCGTTCATTTGTCATCGCTTCGAAGAAACCCAAAAGTATATTGACGAAACCAATGCAGCATTGATTGCAGATCTTGCAGAATGTCACCCCTACTATGTACAGCAATTGGCTCAACAAAGTTGGCTCCGGACAACCAATGTATGTTCCGAAGAAATTGTACGGGATGCTCATGAAGGAATTGTTGCTCAACTTAGCCTGCTTTTTCAATCCATTACCGATGAACTGACCAATTCACAAATAAACTTTCTGAAAGCATTGTTAGCCGGAACAGAGCAATTTAGTTCGAAAGAAACTTTGGATGAATATAGATTGGGCACGTCAGCCAATGTAGTGAAGATAAAAAAGATGCTGGAAAGCAAGGAAATCATCGATATCCAGGGAAACAATATTTCATTGCTTGACCCCATGTACAAAAGCTGGCTAAAGACCTACTATTTTAAAAACTAAGAACATAAAACATGGCAACTACAAAAAGTTGGATCAAAGCGGCGCGGTTGCGGACATTGCCACTGGCCTTGTCGGGCATTCTGGCGGGGAGCGGACTGGCCTGGTTTTACGGCGCTTTCGACCTGTTGGTTTGTGCGCTGGCTATAATAACGGCAACACTCCTGCAAATCTTCTCCAACTTTGCCAACGACTACGGCGACTACCAGAAAGGAACCGACAACCATCAGCGGCTGGGGCCAACACGCACCATGCAGGGCGGCGAAATAACCGTTCGGGAAATGAAAACCGGGCTTTGGTCCATTGGCGGGTTAAGCTTCCTGACCGGCCTCTGGCTGGTTTATGCCGGAACCTGGCATTATTCGAAAGCAGCGTTTGCCGGCTTCATCGGCTTTGGTATTTTGTCGCTGATTGCCGCCTATTTCTATACCGCCGGAAAAAAATCGTACGGCTATGTCGGGCTGGGCGACTTATCAGTCTTCCTGTTTTTCGGGCTGATGCCGGTGCTGGGCGTTTTCTATCTGAATGCCCACACGATTGGCCCCAATGTCATCCATCTGGCACTTACGCTGGGTTTTTTCAGTACGGGCGTGCTCAACCTCAACAACCTGCGCGACATCGAAAACGACCGGCAATCCGGAAAGATCACGATGCCCGTGCGGATGGGGCCGCGAAACAGCCGCATTTACCACACCGCCCTCATCCTGATGGGCTGGTGGGCTGCGGTCATTTTTACCGTACACCAACAACGCTCCGGCTGGCAGTGGATTTTTTTACTGACAGCGCCCTTGTTCCTGCTCGACCTGGTCAAAATCTGGCGAACGCACGAAGCCCGCCAACTCGATCCGTTTTTGAAACGCCTGGCACTCTCCACGCTGGCTTTCACGCTGCTCTTTTGCCTGGGGCTCATTTTAGCAACACGATGAAGGCATCATTCAAAAAATATATCCTGAAATTCAGGCGGCCGGCCGGAACTTCACGCGGTGTTTATAACACGCGCCCCTGCTGGTTCCTGTTTCTGGAAGAGAACGGCCGGACCGGTATCGGCGAGTGCGCCCCCCTGCCCGGCCTGAGCAGGGAAACTCCGGAACAAGTCGAAAAAACACTGGGCCAGATTGGCCTCCATCCGGATCGTTATCTGCAAAATCCGGATTTGCTGATCGACCTCCCGTCGGTTCGCTTTGCGTTTGAAAGTGCGCTCGCCGATCTTCGGAACGGCGGCAACAGGCTGCTTTTCCCGTCTGATTTTACATCCGGAAAAAAAGGCATCCCCATCAACGGGTTGGTCTGGATGGGCGAAGCCGGACAGATGCAGCGCCAGATCGACGAGAAACTGGCCAGTGGGTTTCGCTGCATCAAACTGAAAATCGGGGCCATCGATTTCGAAACCGAATTGGAATTGCTCCGGTCAATCCGGAATAAATATTGCGCCGATGCCGTCACGCTCCGGGTTGATGCCAACGGGGCTTTTAAACCGAGCGAGGCATTGCAAAAACTTGAAAGACTTTCGCAACTCGGGGTTCACTCCATCGAACAGCCCATCGCTGCCGGGCAATGGGACGAGCTGGCCCGGTTGTGCAATCAAACACCCATCCCGGTTGCGCTTGACGAAGAACTGATCGGGATAAACAATCCTTCGGAAAAAGAAAAACTATTAGACACCATTCGCCCGCAGTTTATTATCCTGAAACCCAGTCTGCACGGGGGGATTTCGGGGTGCAACGAATGGATCGGGATGGCCAATGCGCGGTCAATTGGCTGGTGGACCACCTCGTACTTAGAATCGAATATCGGGCTGAACGCCATTGCCCAATGGGCTTTCACCAAACAGGTGAAAATCCATCAGGGACTGGGGACCGGCCAGCTTTTTACCAACAATTTCTACTCGCCGCTTGCTATCGAAGGCGAGCAGTTGTGGTACCATCCGGAGAAAAACTGGAACTTGGGAAACTTGCTGAATGACTGATTGGAGATCACATATTATTCTGAACGGCGAACGGTTTTCTAAAGAAGAAATTCTTCGTCGGGCCGATGAAATCGGTTCGGATCCATTAGCCCCCGACTGGCAAAAAGAGCTTTTCGCGTTTCTGGCTGAATGGTTTTCCCCGGATGATTTTGTAATAGCAAATACTTCCGGAAGCACCGGGACACCCAAACCAATACGGCTCCCGAAGAAATTAATGGCCGACAGCGCCCAACGCACCCTGACTTATTTCGACCTGCACGAAGGCGAACGGATTTTGCTGAGCCTGCCCGCTCATTACATCGCCGGAAAGATGATGATTGTCCGCGCCATACTGGGCCGGATGAACCTGGTTGCGGTCGATCCGAAAACCGATTTTTCGTTTCTGCAAACCGAATCGTTTGCGTTGGGGGCGCTGGTCCCAAACCAGGCACACAAAATACTGGAAATGCCCGAAGGGCAACAACTTCTGGAGAAATTTCAAAATCTGTTGATCGGCGGCTCGTCCATTCCTTCAACGCTCGAAGAAAAGCTGGCGCCGCTCACTAACCACATTGTTTCAACCTACGGCATGACCGAGACAGCCTCGCACGTTGCCATCCGCAGGTTGTCGGGACCAGACCGTTCGAATGCTTACCATTGCCTACCCGGAATCGACGTTGAGCTGAATGACGCCGGATGCCTTGTGGTTCATGTTCCGGGACTGGCCGGACCCGTTGTAACCAACGATATGGCCGAGCTTCTTCCCGGAAACTGTTTCCGCGTTTTGGGACGCGCCGACTATACCATCATCTCCGGAGGGCTGAAATTTTCGCCGGAAACACTGGAAAAAAAGATCAGCCCGCTGTTCGGTTGCCGACTGGTTGTTTCGTCGGTCCCCGATGAAAAGTTAGGCGAAAAGTTAGTGCTGGTACTCGAAGGAAACCCGTTCGACACCAGTCGTCAGGAACAGACAATGAATGATCTGTTAAAACCTTACGAACGCCCGAAAGCCATTCGTTTTATCGACCATTTCCCGGAAACGGACAGCGGTAAAATCCGCCGCTCCGATGTAAAACAAATGTTACTTCAGGAACGATAAGCCGGGTTTGACGATCGGATGTTAGGCACACGAAAAAATTTAGTGAATCTTTGTACCGCATAAACCCAAAGCCAATTCATGGAAATCAAAATCCAACACAACTGGAGAAAATACCTGCCCGATGGTTTTATCACCGGCATTTTGCTGATGATCTTGTTAGCCTGGCTGTTTCCTGGGGTTGGTGACAAAGGAAGTCTGATTGAACTGAAATCGGTCATCCGGTATGGCATCGCGCTGCTGTTTTTCTTCTACGGATTGCGCCTGAACCCGGAAAAACTAAAAAACGACCTGAGAAACTGGCGCCTGCATCTGCTGATCCAATCCATCACCTTTGTAGTTTTCCCGGCCCTGGTGCTTATATTTCGCCCGTTTCTGGTCGGAACAGAAAACGAAGTACTTTGGCTGGCCGTTTTTTTCCTGGCCGCGCTGCCCTCAACCGTTTCATCGTCGGTAGTCATGGTCTCCATTGCCGAAGGAAACATTCCGAGCGCCATCTTCAATGCCAGCATTTCCGGCATCATCGGCATCCTGGTCACCCCTGCATGGATGGGGATTTTCCTTGGCAAACAAAACGAAACTGTTGCATTTGGCGAGGTTCTGACCGATTTGGTTGTACAAATACTGCTTCCGGTTGTAGCAGGTCTGGCTCTTCACCGCTTTGGGGGCGGTTGGGCATTTCGCTACAAACGCTGGCTGGGCCTGTTCGACAAAACCGTGATTCTGTGCATTGTTTACCAAAGTTTTAGCGATTCGTTCCTGAGCGGCATTTTTGGCAGCATCAGCCTGACCGAACTCATAATCCTGGCCGGAAGTGTCATTGCTCTGTTTTTCGTGGTTTTCGAATTGACCAAAGTTATTACCCGTCTGATGCATTTTAACCGCGAAGACCGGATTACCATCCTGTTCTGCGGATCGAAGAAATCACTGATTCACGGATCGGTCATGGCCAGCGTGTTGTTCGCCGGGAGCAGCGCGGGCAGTATCTTCCTGGTCCCGGTGATGATTTACCATGCATTCCAGCTTTTTTATATCAGCATTGTGGCGCGGCAGTACGGGAAACAGAAAAAACTCAGTTAACCAGCCCACGCAATTAATTCCGTATCTGTATCGACCTGATTATTGATAATTTATCGTAAATTACTTCCTAAATCTGAAAATCCGCAAGGATCCTGTTAATCCTAAA
>JAJUGZ010000015.1 GCA_029265715.1 Bacteroidota bacterium
AAATCGGCTGTCCGACAAATTTTATTTCCGTATTTTTACCCATGTTGTGATTTTTGTGTGCAAAACAAATCTACAACATGGGGCCAAACCTTCGGGGAGTAACCCCTATCTTTTAATTTTTTACTCGTTCAGTAGTGAAATTCAATGAGAAAGCTATTCCTTTTTTTGATTCCTATATTCTTCGCATCGAGACCGGCACTGGCACAAAATGCGGAAAGATTGCCTAAAATGGGGGCATTCTTTACATTCGGAGAAAATGATGTCATCCGGTTCGAAAACACAGAATGCGATTGTGGCTGCGATGGCGATGGTTTTTGGAATGCAGGGCTCATGTATCTGCAACCATTCGCTGATCATTTCTCATTTAAAACCGGCTTATCATTTCAAAAACACAACTACACAACAAGCTGGATTGATTTCTCAGAAAATAATTATCTGATGGAACTCAAGCGCTCCGGAACCATTGCCCTGCTGGACGTTCCGCTTGGCATTCGCGCCGAATTCCTGAAGTTTTTATATACCGACCTTGGCATCCTGTTAGATATAGAAACACAAAATACAAATATTGATTGTCAGTCGGGGGTTGGCAGCGAATTTGGGCTGGGAGCCCGATATGCGTTCAAAAATGGCTGGGAAGTGGCCGTTGGTGCTCAGATGCAGCTACATTCGCTTATCGCGTTTAACCGGTCAACCTATCAGCAACACTTTACCAATTCAGGAGTTTTTGTGCAAATGCTGTTCCCGCTGAAAAAATAAAGCCGGCTTAATAAAAATGAAAAGGCAAATCAAATGAACGATTTGCCCTTTTACGAATTCTATTATGAACTATTTGTTGAAGACTCAGACTAATAGGCCCTGCCGGAGAACCCTTCCACGAAGTTGATGAACGATTTGTTTACAACCTTGTTCCCGCCCGGTGTCGGATAGTCGCCGGTGAAATACCAATCACCGGTATCGTTCGGACAAGCCTGGTGCAGATTTTCTATCGATTGATAAATAATTTCAATTTCAGCGCCGCAATCTTCCGGAGTCAACAGCTCGGCTATTTTTGCAGAGATTTCTTCTGGTTTAAACTGACGGTAGATCTCTTTCACGTAGTTTACAATTTCTTCTTTCGGCAAATTTTCCTGTTCTTTACATTTATTGTAAACTTCTTCAATAACATGAGCTTTCCCGTGATCTTTCAACAATTCGATTGCCGCATTAAATGCGATAAACTTCTCGAGCACAGCCATATCAATTCCGTAACAGTCGGGGTAACGGATCTGCGGAGCCGATGATACGACAATAATCTTTTTCGGGTGCAGGCGGTCGATGATCTTCAGGATGCTCTTTTTCAGAGTGGTCCCGCGGACAATCGAATCGTCGATAATAACCAGGGTATCGGTATTTTCACGAATAACGCCATAGGTTACATCGTAAACGTGGGCCACCAGATCGTCGCGGCTGGCGTCGTCGGCAATAAAGGTGCGCAGCTTCACGTCTTTAATGGCAATCTTTTCAATGCGAGGTTCGAGCTCCAGGATTTTCTGGATTTCCTCGTTTGTAATGTTGCCATTCCGCTCTTTTATCTGTTTGGTTTTCCAGTCGTTGCAATATTGGCGGACGCCCTGTACCAATCCATAGAATGCCGTTTCGGAAGTATTCGGGATGAACGAGAATACCGTGTTTTCGATGTCGTAATTGATGGCCTTCAGGATTGCCGGAGCCAGCAAGCGGCCTAAATTTTTACGTTCCTGGTAGATGTCTTTGTCGCTTCCGCGCGAAAAATAAATCCGTTCGAACGAACACGAACGACGTTGATGCGGAACCCGGACCATCTTGGTACTGATTTGCCCGTCTTTTTTAATGATGAGCGCTTCGCCCGGATTGATTTCATGGACACTCGAAGCCGGAACGTTCATCACTGTCTGGATCACCGGACGCTCAGAGGCCACTACGACAATTTCATCGTCCTGATAATAAAAAGCCGGACGGATGCCCCAGGGGTCGCGTGTTACAAAAGCATCGCCGTGGCCAAACAAGCCAGCCATGGCATAACCGCCATCCCAGTCTTTGCTCGAATTTTCAAGGACTTTCTGAACGTCGAGGTTTTTCTCGATCAGCGGAGATATTTCGCGGTTGGTATAACCTTCGTTTTTATACTGACGGAAATGCAACTGGTTTTCTTCATCGAGGAAATGCCCTACTTTTTCGAGAACGGTTACCGTATCGGTGTATGCTTTGGGATGCTGTCCCAACGATATCAGCTTATTGAATAGCTCGTCGGTATTGGTCAGGTTAAAATTCCCGGCTAAAACCAAGGTCCGCGATTTCCAGTTGTTTTGGCGCATCACCGGGTGAACAAATTCAATGCTGTTGCGGCCAAAAGTCCCATAGCGCAGGTGTCCTAAATAAACCTCGCCGGCAAAGGGTATATTCTCGTAAACCCACTGCAGGTCTGCTCCTTTCGGCCGAACCTTTTCCGCCTTTTTAATTCCCTTGGCAACTTTATCAAAAATATCTTTTATCGGATTTTGATCAACAGAACGATGGCGGGCTATGTATTCCTGCCCCGGTTTCAGTTCCATCTTCACATTCACGATCCCCGCGCCGTCCTGCCCACGGTTGTGTTGTTTTTCCATCAGCAGGTAAAGTTTGTTCAGGCCATATTGCCAGGTTCCATACTTTTCCTGATAATATTCCAGTGGTTTAAGCAACCGTATCAGGGCAATCCCACACTCGTGTTTAATCAATTCGCTCATTGGTACAATCTTCTTTCTGTCATTAGCTCCGGGAAACGGATATTATCTTTTACAATAAAGGCATTCGGATATTTCAGCTTAATCCGGTCTTTTACTTTCAGGGCTTCGCTACGGGTCCTGAAATCGCCCACCCGAACTTTGAAGTTGGGCGATTGGTACTGCACGTAAACAGGCCAGTCCGGATAAGTTTTTAAAAAATCGGCTTTCGTGTTGTTGGCTTGTTCCCGCGCCCGGGCATCGCTGCTGAAAAATATTTCAAGCCGGAAGCCTTCGGTGCCCATGCGTTGTTTGTTTATCTGGATATGTGTCTGCAAAAGGGTATCGATTTGTGCATTCTGGACCACATGCAGACGTTTCGCTAAATTGTAGGTGTAGGTATCCGGATTGTTTGCAGCCGGGCTAACTTGCAGGTTTTCAATCTGCGCAGTCAGGGTTTTCGAAAAAAGAACAATCAAAAAAAACAAACAGTACGAGCACCTCATAAATGCAGTTTTTGTGATTGCAAATATACGCTTTAATGCTAAAAATTTGTTCGCAAAGCTCCCTCCTGACTCACTTCCGTGCCATTTTTTTTCATTGACCGGGTGCCTTTCTCGTTTCAACCCTCCCCTGGGACTTTAACGTTGTAAAGAACAGCTTGTTTGGCACGTTTTTTAACTGTATCCTGAATGTTAAATTTTTGTTGCAGTGGCAGTCTTAGCTTTCGCGTTTGCCATGTAGCAACATATTCATGGCGTCGCTAAGCGAACCGGCTCGAACCACTTCTCCAGAGTTGATAAAATAAATCTCATCGGCATTTTCAATCGTATTCAGGCGATGGGCTATAATGACCTTGGTGGTTTTCTCCGGAAGTTTCTGCAGGATTTCTTCAAGCAACTGTTCGGTTACCGTATCGATATTGGCGGTGGCTTCGTCGAGAATAAGCAGGTCGGGTTTGCGCAAAACGGCCCGCATAAAGGCAATCAGCTGCTTTTGTCCCAGACTGATCCCCTCGCCTATCGTATCAGTCTTCGTATCGAGCCCGTTGTCGAAGCGTTGTAACAGGGCTTCCAATCCGGTCGAATGCAACAACCCGTTCAGTTCTTCGTCTGTACAGTTTCGAAACTCTTCGTTGCCGTAGAGCATGTTGTCTCGAACCGTACCCGAAAACAAAAATGGCTCCTGAAGTATAAAGCCAATCTTTTTCACGCGATCTTCCGGCGAGTATGTCCGGATGTCGCGGCCATCGAGCCAAACTGTGCCTTCCGACGGATCGTACAGACGGGCAATGAGCGAGGCTGTTGTGGTTTTTCCACCTCCGGTTGGCCCTACAAAAGCATAGGTTTTCCCACGTTCCAGATTAAAACTGATGTTGTGTAAAACTTCCTTTCCGTTCGGATAGCTGAACGATACATTCTGAAACGAAAGCAGCGGTTTTTCGCCTGTAACAGCCAATGGTTGTGGCAAGGTTTCGAGGTTCGACTTCAGTGCCAGAATCTGCGAAATGCGGTCCCAGCCGGCCAGCGCTACCTGAAAGTTGGCCCACAGGGCTGCCAGTTGCCGGAGCGGATTGTAAAAACTGTTGATGTAGGCCAAAAAGCTGATCAGCAAACCTATCGAGAAACTTCCGACAGCAATCAGGTAAATACCGAATGTGAGAACCACCAACTGCCCAATATTGGAAAAAAAGCTGTAAACCGGCATCAGCAGGTTGTTGGCAAGCCCGGCCGATACGGCAGTTTGGTAGTTTTCGTTGTTGGCCTCGTTGAACCGTTCGCGAAAATAATCGCGCCGATTGAAAGCGACGATGACTTTAAAATTGTTCAGGCTTTCCTGAATTTCGGAACTCAGGTTGCCGGTACTTTTCAGGTTCAGGGCATTCTTCCGTTTCACCCACGGCGAAATAGTTTTGGTAAAAATCCAGATCGCCACGGCAGGCAATAACGAAGCAACTCCCAGCTCCGGATTGATCGAGACCAAAAAAATACCAGCCCCAATCATGATCAGGATAAAGCGCAGAAACTGCATCAGCGACTGCGAGAAGAACTGGTTGATTTTATCGGTGTCGTTGTTTATGCGCGAAATCAGGTCGCCGGCCCGGTTCTGGTTGAAAAAGTCGACCGGTAATTCCTGCAGTTTTGTAAACACGGCATTACGCAAGGTAAACAACATGCGCTGGCCCACGGTCCCCATCAGTTTCGACTGGACATAGCCGGTTATCATCGTTAAAATATAAACCACCAGTAATATTCCGGAGAATACAAGAATGCCGTGATATTGCCTGGTTTGCACATAATGGTCAACCGTGTAGCCTATCAGGATCGGACTGATCAGTGTCAGCGCGGCCGAAACAATCATGGCCAGCGAAGCCGCCAACAAAATCTTCTTTTCTTCGACCATGTGGGCCACCAGGCTTTTAACCGTCGCCAGGTTCGACTTCTTTTTGGCCGGTTCTTCTGTTTGTATGTTGAGATTGTAGTTCATTCAAGTTTTCATTTTAAGTGACAAAGTTCCTGAGTGACAAAGTTCAAAAGGAAAAACCTCAGAACAAACCAGATGGTCATTCATTGTCAGTGATTTTAACCATCAGACAGCAAGCTAGAAGCTGCAAGCCTCAAGATAACCTGTGCCCGAATGCCTTGGAATAATAATCAAATTCTGGTCTCGCAACTATCTTTCCACCATTCCATTCAGTCCGTCAATCTCCCGCGACTCGTTTGTGCTGCGCTGCGAATTGGCAATCTGGATATACTCCGGACAATTTTTCATGAGTTCGGCGTGGGTACCCGAGGCAATCACTTCGCCTTCCATCAGGAAGATAATCTGATCGTAATTCATCACCGGCGCAATTTTCTGGGTTACCGAAACCAGGGTTATCCCCGGGTAATTGGTTGCCACGTTGGCCAGTATCTTTTCTTCAGTTTGCGCATCTACACGAGCTGTAAAATCATCGAGCAACAAAATTTTGGGGTTGAGTGCCAACGCCCGCGCCAGCATAATCCGCTGCTTTTGCCCACCCGAAAGACTGGCGCCACGTTCCGAGACAACCGTATCGAGTTTTTGTGGCAACGCCTCGATGAAATCATGCAGCTCGGCCGTTTCGACAGCCAGCCGCAGCGACTCGTCGGTTACCGTATTGTTGAATGCAATGTTTTCGCGCAGGGCCAGGTTAAAAATCACACTGTCCTGAAAGACAAAGCCAATCTGGCGATGAAAAGCTTCTCTGCGGAACTGCCGGATATTAATACCGTCGAACTCAACAACTCCGGAATTCGGAGTAATCAGCCCGGTCAGCAGATAAAGCAACTGACTTTTCCCGGCAGCAGTTGGCCCGATGATGGCCGTTCGCGATCCGGCACGAATCTCAATGGAAACGTTTTTCAATGCGGTTTTTTCGTCGTAAAGTACCGACACATTTTTCAGACTTATTTCCCCTGAAAGCGGTTGATCAACAGTTCCGGATTCGGTGGTTTCCGGGGCCTTCAACACCTGCTCGATACGTCCGTACGAAGCCGTGGCCTGGGCAATCACGTTGCTCATAAACCCAATGACGATAATCGGGAAAATCAGGATGGTAATGTAACTGTTGAAAGCCGCAAAATCGCCAAGCGATAAATTCCCCGTTATCACAAAATGCCCCCCCAGCGCCAATACAGTCAGCGTGGCCAGATTAGCTACCAGATTGATAATCGGGATCAGGGTGGCAAAAAGCGTCAGAATTGAAATACCCAGCTCTTTGGCTGTAAGGTTGGCTGTCATGAACTTCTGGTACTCGGGCATTTGGGCGTTTAACACGCGAATGATGGCCGCCCCCAAAATGCTTTCGTTGATAACCCGGTTGAGCCAGTCGATCACCTCACGCGAACGTGTAAACAACACCCGAACTTTTTTCAGGACAACAAAAAAAGCAAAGCCGATGACCGGAACAATGGCAATAACCGGGAGCGCCAGTTTCCAGTTGATCATCAGGAGTAAAATGCACGCACCAACAATCACAAACAGTGACGACACGATCGAAGCCACGGCATGCGAGACAAACATTTTGATCGAGTCAATATCCGATGTCAGGTTGGTCAGCAATTTCGACGGGTTGGCTTTCTGGATGTACGAAAAACTCTGGCGCGATATTTTGTCCGACAATTCGCTGCGCAGGTTCCGGCCCACCCGCTCCGAAGCATACGTCTGAACCACACTCTGCAAATACGAGAAGATGAAAATGATCAGCGAAGCCACCAAAAACTCCGTAGCAATCACCTTCACCTGGTAATTCCCTGCCGAATAGCTGTCGATGCCGTGCGATATAATTTTCGGGATAACCAGGTTGACCCCGTTCCCAATCAGCGTAAAGATGATCAGAACGAGAATGAGTCCCCGGTACGGCTTGAGTATTGAAAAGATATTCGGCCCGGAATGCTTTCCCGGCGCTTGTTTTCCTTTCTTGTTTTCCATGAATTGGCTTTGTAAAAAATGAAACGAAACAGCGTTTTCTGCTTTCTTTGATCTAAACAGCCGACAAATTTAACCGATTCGGTTTCACAAATGATCAATCTTCGGTTAAAAACAGATTTTGTACTGAAAAGTTGAGCAACAGGCCGGTAATTTGTGGAGCCGGGTACAGCAACTCCCAATCACCGAATTAAAAATCTGCATTCAAAGCTCATCCCGCTACCTCTCATTTTTCCTTTTCCGGAATTCTGTTGTACCTTTGGTGCGAAAACCTGCGGGAAGGCCTGCGCTGACTTCAAGGGGATGAACCAACAAATTACTGGTCTGGCACGCGATTGCCGTTCATGTTATACGTACATCCCCCTTGGTTTTACAGGCGTCTCGCGCAAAACCAAAAATCATGACAACACACAAACGTTTGGGTTTTGTAGGCATTATTCTCGAAGACCGGGAAAAAAACGCCCCGCATGTCAATGCAATTTTGACCGAACACGCCGACCTGATCCTGGCCCGCACAGGGATCCCGCATGTAAAAGGCGAAACCTCCATCATTACGCTGGTTGTTGATGCAACCACCGACGAACTTGGAACTTTAACCGGGAAATTGGGCTCGATTGAAGGCATCACTGTCAAATCGGGCCTTTCAAGAAAATAACATTACTATCATGACTATCATCGATCATTCACGATTTATCGACGAACAGGAAATTTCACGAATTCTGGAGGCCAACCGCCGTCCCGAACCTCAAAAAATCCGCGAGGTGCTGGCAAAAGCCTCCGAGATGAAAGGCCTCAACCTTGAAGAGGTGGCCGTACTGACAGGCATCAGCGACCCGTCGTTGCTGCACGAGTTGTTCGAAACAGCCAACCGCATCAAGGAAACCATCTATGGCAAGCGCCTGGTAATTTTTGCCCCGCTTTACATCTCGAACCTGTGTGCCAACGAGTGCGTGTATTGTGCATTCCGGGCAAAAAACAAAGCCGTTGTCCGCCGCTCGCTCAATCAGGACGAGATAAAACGCGAAACCGAACTGCTGATCAACCAAGGGCATAAACGAATATTGATGGTTGCCGGCGAGTCGTACCCCAAAAACAGTTTTCAGTATGTGCTCGATTCCATTCAGTCGATTTACGAAGTAAAAACCAATAAAGGCGAAATCCGGAGGGTCAACGTAAACATTGCCCCCCTTTCGCTCGAAGATTTCAGACTCCTGAAAGGCGCTAAAATCGGCACGTTCCAGCTTTTCCAGGAAACCTACCACCGCGAAACCTACCACAACGTGCATATTGGCGGGAAAAAGATGGACTACAACTGGCGCGTAACGGCCTTTCACCGGGCTATGGAAGCCGGCATCGACGACGTGGGCATCGGCGTGCTGTTCGGCCTGTTCGACTACCGTTTCGAACTACTGGCCATGATGCAACACATCCGCGAACTGGAACGTGTCTTTGGTGTTGGGCCGCATACCATCAGCGTGCCAAGGCTCGAACCGGCCACCGGCTCCGACATTGCCTCGCACCCTCCGCATGCCGTTTCCGACCTCGATTTCCGAAAAATAGTCGCTATTTTGCGCCTGGCCGTTCCGTACACCGGCATCATCATGTCGACCCGCGAAACGGCCCAAATGCGCCGCGACACCTTTGCGCTGGGCGTATCACAGATTTCGGCCGGAAGCCGCACCAACCCAGGCGGATATTCCGATTCGGACCACGAAGACGACAGCAGCCAGTTCAGCCTGGGCGACCACCGTCCGCTCGACGAAGTGATCCGCGACGTAGCCTCGATGGGGTATGTGCCATCGTTCTGCACCGGTTGTTACCGGCTGGGCCGCACCGGCGCCGATTTCATGGACATGGCCAAACCGGGCGACATCAAAAATCACTGCAACCCGAACGCCGTCTCGACCTTCATGGAATACCTGATGGATTATGCTTCGCCGGAAACACGCGCCATTGGCGAAAAACTCATTGAAGAAGCCATCGGCTCGATGCAGGGACTGGCGCAGGAACGCGCCCGCATGCTGGTTGCCAAGGTGCGCATGGGCAAACACGATATGTATTGCTAAGACAAAAGGCAAACGTTTTGCCACCAACAGGCAATTGCAATTAAGCTAAAACCAATACGCATGGAGATTACAAACTTCCGGACAGAACACGACCTGCTCGGGGCACGCGAAATCCCGGACGAAAAGTTGTGGGGCATCCATACCAGCCGGGCACTCGAGAACTTCCAACTCTCCGGAAGGCCTGTTCATCCGGAGTTAATCAAAGCATTCGGTGCCATAAAGCTGGCCTGTTTCCGGGTCAACCGCTCGCTGGGCTATTTCGCTGATGACCGAAAAGCCAACGCCCTGGAACAGGCCTGTACCGAACTGTCGGAAGGGTTGCTTTCCGGAGGAATCGTGGTGGATGCCCTGCAGGGCGGCGCCGGCACATCGACCAACATGAACGTGAACGAAGTAATTGCCAACCGCGCCCTCGAAATTGCCGGGCACAAACACGGCGACTACGGCTACATTTCGCCGCTCGACGATGTGAACCTGCACCAGTCGACCAACGACACCTACCCCACAGCCCTGAAAGTGGCGGCCATCCGGTTACTCCGGAAGCTGGAACAAGCTGTTTTGTCGCTCCAGGAATCGTTTCAGGAAAAAGAAAAAGAATTTGCACACGTGGTAAAAATTGGGCGCACCCAACTGCAGGATGCCGTACTCACCACGCTTGGGCGCGAGATGGGAGCCTATGCCGAGGCTTTTAACCGCGACCGCTGGCGTATTTACAAGTGCGAAGAACGGCTGCGGGTGATAAACCTCGGCGGAACAGCAATAGGTACCGGACTGGGGGCCCCGCGCCAGTTCATTTTCAGGGCAACCGATGCCCTGCGCGAACTGACCGGCATTGGCCTGGCCCGCGCCGAAAACCTGATTGACGCCACCCAAAATGCCGATGTGTTTGTCGAAGTTTCCGGCATCCTGAAATCGTGTGCCACCTCGCTGTTCAAAGTCAGCAACGACCTGCGCCTGATGGCCAGCGGCCCCGACGCCGGACTGGCTGAAATTTTTCTTCCGGAGAAACAGGCCGGATCGTCGATCATGCCCGGGAAAGTAAACCCGGTTATCCCGGAATCGGCAGCACAAGCAGCTTTGCTGGTTATGGGCAACGACTCCGTAATCGCGATGGCTGCCTCGACCGGCAATCTGGAACTCAACCAGTTTATGCCGCTTATTGCCCATTGCCTGCCCGAAAGTATCGATTTATTGACCAATGCCTGCCACATTCTCCGGATTCATTGCATTACCGGGATTAAAGCCAACGAAGAACAATGCCGGAAAAACCTGATGAACTCGACGGCTGTGGTCACGGCGCTCATTCCGGAAATTGGCTACGAAAAAGCCAGTGATTTGGCAAAAACAGCAAAAGAACAAGGGATTACAATCAGGGAAGCCGCCCTTCAGGCCGGATTGCTTGATGATGAAAAGTTCGAAGCGCTGATCAGCCCGGAAGCGGTATGCCGTTTGGGAAACCCTGAATAAATACAGATAAATAGGTCTTTATTTTCTTAAAGTTTGTTAAGACTGTTTTCCATTTATTCTTTTCTTCTTAGCTTGCATACGACAAAAAATTAATAACCGATAAAAATTAGAAAACATGAAAAAATTAGCACTTGTTCTGGCCGTAGTATTCACAATGGGGGTTGCCTCAAACACAGTATATGCATTGACTGTCCAGAAAGCAACCACGACCCAGGTAGCCGACGACAACAAAAAAGACAAAAAAGAAGCAGCTAAAACTGACAAAAAAGAATGTTGCAAATCATCGACTGCCGACAAAAAAGAATGCTGCAAAAAAGAAGGAGAATCAAAAAGCTGTTGCTCAAAAGAAAAAAGCGACAAACAATAATTGTAAAATACTCTTTTGCGAACAAAGACTGGCCTGCGCCGGTCTTTGTTTTGTTTATTTCCTGGACCGGAAATAACGCCGCATCAGCACTTTCTGTAATTCGCGAAAAATAATCTGGTGAGCAATGATTTCGATGTGATTGTATTCCGGAATTTCGCGGGCAGCACGTGCAATCTGACGTTCGCTGATATCGACATGGTAAAGCACCGAAAGCAACCTGTCGTAATCCCGGCTCATAAGCCGCCCCACCTGATCAACCAGCTGGGCATGCAGCTCGGTATAAGCGTGCTCCGTATCGCCAGAGAAGGTAATCTCAATACCAAACATGCCAAAGCCTTTCATAATCTGTTCGGCAGTTTCCTGTACCACTTCCGCACGGGCCAGAAATGCTGACAGATTATCGTTCCGAAGATCTGGTAAGCTCATATCCCTTTGATTCAAATTTCCGGAAAGGTACGGAAAAGCGTGCGGATTTGTATGCCCCGCTAATCTTCCAGAATAAACCCGACTTTGGGTATGTTTTCAATCCGGATAGTGGGGTCGGCGGCAAAGTATTTCCGGAGTTTCGAAATAAACACATCCAGCGAACGCCCTGCAAAATAATCGTTCTCCCCCCAAACCGCCATTAAAATTTGCTCTCTCCGGATAACGCGTTTTTTCGACAGGCAAAGAAGTTTCAGGATTTCCGACTCGCGTTCGGTCAGCCGCTTGATTTGCCCGTCGATCTGAAGTGCCTGATTGGCAAAATCGAACGAAAACTGACCGATGGTAAAAAGCGTATCGCCTGTAACTTCCGAAATATTGATCCGGTTCAGGATGGCGTTGATTTTACAGTACAGTTCATCTTCGTCGAACGGCTTGGTAACATAGTCGTCAACGCCAATTTCGTACCCTTTCATTTTATCTTCCTTCATCGACTTGGCCGTCAGGAAAATGATCGGGATTTGCGGATTTAACACCTTGATTTTTCGGGCAAGTTCATACCCGTCCATTTTCGGGAGCATGATGTCGAGAATGCAAAAGTCAAAACTTCCGCCCTGAAACCCGGCAAATGCCGAAACCCCATCGCGGTACAATTTCGCACTAAACCCTTTCGACTCGAGAAACTCAACCAAAAGAAACCCCAGGTTCAAGTCGTCTTCAACCAATAAAATATGAATGATCCGATTTCTCATGACTTATTTTCTATTTTCCCCTCACCAGCAGGCAACACAATCGTAAATGTACTTCCCTCACCCGGGGTACTCGCAAGCGAGATACTTCCCCGATGACCTTTTACCACAGCCTTCACATAATACAACCCAATGCCAAATCCTTTGGTATTGTGCTTATTCCCGTTTTGTATGCGGTAATATTTTTCAAATATCCGCCGATGCTCACGGGCCGGAATGCCAATCCCGTTATCCTGAACGCTGATTTCCAGCTTCTGCCCGGTTCGCTTCGTGGTAATCCGGATCAACGGAGCCTCACGCGAATATTTTATGCTGTTCCCGATCAGGTTGATAAACACGTGCAAAAAGTGCATGCGGTCGGCCGCAATAACCGGATTGCCTGCCTGAAAATCGCAAACCACTTCGCCATCTTTTTGCCTCAACTGAAAAGAAAGCGATTTGATTGCTTCGTTAATCAACGCATGAATATCGACTGGTGTTTTGTTATAATCGAAGCTGCCCTTTTCTACCGCAGCCATCTGCAACAACCGTTCAACCTGAAGCTGCAGCTTCCGGTTCTCTTCTTTTATGGCCGTTGCAAATTGAACGATCGACTGATCCCCGTATTTTTCGTTTCTCCGGAGGATCATGTTCCCGGCCAGCGAAATCGACGAGATCGGCGTCATAAACTCGTGGGTCAGGTTCCCAACCATATCTTTGATGCGTTCGGCAAAGTAGCGTTCTCTCAGATAGTAACGCACAATCAGGATAACCGAGAAAAAGGTAAACAGGATCAGAACGACCGAGGTAATAAACATGATGCGGACACTCTTCAGGATAAAACGTGTTTGCCCGGGAAAATGAACATCGAAATCGATTTTGGTCTGCGAGCCGGGCGACTTGAGCGACTGCTGAAACGACTTCCCTTTCAATACGTCGTCGTTTTGCCTGACAATCAACGTATCCGCCCATTAATAATCATGAAATGAAAATCGATGTCAATATGATAAAGAGCCAGTTCCTTTTCGATGGTTGAATCGAGCCGGGCTATCACATTATCATCAAACAGGTCAAGAGAATTAAATGTACTGTCGTTTGCCTGGGCATTTTGCATGGCCAGGTTCAGCGTTTCATCACCCGAAACGCTTTTAATCGTCTGGCTCAACGCCATGTTTACGCTTTTCGAAAAAATAGCTTCCTGGGTCCGGATCGATTCTTCCAGCCAGCGAACCTGAACAACCAGCAGGCCCACCAACGAAGCCATGGCCAAAGCCACAAGAGCCAACCGCATTTTTCGCTTCCACCATCCTGATTTTCTTATCAATCCTGACATACCTCCGGAATACCTTTCGTTTTGCAGCGTAAAGATACCCAATAAAATGGTGCCCCCACTCATTTTAACATCGCGTTAACAAGTCGGTAACTCCCGTTAAGACAGAGCGGCCCTACCTTTGGTTCATCGAAAACATTAAAAATAAAATGTCATGAAAAACCTAGTTTTAGCATCAGTTCTCGTGTTAGGTTTTGCATTTGCAGGTAGCGCTGCTGTCCCGGCAAAACAAGACAAAACAAAAACAACACAAACAACACAAGCAACGACAGCGCAGGACTCTAAAAAAGATAAAACTGCCACCTCTGCAGCTACACCTGCAACTGCCGCAAAACCTGCAGCAAAGAAAAAAGCAACGACAACTGCCAAGCCGTCGAGTGCAACCCAAACACCTGAAAAAGCAAATACCAAATAAAGGGTTGTTGTTTTCTGGTTCAAAAGCTCCGGCAAAATTACTGCCGGGGCTTTTTTGTTTTCGCCCAACATATAATCAGCCATGCACCTTGTTTTTCACCGTACCAAATATGTACTTTGTAGCTTTTTAGTTACAGCATGAGAGCAAGTAAATCATTCAGACTTCACATAGGCATATTCGGGCGCCGAAATGCAGGCAAATCATCCATACTCAATGCATTGACACAGCAGGAAGTTTCGATTGTTTCGGAAGTGGCCGGAACCACCACCGATCCGGTTGAAAAACCCATGGAGTTGTTGCCGCTTGGCCCGGTCCTTTTTATTGATACCGCCGGAATCGACGATACGGGAACGCTGGGTGAAAAACGCATCGAAAAAACAATGGCTGTTTTTGACCGCACCGATCTTGGCCTGATTGTTTCGAACAACCAGGAATGGGGCGATTTTGAGGAGGCTATCCTAAACGAGTTAAACAATCGCGCCATTCCGGCAATTGTCGTTTTTAACAAAACCGATTTGTTCCTATCGGGCAACATGCCCCCTCGTCTGGCCGAAGGGAAAATACCCGTGATTGAAACGTCGGCGTTGAATGGCTCCGGGATTCAGGATTTGCGACAGGCCATCCTGAAAAGTGCCCCTGACGATTTTATCAACCGCCCGAGCATTGTGGCCGATCTGGTTGGCCCGGGCGAAGCAGCTATCCTGGTGGTACCCATCGACAAAGAAGCGCCCAAAGGCCGCCTAATCCTGCCTCAGGTACAGAGCATCCGCGATTTGCTCGACAACGATTCGTTCTGCATGGTGGTGAAAGAACGCGAACTGCGCGAGGCCCTTGGACGCCTGAACAAACCGCCCAAACTGGTGGTAACCGACAGCCAGGCTTTCCTGAAAGTAGCCGCCGATACGCCAACCGACATTCCCATGACCAGCTTCTCTATTCTGTTTGCCCGCTACCAGGGCGACCTTCCGGAAATGGTCCGCGGCGCCATGGCTATCGATAAATTAAAAGCAGGCGACAAGGTGATGATTGCCGAAGCCTGCTCGCACCATCCCATCGGCGAAGACATCGGAACGGTAAAGATCCCGCGCTGGCTCACTCAATATGTGGGCGGGAAAATTGAATTTACTCACCACCGCGGACATGACTTCCCGGCAAACTTGTCGGATTTTAAGCTCATCATTCATTGCGGCGCCTGCATGTGGAACCGGCGCGAAATGCTTTCGAGGTTAATGAAAGCCCGACAGGCAGGTGTCCCGTTAACTAATTACGGGTTAACAATCGCCTATTCGCTGGGCATCTTCGAACGAGCATTGCAACCATTTCCGTCGGCTCTGGAAATTTTCAGGAGTGAACGAAAATTGTAACAATTTTTGCAACTAATTTTGCCAATTTAGTTGGCCAAACCAACCAAGTTCGGTTTATTGAAGAAACACCAATGAAGGGATATATTTTTGATTTTAACGGAACCCTGTTCTGGGATTCAGCCTATCACGAAAAAGCTTGGCAAAAAATAGCTTTGCAAATTCGCGGCAACGAATTGTCGGCAGAAGAAATCCGTCAGCATTTACACGGACGAACCAACCCGGCCATCATCGAATACCTCTTTGGGCACACGGTTGACCCCGCCGAGATTGTTTCGATTTCGGAACAGAAAGAAAACATTTACCGCCACATCTGCTTGTCGTTGGAAACAGGGTTTCATCTGGCCGAAGGTGTGCCAGAATTGCTCGATATACTGAAAGAAAAACAGGTTCCCATGACGATTGCCACTTCTTCTGAACGCGAAAACCTCGACTTCTATATCCGGCATTTTCAGTTGCCCCGCTGGTTCGATTTGGATAAAATTGTTTACCACAACGGCTCGTTTGCCGGCAAACCGGCTCCCGACATTTACCAGATTGCTGCCAAAAACCTGGGTCTTCTCCCTTCAAAATGCACTGTACTGGAAGATTCATTCTCCGGGATCCGTTCGGCAGTGGCTGCCGGTATTGGCCGAATTGTTTACGTCAATCCAACCCACCACCCGTTGGAGCCCGAACTGGAAGATCAGGTTCTGTTGATCATTAATGACTTCAGCGAAATTTCGATCGGGCAGATTGTAAACAGATAACCTTCTCCTGACGATAACCCAAAGAAACTATCAACTCCCGCAAAATGAAAACAAAACTTTTATCACTGCTGTTGCTTCTGTTCATACAGGCCCAACTTTGGGCGCAACCCTTTACCGACAATCTGTACGACGGCACCCCGGAAGAGGTTGGCATGTCCAGCCAGAAACTCAACCGGTTGAATGAACTAATCCAGGAATACATCCAGAAAAAATGGATCCCGGGCGGCGTTTTCCTGGTTGCCCGCGAAGGCCAAATTGTTTACTACAAGAATCTGGGATACCGCACTCCCGAATCGAATGCAACGTACAAAAAAGACGACATTTTCCGCATTTGCTCGATGACAAAAGCGGTTACAACAGTGGCCATCATGCAATTGTACGAACAAGGCAAACTGGGCATCGACGATCCGGTCCAGAATTATATCCCGGCATTCAAAGATGCACAGGTTCTGGATACCTTTAACGAAAAGGATTCGAGCTACACAACCGTCCCGACTGCCACTCCCATCACCATCCGGCAATTGTTGACACATACTTCCGGAATTGTTTACGGCGATTTTAGCCAGGGCAAAATGAAAGCGGTATATCAAAAAAATAACATGCTGGGGGTTGGCTTGTCGCATCCCACCTGGACCACCGAAGAGTTCATCAACCGGTTGGCCAAGGTTCCACTGGCTTTTCAGCCCGGCGAACGGTTCAACTATGGGCTAAATATGGATGTGCTGGGACGTGTGGTTGAAGTGGTTTCAGGAGAAAGCCTGAGCGACTATTTCAGGAAGAACATTTTTGAACCGCTGGGAATGACCGACACGTATTTCTATCTGCCCAAAGAAAAACAAAACAGGCTGGTGCCCATTCAGCAATCAAACTCAAAAGGCGAATTTGAAATCGTGACAAAAACCGCATTGGCCGGCGAACCAGACTATCCCAAATACAAAGACATCGGCCATTATGCCGGAGGTGGCGGTCTCTCTTCAACAGCAATGGATTACGCCATTTTTATCCAGGCTTTGCTGAACGACGGAAGCTACAACAATACCCGCATCCTGAGCCGCAAGACGATTGAAATGATGACGTCGGACCAGATGATCGCCCTGAACCAGCAAGGACGAGGTTATAGTAAGCGGCCCGGAGAAACCTACTGCTTAGGATTTTCCTTACTGACCGACCAGGGGAACGGGCTTAACTTAAAATCGCCCGGAACATACGAATGGGGTGGTTATTTTACAACCAAGTTTTTCATCGACCCGAAAGAAAGCCTGATTTTTGTGGGCATGATGCAGATTTACGCTTCCCGTCATGGCGAATTTTGGGATCGCGTGAGCCAAATCATTTACGGTTCAATTAACGACTAAAGACATACTTCATCAGTGAGGGCTTCACGTAGGTGAAACCCTCACTCGCCAACCTACCCAGGAATCCTTTTTTTATATATTTGCACAAAATTCAGGCAATGGCAAAAACAAACGACTGGAAAGACCGGCTTGGCATGGTTTACTCGACCAATCCTGATTTTCAATTTGAAACCGGGAACAACAACATACAAGAGACCTTGCCGCCCCAGCAGCAAAACTTGCGGGTTATGCTCGATAAAAAACAACGCAAAGGGAAAGCGGTTACCCTGATTACCGGGTTTGTCGGGACAGACGATGACCTGAAAGAATTGGGCAAACTGCTGAAGACCAAATGTGGCGTAGGCGGAACAGCAAAAGACGGCGAAATTCTGATCCAAGGCGACTTTTGCAACAAAGTCATCGACATTTTGAAAGACCTGAATTACAAAGTAAAACGTACCGGCGGTTGATCCGGGCCACTCCCCAATTGAAAAAACATCCAGTCATATTATTTAACAAGATCGCAGCGAAGCTCGTCGTATTATTACTGCTGACAGTCTTTGCACATCTGAACAGCGATTTAATCCATTTGGCAGACAGACCGGCAAAGCAGGGGACTCAAACCGAAGCCCGTGTTTTGCTCCGGTGCGACCATGCAGCCAGCTTCCATGTATTTATTTTTGAAGAACCAACCCCGTTACGAATCAGTCTTCAGGCTGAACACCCGGTGATTGGGAATATGCCGGTGCGACAATTTTTGCTTCAGCAAACATACTGGCGGCCCCCTCAGTTGAATCAAATATCATTTTGATCACATGCTGTTTTAATTTAACTTTTCACCCGGTTTTCAACCAATTTTACGATTATGTCATTGAATTTAGAGAAAAAGCAGGTGGCATTAATTTCTGTATTCGCCGCAATCCTGCTTACAAGTTTTAAACTCATTATTGGGATTACCACCGGCAGTTTGGGTATTCTTTCCGAAGCCCTCCACTCCGGTCTGGATTTAGTAGCCGCCCTCGTCACGTTTCTGGCAGTCCGTATCTCCGACAAGCCTGCCGACCACGACCACAATTACGGACATGGCAAGGTCGAGAATCTTTCAGCACTGTTCGAAACCCTCCTCCTGCTTTTAACCTGCTTCTGGATTATTTACGAATCGGCAAACCGCCTGATAACCGGCGCCGTTGAAATCAAAGTAAACGTCTGGAGCTTTATCGTTGTCATCACCTCCATTACGATCGATTACTGGCGCTCACGGGCCTTGTTCAAAGCCGCTAAAAAATTTAACAGTCAGGCGCTGCACGCCGATGCGCTGCATTTTTCGACCGACATCTGGAGTTCAACAGTTGTATTATTTGGCCTGATCTTCTCCCGGTTCGGTTTTTTCCATGCCGATGCCATTGCAGCACTAATCGTAGCGATCATCGTAATTTATGTTTCCTTCCAGTTAGGGAAAAACTCGATTGATGTTTTACTGGATAAATCTCCGGAGAACAGGTTACCTGAGATTGAAAAGATCGTCAAAACAATGCCGGAAGTTTTATACCATCATGATGTAAAAATCCGGACAGCAGGAGCTGATATTTTCATCGACCTGAACATTCATGTGGAACGGAACATCACGGTTGAAGATGCCCACGATATCGCCGAACGATTAAAAGATGCCATTTCAGGAAGCATTGCCCGCAGCCATGTCATGGTGCATATTGAACCGGATAACGATCCTCAACGATAAGAACTAAACAAACGACAAACAACGTCCTAAACTTATGAAGTCCAAATCAAAAACAATCGGGATGATTGGGGGAATCGCCCCTCCGTCAACGGTCGATTACTACCAGCGCATCATTCATCGCTACCAGGAACGGACCGGCCTGGCCGACTACCCTCCCGTAATCATCAACAGCATCAATATGAGCAAAATGCTGGACTTAGTCAGCCATGAACTGTTTGATGAACTGATTGATTACCTGTTAGCCGAAATCGCTTCGCTGGAAAAAGCCGGTGCCCATATTATTTTCATGGCCTCGAATACTCCGCACATTGTTTTCGGCGAACTGAAAAACAGAACTAGGACCCCGATGGTCAGCATTGTGGACTCGGCCATTAAATATGCTAAAACCCAGGGCTATTACCGGTTAGGCCTGCTTGGGACACTCTCTACCATGGAATCCGGCTTTTATCAGGAAGGATTCTCTGAAGCAAACCTCGAAATCATTACTCCGATGCCCGACGAACGGAAATACATCAACAAGGTATACCTGGACGAGCTGGTAAAAGGAAGATTCTACCCTGAAACAAAGCGAAGACTGATCGATATCTCGAACCGAATGGTTTCTGAGGGACAGGTTGATGCGCTGATCCTGGGAGGAACAGAGTTGCCGTTCATCCTGAAAGCCGATGATTTTGACGACATCCCTCTGATGAATACCACCAAGATCCATGTTGAAAGTATCCTGGATGAGGCCCTCAAGTAAATTCTCTATTTTCTGAAAATTTTGAAGAGCTGAAGCATTGCCGGAATAAGCAGTCTATCCGGCAATGCTTTCTTATGAACGGCACTAATTCGAAACAAACTTTAGCCCGGCCACCGATCCGATTAACAGAAAAATAAAGAACATACGCCAAAAGTCAACTGGCTCGTTGAAAAGCAAGATCCCAAGAATCACCGTGCCCACAGCGCCAATTCCGGTCCAAACAGCATACGCAGTACCCATGGGCAACACTTGTGTCGCTTTATAAAGCAATACCATACTTAAGGTCAGGCTTAGGGCAAAACCCAGCCACCATAAAGCAGAATCCATGCCGGTTGTTGTTTTTGCTTTACCCAGACAAGTTGTAAACCCGACTTCAAATAAGCCGGCAATAATGAGTGTAATCCAAGCCATTCCCATTCAAAATTTAAATGTGCAAACATACACGATCGGAGCACAAATAAAAAGTCCGGAGAATTTTTCCCCCGGACTTAACTTGTTGCTTCAACGTTCAATTTTAAACAAATTTGCTATACCTATCATCTATTTCAGGAAAGCCGTGAGCATCCAAATTCTTTTCTCGGTCGATCCGGTTAATTCACTAAGCAGGGCAACAGTCCCTTCATCGCCAGCAGCAGAGGCCACCTCACTTCCCCGACGAATGAGCCCAAGCAAATACTTACTGTTTTCCAGAACGGCTTCAACACCTTTTTTCCCGTCGCTGATATCATCGTCCAGCTCTTTCAATCCCGAAACAGAAAGATAATCGGCAAACGTATGTGCCGGTTTTCCGCCTATGGTCAAAATACGTTCGGCCAACTGGTCAACCACTTCTGCTGCTTCATTGTAATAATTTTCGTACTTCTCGTGCAACGAGAAGAACATATTCCCTGTTACATTCCAGTGCAATCCCCGAAGGTTTTGATAATAAATCTGATAATCGGCTAAAAGCTGATTTAATACAGTTACAACATCCTGAGTCTTTGCTGTTGTTAATTGATCTTGCGTTTTCATAATTTATAATTTTTATGAGTTGATTAATCTTTCTGATTCAAATATAAAGTCAATCATATTTATTACTTTTATATGTCTATTAGTAAAAATTATACAAATTGAATGTCAATCAATTAAATTATTTCATCGAATTAATCCAGGAAGGCAGCTTCTCGGCTGCAGCCCAGAAATTGGGAATTACCCAACCTGCATTGAGCCTGCAAATAAAAAGCCTGGAAGATGAGCTCGAATTCAGGCTGATAGACCGCACCCGCAAGCCTTTCGAGCTAACCCCGGAAGGAGAAGTGGTGCTTGAAAAAGCCCGGGAAATTGTAAAAATGACGGAACACCTGAAAGATGTAAGCATGGAATTGAGTATGGCCGACAAAGGATTACTCCGGATCGGGATTATTCCAACCGTCGCACCTTATCTCGTCCCCCTGTTTATCAATTACATGAGCGAACAATATCCGCAAATCCGGATTGAAATTACCGAATTGCTCACCGAAGAAATCATTTCTGCGCTCAAAGACGGGAAATTAGACGCCGGCATACTGTCAACTCCAATCGAGGCGAAATCAATCGTTTTCAAACCGTTGTTCTACGAAAAGTTCTACCTGTATATTTCTGACAAGCACGATCTTTTTGAACATGAAAAAATCAGTTTAAAAGACTTTAACCCGGACCAGCTCTGGTACCTGCAGGAAGGCAACTGTTTCCAAAATCAGGTGACTGATTTTTGTCATTTAGCCAATAAGCAGCCTGCCGGACAGCCATTTTTTTACCGGTCAAACTCCATCGAATCGTTGCGCCGCATTGTTGAATCGCGTGGAGGAATGACATTTATCCCCGAGCTGGCAACGATTAATGTCCCGTCCGAATATGAAGATCTGGTAAAGCCCATTGCAGAGCCTGTCCCATTCAGGGAAATCAGTTTGGCTGTAAACCGCATCCACTCACGCGAACGGTTACTAAACCGGCTGATTGAAAGCATTCGGGCAAGCCTGCCGCCCCGCATGCTTGAAAAACCCAACGGACAAGCAACTCAAACCGGGATCCGGATTTAAATCCTATTTGTATTTTATTAGCTTTGTATCTGAAACATGCTGTAAAGCAGTTAGCCTATGAATCCATTTGGGAATTACCTGCACAAATTTATCTGGTACGAACCTGCCCGGCGCATATTCTGGAGGTTCCCCAACCGGTTATTGGCAGCCAAAGCAACCATTGCCATGAGTTTGCTCGCAGTTCCATTTGTTTTTTCCGGAAACCCGTTCTTTGGTGTTACCCTGGCCTTGGGGGCTGTTGCCGGTGCACTATCAGAAACCGACGACCATCCACGCGGACGAATCAAGGCTCTGCTGCTAACCATCATAAGCTTCTTTACTGCCAGTTCCTCAGTCGAACTATTACGCCCCTACCCTTGGTTATTTGCCATTGGGCTGGCTGGATCAACCATCACGTTTATCCTGATCGGCGGGCTTGGCGAACGCTACCGGGGTATCACGTTCGGGGCTATCTTGGTTTCGATTTACACCATGTTGGGAGCACCTATCAGCCCGGCCCCTTATTGGCAACCCATCCTGCTTACATCCGGGGCCCTTTTTTACGGATTAATTTCCTTGTACCTGCTTTGTCAACGCCCGTGGCGTTTGCTCGAAGAACAACTGGCCGGAGGGTTTATTGCCCTGGCTGATTATCTGTACGAAAAATCAAATCTGTTTCCCAGCGCAGAGCGCGACCAGGCCATTATCCGCCACAAATTGGCGTTGTTAAATGTTCAGGTTGTGGTTTCGCTCGAAAAATGCAAAGAAGTCCTGAACAGCTATGCCAGTTCGCTGAAAAACGATCAGCACGAACTTTTACCATACCTGCACCGGTTTCTGCTGCTCCAAACCCTGCACGAACGGGCCGCTTCGAGCCACGAACGCTACGAAATACTGAGCAGCAACCCTGAGAACCAGAACTTATTGGAAGGCTTCAGCGAACTACTGAAGCAACTGTCTCACGCTACCCGCCAGCTGGCCGATAACATGCTGACCGGGGTTCCGTACCGGCATCCGGTTTCGCTGAACTGGATTGTCGCAGCCCTTGAAAATCATCTGGAAGAATTATCCGGAGACAAAGAACAAATCGTGTTGTTGCTGCACAATCTTGCAGAATCGAACACCGCGCTGCAAAACCTGAACAATCCGGTTGTCGATACATATATGCCCCGGTTGCAACACGACATCCGCACACCCTGGCAACGCCTGACCGCACAACTTAACTGGAAACACCAGCGGTTAAGATATGCCATCCGCTTAACGTGCAGTTTCCTGCTTGGATATTTGCTTATCCGATATTTTCATGTACAGAAAGGCGAATGGATTTTACTGACGAGTCTTTTCGTCAGCCAGCCTACTTACAGCGAAACGCGCAGAAAACTGTTCCAGCGGATTCTCGGAACTTTTTCCGGAGTTATCGGTGGAATCCTGATCGTACAGGTTCTGCCAACAGTTCCCGGCCAGTTGCTCCTGATGCTGGCTTCGGCCTATGCTTTTTTTGTCTGGCTCCGAACAAACTATGCTGTAGCCGTGATATTCATTACCATTTTTGTATTATGTGCTTTTAACCTGATTTCAGCACAAGGCATCGCAGTCATGGCCCCACGGATTGTTGATACACTGATTGGCGCGGGTTTGTCTATTTTATCAATCCGCTTGCTGTGGCCCGACTGGCAATACAAACGCCTGCCCAATCTGCTTTCGGAAGCTTTACTGAAAAATGCCGGTTATTTTCGGGCGATACTGGAAGAATACGAACACAGCAACGAAGACGACCTCAATTACCGGATTGCCCGGCGCCAAGCCCACATTGCCGATAACGAACTGGCCATGGCCTGGCGAAGCATGAAAGTTGAACCCCGAAAACATCAACATTTTCAGCAAAAAGCATTTTCGCTTACCTATCTGAACCACGCCCTGTTATCTTATTTATCAGCGTTTGGTGCACATCGCAATTTTCATCGCCCCATCAATCCTGACATTAAAGATCTGTGCAATAAGATTGACGATGCGCTTACAGAAGCCGGAAAATCATTGATTAGCATAGAACCTGTCGACCTGAAGCTAAATCTAAAACCTGTACTTTACCTGCTCCGGTACGAGATTATCAAAGCCGAACATGCCGATGAACGCCAGCAACTGGTTTTGTTGTTAAATATTGCCGATGTAAGCTACCAGTTACTTCAGGAATCACGCGAAATCAGGGGAAAGAATTAACCGGAGAAGCTGAAGTGAAAAATTTGAACCGGAAATAGTCGTAAGACATGAAGTAACGAAAAATATGAAACCAGAACAATGGAATTTTGTAAACTGCAACTGATCTCTGTTCCGGGTTGCAAGTGTCGGGTTACGGAAATACTCTGTGCTTTCTGCGACTAAACCGCAATTGATAGAACTTGGGAAAGATAAAACAACGTGAATTCGATCTAATGCTTAAACACACAGAATGGCAAGCGAAATAATTTTATTATCGCCTCTTAAACACCACTCACCGCACATCCTGTAGCAGGACGTTACCCCTCTTTACGCATAGTGAGGGGCGAAGCGAGTACAGCGAACTTGGAGAAAGTCGGCAATCGTTAATAAAACATCCCTTCCCCCTTTATTTCTTTCAATCTTACGTTAAAGTACTTAAGACGGAATACTCATGCCTTCAATTTAGAAACTCAATGAATCATAAAGTACTTCAATCTTAACATACACCTAAAAAAGAGGCTGTTTCAAATGTTTTTTAAAGCTTCTGAGAATTGAATATTCGAAAAACTTTTCGGGTAGGTGTACTAATAAAAAGAGGGTGTCTCGGACTTTTGAGACACCCTCTTGAAGTTAAAATTGGGCAATCTATTTTACTTCTTCAAAATCGACATCGGTCACTTCACCATCTTGCTTCTGGCTCTCAGCGTGTGCCTGCTGACCTCCCTGAGGACCTTGCTGCCCCTGAGCATTGGCTGCATTGTACATTTCCTGAGAAGCAGCCTGGAATACATTGTTCAGCTCAGTTGTTGCTGCATCAATTGCGGCAAGATCCTGGGCTTTGTGTGCTTCTTTCAGCTTGTTCAATGCTGCTTCGATCGGGCCTTTCTTATCAGCAGGCAATTTGTCTCCAAATTCTTTCAACTGCTTTTCAGTCTGGAAGATCAGACTATCGGCCTGATTCAGTTTATCAGCTTTTTCACGGGCAGCTTTATCAGCAGCTTCATTGGCAGCGGCTTCGGCCTTCATCCGTTTAATTTCATCATCACTCAATCCGGAAGATGCTTCAATACGAATCGACTGTGATTTTCCGGTTGCCTTATCTTTGGCAGTTACATGCAAAATACCATTCGCATCAATATCGAACATCACTTCAATCTGAGGTACACCGCGCGGTGCCGGCGGTAGCCCATCGAGGTGGAAACGGCCAATCGTCTTGTTCCCGGCAGCCATAGGACGCTCGCCTTGCAACACGTGAATTTCGACCGAAGGCTGATTGTCCGACGCCGTCGTAAATGTTTCGGTTTTCTTGGTCGGAATGGTCGTATTGGCTTCAATCAGTTTGGTCATTACACCCCCCATTGTTTCAATACCCAATGACAGCGGGGTCACGTCGAGCAGCAACACATCCTTCACTTCACCGGTCAACACACCACCTTGAATTGCAGCGCCGATGGCAACCACTTCGTCTGGATTAACCCCTTTGGAAGGAGTTCTTCCGAAGAACTGCTGTACTTTTTCCTGAACTGCAGGAATACGCGTTGAACCACCAACCAGAATCACTTCATCAATATCGCTGGCTTTCAAGCCTGCATTCTGCAAGGCTTTGCGGCATGGCTCGATGGTCGCATTGATCAGGTGATCGGCCAATTGCTCAAATTTAGCACGGGTCAGGGTTTTTACCAGGTGTTTCGGAATACCGTTCACCGGCATGATATACGGAAGGTTTATTTCCGTTTGAGTTGTACTCGAAAGTTCAATTTTTGCCTTTTCGGCAGCTTCTTTCAGTCGTTGCAAAGCCATTGCATCATGGCGCAGGTCAACGCCTTCTTCTTTCTTAAATTCTTCGGCAAGCCAGTCGATAATGGTTTGGTCGAAATCGTCGCCGCCCAGATGCGTATCCCCATCGGTTGATTTTACTTCGAATACCCCATCGCCCAACTCAAGGATTGAGATATCAAACGTACCGCCCCCAAGGTCGAATACAGCAATTTTCATTTCGCGGTGCATTTTATCCAACCCATACGCCAACGAAGCGGCGGTCGGTTCGTTGATAATACGGCGAACTGTCAATCCGGCAATTTCGCCCGCTTCTTTTGTAGCCTGGCGCTGTGCATCGTTAAAGTAAGCCGGGACAGTGATGACGGCCTCCGTAACTTCCTGTCCGAGATAATCTTCGGCTGTCTTCTTCATTTTCTGAAGGATCATGGCCGAGATTTCCTGAGGCGAATATTTACGGTCGTCGATCTGCACTCGGGGTGTGTTATTGTCGCCCCGAACAACTTCGAACGGAACACGTTTCATTTCGTTGCCTACCTGATCGTAGGTTTCGCCCATAAAACGTTTAATTGAATAAACTGTCTTTTTAGGATTGGTAATAGCCTGACGTTTAGCCGGATCACCAATCTTACGTTCCCCATTGTCAACAAATCCAACAACCGAAGGGGTTGTCCGTTTTCCTTCGCTGTTAGGAATTACAACGGGTTCGTTCCCTTCCATTACGGCCACACACGAGTTGGTGGTTCCTAAGTCGATTCCGATAATTTTTCCCATGTTATAGTATTTTTAAACTGTTATTTCCGCTTAATTTTTTAACACGTCCTCTTTATTGCAACTGCTGTGCCAAGCAACCAACTGCCTATTTCGGTGCAAAAATGGCACAACATATTTTTGTGCAGGCTCGCAGGCTGACACGATCTGTGACAAAACGACAGCTCGCCTTCTGATTTGATTTATCCGGAGGAATCTCTAAATTCAACCAAATTTAAACCACAAACAAGCTATGAGCACACCAACCAGTCACATTACACCCAAAGACCGTCTTCATTCCTTAGATGCCCTTCGCGGATTTGATATGTTCTGGATTACAGGCGGCGGTTATTTAATCACTGTTTTAGCCCAATACACCCATGTGGGATGGTTAAAGGCCTTGGCCGGACAGATGGAACATGTTGAGTGGGCCGGATTTCATTTTGAAGACCTGATCTTTCCGTTGTTCATGTTTATCAGCGGGGTTGCCATCCCGTTTGCCATTATATCGAAAAAAGAAAAAAACGTCCCGAAAAAAGAGTTGGCCCGGAAAGTCGTAAAACGAGGGCTCACGCTGGTCGTATTGGGCTGGATATACAACGGCGTATTCAGTAATGGGTTCGAAAATCCGCGCTTTGCCAGTGTATTGGGACAAATTGGGCTGGCTTATCTGTTTACCTCGCTGATTGTCATTTACAGCAGTTCGTTCAAGAGCCGGCTGTATTGGCTGGGCAGTATCCTGGTTGGTTATGGAATTATCCAGCTACTGATTCCGGTTCCGGGCATTGGAGCAGGTGTTCTAACTCCGGAAGGGTGCATAAACGGATATATCGACCGGGCCATACTTCCGGGACATTTGCATGGCGAGGTATTCGATCCGGAAGGATTGTTATGCATCATTTCGGCCATTGCGATCACCCTGATGGGCTCTGTTGCCGGACACTTCTTGCGAGACAAAACTACCCATGACAACCAGAAAATAAAAACACTTTTGATCATCGGAGCGTCAGCTATCGTTGTTGCCCTGGCACTCAACACCTTTTATCCCATCATCAAAAAATGCTGGACGACACCATTTAATTTGCTCGCCGGAGGCATCAGCTTTATCCTGATGGCCGTATTTTACTGGATTATCGATGTAAAAGGCTGGAGAAAATGGGCTTTTTTCTTCCGGGTAATTGGCATGAATTCCATTTTTATCTATCTGCTATACGATCTGGTAAATGTGGGCAGCATTACCAACTATGTGCTTGGCTGGACCGTTTTGTGGGGCAACTTTGGAACAATCGTCCATATTACCGGAAGCATTCTGCTGGTTTGGTCGCTATTATATTACATGTATAAAAAAGGTATTTTCCTGAGGGTTTAAGAAATAAACGATGCAGAAACAATAAGTAAAGACAGGCTACATATCACGTCTCTCTGCCTTTATTATTTTCTTACTTTTGTACCCGAATTGAAAAGGGAAAAATTATGTCAGTGCATAAAGAAATCAAACGGGTTACCACTCATGTTCTTTCTGAAATGAAACTGAGAGGTGAAAAAATAGCCATGCTCACAGCATACGATTATAGTATGGCCAAGCTGGTCGACCAAGCCGGGATTGACATCATCCTGGTCGGCGATTCGGCCTCGAACGTAATGGCCGGTAATATCACTACCCTGCCAATTACGCTCGACCAGATGATTTATCACGGCACCTCGGTCGTCAAAGCGGTCAACCGGGCCTTGGTCGTTGTCGACATGCCTTTCGGGACCTGCTCCGGAAACCCGTTGGAGTCGCTGAATGCCGCGATCCGGATTATGAAAGAAACAGGCGCTGATGCCCTGAAGATTGAAGGAGGAAAAGAAATTATTACCGACATCCGGAAAATTATCGATGCCGGGATCCCGGTTATGGGACATCTGGGGTTAATGCCGCAATCGATCAATAAATACGGGACCTATACTGTTCGGGCCAAAGAAAACGAAGAGGCAAAAAAACTAATCGACGACGCCAAACTGCTTGAAGAAGCCGGCTGTTTTGCCATTGTTCTTGAGAAAATCCCGGCGGCATTGGGCAAAACGGTTGCCAAAGAACTGAGAATACCCGTCATCGGTATCGGCGCTGGCGGCGGGGTCGACGGGCAGGTTCTGGTTATACACGATATGCTGGGGATCACCCAGGAATTCTCGCCCCGTTTTTTACGCCGCTACCACAACCTGGCTGCCGAAATTAAAGGAGCAGTCGGGAACTACGTTCAAGATGTTAAAGCTCGTAGCTTCCCCAACGAAAACGAACAATATTAGCATATAACCTAATTTTTTTCATCATCGAATAATTTAAAAATGGAAGTCATTTACGAAGACAATCATATCATCGCCATCAACAAAGCATGCGGCGAAATTGTGCAAAGCGACAAAACCGGTGACGAATCGTTGATTGATACCGTAAAAGCTTACATCAAGAAAAAATACAACAAACCGGGCGATGTTTACCTGGGATCGCCACACCGGCTCGACCGCCCAACAAGCGGCGTGGTTCTGTTTGCGCGAACCAGCAAAGCCCTGACCCGGCTGAATGCCATGTTTCAGGACAAAGAAGCGATAAAAAAAACCTATTGGGCTGTCGTAGACCATCTGCCCGAACAGGAAGAGGGTGAATTGCGCCATTGGCTGATTAAAAACGAAGAAAAAAACAAAACTTACGCCTACAGCAAGCCGAAGAAAGATGCCAAAGAAGCAATTCTTCACTACAAACATGTAGCCAGCCTTAACCGGTACCACCTGCTGGAGATCGACCTGAAAACCGGGCGCCATCACCAAATCCGGGTTCAGCTAACTAAGATCGGGTGCCACATTAAAGGAGATGTAAAATATGGTTTCCCGCGCACCAACGACGATGGAGGGATTCATCTGCATGCCCGGAAAGTTGAATTCATCCATCCGGTTACCAAAGAATTTATAAAGATTATAGCACAACCGCCACAGAACGATCCGTTGTGGAAAGAGTTATCCCAGATTGATTATTTGCAGGATTAAGCCCGCTACAGGAAACTGCGGGAGAAACTAAGCGGGAGCAGACTTTCGATACCCTGCAATACTTGTATTTTATTTTTCCCGTCCAAAATAATCCGGATCGGTTGTTTAAAACGAACTTCCGCCTCGAGTAACGCCTGACGGCATGAACCACACGGACGAACCGGATCGTCGACCATGTCCCCGTTTTTCAATGCCGAAATTGCAATGGCTGCGATCTTCTCGTTGGGGTAATTGGCATTGGCATAAAACATAGCCACCCGCTCGGCACACAATCCCGATGGGTATGCCGAGTTTTCCTGATTATTCCCGGAAATAACCTGCCCGTTTGTCAACAAGACCGATGCGCCAACCCGAAAATGAGAATACGGAGCATAAGCTGTCCGGGCAATTTTCCGGGCCTCTAAAATCAGCTGCTGATCCATTTCTGAAAGTTCATCTAAACCCTCATACTCATCGACGAATATCCGGATTTCGTTCGTTTTCATCTGTATAAATTTTCAAAGTTGTTTCTTGCAATTTTCGTATCTATTTCTGTTTTTCAAACTAGTTTCTCAACGAGATGGAATAGCCATTTGTACATTTTCGGTTGGCATGAGCTTCGGCTCTTATGGCTATTTCATAAGTAAATATTGTTGTTAAAATATTGAAATTTAGATGTGTACTTATGGAACTCCATGCCATGAAAATTAGCTTCTCTAATTAATATTTACATGGCCTTTAGTGCCACCACCATAAATTTTGTTACCGTGGCATGTTCGTTTCATTCATATAAATTTTCAATGTAAGTTCGTCCAATTTTCGTAACAGCTTTTGCGTTTTTGATCAAGTTGGAATAGCCATTTATACATTTCCGCGTGGTGTGAACGTTGGCGCACATGGCTATTTCATCACAGGTGCTTCCCCAAAAATACATATTAGTTCGGCTTTTTCAATATTTTCAGCTTAACAACAATTTTTTATTTTTGCAGGAGACACAACAATTAACAATGAAACAGACCTTACTCTTTTTACTTTTCTCCTTTCTTTTTGCACCCCTATTTGGCCAGGATGCCCGGTCAGAATACATAAAAAAATACTCGAAACTGGCCATCGCCGAAATGATGCGCTGCGGGATCCCAGCCAGCATCACCCTGGCACAGGGATGCCTTGAGTCGAACAATGGCCGAAGCGAATTAGCAACCGAAGGCAATAACCATTTCGGGATTAAATGTAAAAAAGACTGGACTGGCAAACGGATCTATCACGACGATGACGAAAAAGGAGAATGTTTCAGGCGATATGCCCATGCTGAAGAATCGTATACCGACCATTCTGACTTTTTAAGGAACAGTCCGCGCTACGCGTTCCTGTTTCAACTCGACCCGACCGACTATGTTGGATGGGCCCGTGGACTGAAACAAGCCGGTTATGCAACAGCGCCTGATTACGCCGATCGGCTGATCCGGATAATTGAAGAAAATCAACTTTACGCATACGACGACGGGTTGCAGGATCAGCAACTGGCTTCACTTCAGCATACTCCAAACGAACATTCATCGCATGGGAAAACACTGGCCCCGCTCAATCACAAACACAAGGTTGAAATGCGGAACGGGCTTCGCTCGGTCATTGTTTCTGCCGGCGATTCGTTTGACAGTATTGCCAAAGAATTCGGAGAACGGGGACCTCAGCTTTATGATTACAACGACTTCGAAAAAGGCCAGCGGCTTCAGGTTAACCAGATCCTGTACCTTGAAAAAAAACACAGGAAAGCTGCGCCAAAAAACAAAATACACATAGCCGAAGAAGGCGATACAATGCATTACATTGCCCAACGCTACGGAATAAGGTTAAAACCGCTCATGCACCGAAACCGCATGAAAAAAGACGAAGAACCAACCGTGGGCCAGAAAATTTACCTGAGAACAAAAGCTAAACGTTAACCGGCTCTTTTTTATTAGAAATAAAAAGTTCAATTCAGCGGAATGTCGGATTGAACTTTTTATTTTTTAGGCGCTATTTTTCCGGAGAGTAAAAAGCCAGGGCAACAAAACCCGGTCGGCAAACAATGTAAAGTTGAGCAAAAACAGAACAGAACCAATAAAAACCCTATGCTCAACCAAATAAATTCGCCACTGGATTAATTGTTCCCGATCGAGAACGTAAAATGTAAAACCCAAAACCAGCAAAATCGCCACGACAGTGCCAACAATCAATCCATACTCTTTCAGGTTGGCCTGGCGACTGGTCCGTTTTTCCCATCGTTCGACCAGTCGGTCAGCAAAGCCGGCAGGCAACTGATAGCCGGGGTCCATCTTAAACGAACTATCAATAATACGATCCAATTCATCGTGTTCCATAATCAAACCTCCTTTTCAACGGCCATCGGGCCGGCTGCAATTCTAAGCTTTTCTTTCAAAAGCTGGCGCGCCCTGAACAAATAACTTTTTACCGTACCTTCGGGCATGCCTGTAATTTGTTCTATCTCCTGGTACGAAAACTCTTCCAGATGGTATAAAGTTAAAACAGTTCTAAAATTAAGTGGCAGCAAATCTATTTGTTGCCGGACAAACTTTTGCAAATCAGCCTTTTCAAACGAATCAATCTCGATTGCCGGCTGGTTCCGGATTTCGGTCAGATCGTCAACTGTTTTCAGTTCATTTTTCCGGAATTTTCGCAAATAGTTGAGGCTCGAGTTATACGCAATTGTGGCAATCCATGTCGACAGTTTACAGTCGCCTTTAAACCGCCCAATATGTTGATATACCTTCAGAAATACATCCTGACAAACATCCTCCAAATCGTCAGCACGCTGAATGACACGTCCGGCAATATGCACAACCAGGTTCTGGTGTTTCGACACCAAAAACCGAAAGGCATACGCATTCCCATTTTTTACCTGTGCTATCAGTTCTTCATCTGTCATACGAGCTGTTTGACATCCGTCGAAAAAGAATGTTGCAGTAAACTGCAGATTTTTCTGAAAAATTTTTCCCCTTTTTGCAACATTTAGCCGGGCAGTGGGTCAAACCTGACAAACACATAAAAATCAGAAAACATGTCAGAAATTTTTATCACAGCAATTGTATTCTTCGGAATCTACAACGCGATCAAACTGCTCACCGACTACTTATTAAGAAGAAAGATTATAAAGAGTGGCCATATCGACAAAGCCGGCATCCTGGAGCCGATTCAGGAACCAATGCCGTCGGGGGAAGTCAACAAATACCCCTCATTAAAATGGGGCCTGGTTGCTCTGATGTCGGGAATCGGGCTTGTAATTATTGAAACCGTACAAATGAACTATCCCGGCGAGCGTTTTGAATACGAACACTCGGCGCTCCCGATTGGAATCGAGCTTATTTTTATCTCGCTGGGGTTCCTGATCTATTTTGCGATTGTCAACTTCAGCAAAAAGCGATAAGTGTACACCTGCAAAAAAGAAGAGCAGAATCCCGACTGGGGAAGAGGCTGCTTTTCTTTTTTAGCGGGCCATATACATCTCCGGCTCCTGAAAGCCCCTCAAAAATTCGTCGATTTTCATTCGTTTCTTTCCTGAAATCTGGATATCGGTAACCGAAAGCCATCCATTTTTACAAGCCACTTTCAGGTACTTTTTCCCATCACTCCGGATTGTACCGGGTTTTGCGTCAACATCGGCAAGCTCCTTGTCTGCAAAAAATAATTTGGCTGAATGGACCTGTTTGTTCCCGACATGTTCCAGCTCGGTCCAAGCAGTCGGATACGGAGACAAGCCTCGAATCAGGTTCCTGATTGAATCCACGTCTTTGCTCCAGTCAATCCGGCAATCATCTTTAAAAATCTTCGGGGCATGTTTAATCTCGCCGGTAATTATATCAGCCTGATCAATAGGCGAAACATTCCCCTCGGCCAGGGCATCCACCGTTTTCAGGACCAGTTTGGCCCCCATGAGCATCAACCGGTCGTGAATGTCGCCAACCGTATCGTTTTCGGCTATCGTTATTGTTTCCTGAAACAGAATTTTGCCGGTATCTATTTCATGGGCCAGCAGGAACGTGGTTACTCCGGTTACGGTTTCGCCATTGATCACAGCCCAGTTCAGTGGCGCAGCGCCCCGATAGTGGGGCAATAGCGATGCATGAAGATTAAACGTCCCAAGCCGGGGCATGCTCCAAACCACTTCGGGCAACATCCGGAATGCCACCACCACCTGCAAATCGGCTTGGAGCGAGGAGAGTTCTGACAAAAATTCCGGGTTTTTCAGTTTTTCAGGCTGAAGTATATGCAAGCCCTTTTGTACGGCATACGTTTTTACGGCCGACTCGCTCAACTGCCGCCCCCGTCCAGCCGGTTTATCAGGCGCTGTTATAACTCCGACAACATGGTACCCGTTTTCAATAAGCGCTTTCAGGCTTTCAACTGCAAAATCGGGTGTTCCCATAAATACAATCCGAAGATCTTTCCCCTGCATAGTTCGAATTTTCGAACAAAGATATGGTCAATGCAGGCAAAAAAAAAGCCGGAGGTCAATTACTCCGACTTATATTTTAATTCGACATCTTTTCGAAGGATCCGGTTTCCTTTTTGGGCTCTTGGTTCATACGGACAATGTTTGCACCCATTCGAGCAACAATATCCCCGCTTCACCAGGTAGTACTCGGTCATTACCCGATAACCATCTTTGGTCAGATAATAATCGGTCCCCTCTTTTAGTTCATCGCCCGATCCTGAACCAAACAGATGATCAAACATTCCCATTTTAACCGCCAACAACCAGATTTCCTTATTTCCAAAGCTTAGCGAAAACGGCCTGTACAATGTACCATTCTTCTTTTTCGCGGGCTAATTCCTGCCTCCCGGCTTCATTAATCGAATAGTACTTGCGGGGACGTTGCTGGTCTTCCATCTTCCAGTAGGATTTTATACAGCCACTTAGTTCAAGTTTCTTCAGGACCGGGTAAATGCTACCCTCTTTCCAATGAATTTTATCATCAGATAATTCCTTAACACGTTGAATGATCTCATAGCCATAGGTATCGCCATTCGATAAAATCGACAAAATGATTGGGTTTGCCGAAGCCCCTACTAATTCTTTTGAAATTTTTTCCATTCCTTTAAAGTTTACAAGCTCTTACATTTAAACTCAATAACGAAACTTCCAAAACTACTTAAAAGTTTTCAGATTTTTCAAGTTACAAAAAAGTTTCTAAAGAACTACACCAGAATAACTTCAACCAACGCCGGCTCACTTAAAAATATGCCCCCAATAAGGTAACCCAATTGGATTCGTAAACCCCGGTCATAAAAAAGGCCGGCAAAATGCCGGCCCTATAAAAATCTATTCGTATTTAAACCGCTGTAAGAAATGTCCCATCCGGTCCCTTTTCGTTTTCATATACTTTTGATTGTATTTATTGGGCTCGACCTCGATGGTCACAACCTCCGAGACCTTCAGCCCATAAGCTTCCAACCCAACCCGTTTTTTCGGATTGTTGGTCATCAAGCGCATGTTTTTGACGCCAAGGCTGCGCAATATCTGGGCGCCAACGCCATAATCCCGTTCATCGGCATTAAACCCAAGATGAATATTGGCATCGACGGTATCCAAGCCTTCTTCCTGAAGTTTGTACGCGGCTATTTTATTCAGTAATCCGATTCCGCGGCCTTCCTGCGCCAAATAGACAAGTACCCCCCGCCCTTCTTTTTCAATCATATCCAGGGCCCGTTCCAGTTGTTCGCCGCACTCACAGCGTAACGAGCCAAAAATATCGCCGGTCATGCAGGAAGAATGAACCCGGACAAGGATTGGTTCGTCGGCTTCCCATTCTCCTTTAATTAAAGCAATGTGTTCGGCGCCGTTCGATTTCTGTTTAAACGGGATTACTTTAAACTTACCATGTTTGGTTGGCAGTTTCACTTCCTCTCCCCTGATAATCAAACTTTCAGTCTGTAACCGAAACGCAATAAGATCTTTAATTGTGATAATTTTCAGGTTAAACTGGTTTGCTAATTCGACCAACTCGGGCAAGCGGGCCATCGTCCCATCATCGTTCATGATTTCAATCAGAACGCCAGCCGGATGTAAACCGGCCATGCGCGCCAGATCAACGGCAGCCTCGGTATGACCGGCACGTCTTAATACGCCACGGCTCCGGGCCCGCAAGGGGAAAATATGCCCCGGACGACCCAACTCTTCAGGCTTTGTTTTCGGATTCGCCAACGCATTCAGGGTTTTGGCGCGATCGCTTGCCGAAATTCCGGTGGTACAACCATATCCAAGCAGATCAACCGAGACGGTGAACGGGGTTTCGTGTGATGAGGTATTTTTACCTACCATCATTTCCAGTTCCAGTTCATCACAGCGCTCTTCTGTAAGTGGGGCACACATAAGTCCCCGTCCGTAACGGGCCATGAAATTGACCATTTCCGGAGTCACCAGCTCTGCCGCAGCAATGAAATCGCCTTCATTTTCACGATCTTCGTCATCAACCACAATCACGATTTCGCCCTGCTTGATTGCTTCTACAGCTTCAGGAATGGTATTAAGTTTAAATTCTGCCATTGTATTAATTTTCAACAACGATTATAGGAAAGCAAAAATACAAAATTTATCAGTGCATTACCCGTTGCGCTTAGCCTTTTCCCAAAGTACCGATTGGTTGCCATTCAGAAACCGGAAAAAGCCTTTAACCATGGCATAATTCATCGCAACAAAATAAAATGGAGTATATAAAAGCCGGACCCGGGATGGACGATCCTGGGTGAAATAACCAACAATCGCTAATAAATAAATCCCCATCTGCAAACAGAATGCAAGCGCATACCAAACAAACAGACGACCCGGGGCCTGCCACACCACAAGATAAGCCGACGAAACAAACAGGCTGACTAAAGCCAGCGGAGCCAATGTCCAGCGAAGCACCTTGTGTGAAAAATACTGAAAAAACAACCGGAACCTGAAAAACGGATTAAGCAATTTTTTAAGCCGGCATAACGATTGGTAACAGCCCGCGGCAATCCGGACCTTGCGTTTTAACTCTTCCCTGACATTTGATGAGCCATGCTCTGATGCAACAGCCGATGGTTCATAAGCCACGCGATAGCCCAGCTGTGCCACCCGCATCGAAATCATAAAATCATCAAGCAACGTATCGGGTTCTGTTGGCCGGAACAATTCGCGCCGCACGGCAAACAGTTCGCCGGTAGCGCCAATGGTACTGTAAAATTCATAATCCAGCCGTTTCAACCAAGATTCAATTTTCCAGTAAAGTCCCTCGCCAACAGCGGCAACCGGCTGGTTGGCATCCTGAAAAAACTGTTTTTCGCCGGCCACGCACCCAACCTCCGGATCCTGAAAATGACGGACAACAGCCCGGACCGAATTTACGGAAAGCAAGGTATTGGCGTCGCTAAACATCAGGATTGGCGAGGCAGTAAATGCCACACCCCGGTTCATGGCCTCGATCTTCCCGCTACGACGGGGATTGTGCAGCAAGGTGACCTCCGGATAAGCTTCAACCAACTCCGGAGTCCCATCATCAGACCCATCGTTGACCCAAATAATTTTCAACTTTTCCCGGGGATAATCAAGCGACAAAGAGTTCCGGATCTTTGCATCGACATACGCTTTTTCGTTATAAGCCGCAATGATCAAACTTACTTCAGGCAGGTCGCGATCTCCGGGGGCTAAAAGCAATTTGCGGGGAACAAACACCTGTTTGATCTTAAGAAAAAGCCATAACAATAACCCATACCCAACAAATGTGTACAAAATGATTAATCCGGAGAACCAGAAAATTATTTCTGCGACAGAACCCACAGGCAAGTTTCTTTTCTATTTTAAACTGATCTGCTTTTTATAGAAATCGACCAATGCACCAGCTTGTCTCAGGTTGTCGTACCGTTCCTGGATGAACTCGATAGCATTGCGTCCAATCCGGTCGAATAAAACCCGGTCCTCGATCAGCCGCGAAACCGAACCAACAAACTGATCAACATCATTGGCGATCATGATATTATTTCCTTTTTCAGTCGGGATACCTTCCGTACCGATAGTGGTAGTAACAATGGGTTTCCCTAAAGCCATACCTTCGATAATCTTGATCCGCATGCCACTTCCGGAAAAAAGCGGGACCACCATAATGGCTTTCGAGTTCATAAACTCGTAGGCATCGTTTATCTCTCCAAGGTACTCGATTTGAGACGATTTGAATTTTCGTTCCAGCCAATCCGGGGCATTGCGCCCTGCCAGATAAAATTTCAGATCAGGATATTTTTCTTTCAATAACGGCCAACATTTATCGAGAAACCAGATAAGCCCTTCCTGGTTCGGGGCCCAATCCAAGGCCCCGATATGAAACACCGATGGATATTCCAGTTTCTTCGCTTTGGGCACCAGCGATGAAAAATCGACACCGGTTTGCGAAGTGTGGCGTGGTTTTTTATTCCCCAACGAATCGAGGATCCCGCCATCCCGGTCGGTAATCGGAACCAGTACGTCATACTTGTTCAGGTAACTGATCTCGAAGCGTTTTATTCTTTCTGCCAGGTTTTTCAGATACCACTGTTTGGTCCCGGTAGCCAGTTTGGCAGTTCTGGTCCAGATCTCATATTCAATATTGTGCGATCGGTAAGCAACCAATGCCGACGAATATTTCCGGATTATCGGAATATATGGACAGAGGTAAAGCCCCTCAAGCTGAATGACATCGAATGTCTTTTCCTTTAACAAACCGGCCAGCCGGTGAGAAAAATTATCATCGATGAACCGCTCGGCATTATAAGGCAAGCGGGAAAAAACCAGGTTCAGCAAAGCGCCAATCTTCGAAATCGGGGCATCTACATCAACCATCCGAAAGTCGACACTGTTTCGGAACGAATCGGGGACCTCATCCAGACTAACATGATGCTTGGCCGTATTCATTGCCAGCACGGTTACTTCGTGGCCCAACAGGGCAAACCCTTTGGTCATATTTAAACAGGCAATGGCTCCTCCGTCTTTTGGGGGCCACGGCACTTTATTCATTACCTGAAGAATGCGCATCAGCGTGTTTTTTGTTCCGTTTCACAAATCCAGTCAACCGTTTAAAGAATAATTGATAGCTTTCAAGATTCATAATTCCCGAATCGGTTGCAGCTTTATAAGTCAGAAAAATACCTAAAGGCAAAAACAGTAACGAGGAAAACCACATGCCTTTAAACATGGTCCAGACATCTTCCCTGGCAAATTTTTCGCCGGAAATAGATACCATGTAATAAGCAATAAACATCAGGATGGATACAACCACCGGCATTCCAAGTCCTCCTCTTCGAATGATGGCACCCAATGGGGCTCCGATGAAAAAGAAAATAAGACAGGCAAACGAAAGGGTAAACTTTCTGTGCCACTCCATTCCGTACTTATTAATGAGCTTTTTTCGTCCATATAGATCGGCCATTTGCTGATTTATCAAATGCGAATTGGCCGTGGCATCGCTGATCGCCTGGCGTAATAAATCCTGTTTCCCCCAGGAATCAAGCGAAGCATACGCGGCATCCACATCAATCAAGGTGTCTGGCCTGATGACAGGCATTTTCCTCAACGAATCGGTCGGATTGGCCAACGCAATGGCCTGCCTGTTAATATCCGGGGAATAATTTGTTGAGGCGATGAAACGCCATATCCGCGAACGGTAATCAACATACAACGAGTCTTCCTGCTTTTTAAGCAAAACCATATCCATCATGCGGTAGCTATTTTGGAACATGCTTTCATCGGAACGGTTAAACTCAAAATCTTTCATACTGATATTAATCTCTTCGCGCTGAAAATGTTCCCGGCGGAAGGGGAAACGCCTGTTTTTAGAACGAGGCCCATCCTCTTTGGTTTCATTGTATGTATTCCCGCTGTAAAGGGTCAATGTCATATACTTTTTATCCGGGGTAAGTTTCATCATGCCCGAATCGGCAACTGTTACATTTATGTTCCCGGCATTATCCGAGTGATCATAGATCATTAAATCGTACAGCATTCCGTTTTTCCCCTTTTCCCCCACTTTAATGCTGTAATTTTCCATGTCGTTGGCAAAAACTCCTTCCTGAATGACCATCTCAGGTTTCTGTTGTTTTACACTCCAAAGTAGCGTTGTGGCTTTCAGGTTGGCTTTAGGTAAAATATTGTTGGAGAAATAAAAAGCAAGGATAGTGATTCCGATTGCAACGATCATCAGGGGGCGCATAATCCGGAACAACGAAATGCCTGAAGCTTTCATGGCCACCAGCTCATAATTTTCGCCCAGGCTCCCGAATGTCATGATGGATGAAAGCAGCATGGCCAGCGGGAAAGCCAGCGGGACCAGTCCAAATGAGGCATATACCAGCAACTCGGCAATAATGTTCCATTCCAGGCCTTTCCCCACCATGTCATCGATGTATTTCCAAAGAAACTGCATCAGCAAGACGAAAACACAGATAAAAAAGGTCATCAGGAACGGACCAATAAAGCTCTTTATAATAAACCAATGTAATCGCTTCATCACTTTTCACAAGTAAATATCATTCTTAATTTATTGAACATCAGAAAACGTACTTATGAAACTCACATGCCGGGGAGCTGTCACTTTGTACAAATCTGCATGTCCTTATCTACCAACACGTTAACAGCCAAATCCGTGGAATGATTGTTTCTTTAAAACAAGCCAACCTTTGGCAGACTGGGTTTCCATTTCAGTGTTCACTATTTCCAAGCCCCCAAACCGGCATTGCAAGAACACCGGGCACAACAAAGCCTTGTATTCAGAACGAATACAAAACTACGCTATTTTAAAGAATTTAAAAGTGAAAAAAGATTAAGAGCCTAAAACATGCTTGAGGTCTGCAACCTGTGTATTCCAAAGCTCCTTGGTTTCTTCAATTTCGTCAGCTTCTGCGAAATCGATAATTATCAGCGAAACATCACCGGTTAATTCATCCTGGGTGATCCGGAATTCGAAGTAGTAGTCATCATCCTCATCGCTCAGCCAATTAAAACGTACCATTCGTCCGTCTTTGGCTAACGACATCTCGGCTTGCTGTTCGGCATCACCCCATATAAATGTAAACTTTTTGCCTTTCACGTTCACATCATCGGCAAACCATTCAGACAGGCCGGAAGCTGTGCTCAACCGATCGTACAAAACCTTCGGCGAGCAATTAATCAAATACTCCAGTTGAAATTTCGTTTTTTCGGCCATGCGATTTAGTTTTCCGCAATATATACATTAAAAAACAAAATAACAAAGCGGGTAAAACCGTCGGAATTATTTTTCCTGAAAAAATTTCGCCCGGAGCGTCGGGCGATCAAATAAAACGCTATATTTGCAACCGCAAAAAAGGGAACAAACTTTCTAATTTTGCAACGTTCAAGCAATCATGGCGAGGTAGCTCAGCTGGTTAGAGCGCATGATTCATAATCATGAGGTCGCCGGATCATGCCCGGCTCTCGCTACAAACAGAAAAAGGGAGGCGTTTTCGTCTCCCTTTTTCTGTTTCTATTCCTGCACGTAAATCCGTTTTACGCGCTGCGAGATGCCGGTCAGTATCTCATACGGAATCGTCCCGATTGCCTGGGCCATTTCGACCACCAGGACATGCTCGCCCATCAGTTCCACTTCGTCGCCAACCTGTACCTCAATACCAGTGACATCGACCATGCACATATCCATGCAAACATTGCCTATGATGTGGGCAAAATGCCCGTTCACATAAACCTTCCCTACGCCATTTCCCAAGCGACGGTCGTACCCATCGGCATAGCCAATCGGGAGCACGGCAATTTGCGAAGCCCGGGACACCTTTCCTTTTCTCCCGTACCCAACCGTTTGGTCGATATCGATCTGACGGACCTGCGAGATGGTAGTTTTCAACCGGCTAATCGGCTTAACCCGGGGAGTTGCTTTCGAGCTCACCCCATACAAACCAATTCCCAGCCTGACCATATCATACTGGCTCTCGGGGAAACGCTCAATCCCTGCCGAATTCAAGATGTGCCGGAGAACGGGATACGGCAGGTTTTTCACAACCAAGGAACTCAGTTCGTCGAACAAATCGACCTGTTCGCGGGTAAAGTAATCATGAAAAGGTTCGTCGCTAGCCGCCAGGTGAGAAAACACCGACCTGACTTCCATCTGGCTTTGTTGTTTAAGCCGATCGACCACAGCCTGAACCGACTCTTTCGAGTCGAACCCCAACCGGTGCATCCCGGTATCGATCTTCAGATGAACCGGATACCCAGAAACGGCATTTCGCTGCAACGAACGAAGAAAACTGTCAAACAGGCCAAGCGAATAAATATTCGGTTCAAGCCTGAATTCGATCATGCTTTCAAAACTGTGTTCCTCCGGGTTCATCACAATAATGGGCAAATCGATGCCAGCCTGACGAAGTTCAATCCCCTCGTCGGCCACTGCAACCGCCAGATAATCGACCTTCTGAAATTGCAAAACCCGGGCAATTTCGACCATGCCGCTTCCGTACGAAAAAGCTTTTACCATCACCATAATCCGGGTTCCCGGTTTCAGCAGAGAACGAAAATAATTCAGGTTGCCCACCAGGTTATTCAGGTCGATCTCGAGGACCGTCTGGTGATATTTCTTCTGCAATGCCGATGAAATCCGCTCGAAATGAAAATCGCGGGCCCCTTTCAGCAAAATATTTTCATGGTTGAACGTTGATTGGTCGAGGTGCTCCAGAAACAAATCAGTCGAATCGAAAAAGCGGGCTTCCGGCGAAAAAACCGAAGCAAACACTTTAATGTGGGGCCCAATACCGATAACCCGCGTCACACCGTTTTGCTGCAACATGTCGGCTACCTGCCGGTACAACTCTTCCGGGGCAATGCCCGACTGCTGAATATCTGAAAGGATCACTGTTTTCTGCATCAAACTGGTTTTCACCTGGTTGGTTTGAAAAGCCAATGCAATCGACAATGAATTGATATCGGAATTATAATAGTCGTTTATCAACAAACAGTTGTTAATGCCATCTTTCATTTCAAGGCGCATAGCCACCGCCTGCAACCGCGCAAAGGCATCGATCCGCTCACGGGTCAGTTCGCCGAAAAAAACAAGGAAAGCCAGGCACTGGGCCGCATTTTCAAGACTGGCCGAATCGGTAAACGGAACCACGACGTCAACCGGTTCGCCATCGTTACTAACCCGGAAAATGGTCGATCCGTTTAGCTGTTTTTTCTCGATAAATAATTGCGCCGAAGGTTCGAAAAACGACCAGCCGAACAGTTTCCCGGCAAAATCGGATGAACCGTCGGTCAGGCATTCATGAATTAATGTATTGTCCCGGCAATAAATAAGTGTTTTGCTGTGGGCAAACAGCCGAAGTTTCTCGATTGCTTTTTCTTTGAGCGATGAAAAATTTTCCTGATGTGCATCGCCAATATTGGTAATAATACCTATGTCGGGTTTTATGATTGCCCCGAGCCGCTGCATCTCACCAGGTTTAGAAATGCCCGCTTCAATAATAGCCAGTTCATACGGCGCATCCATCAGCCAGAGCGAAAGAGGCACCCCGATTTGCGAATTATAACTTTTCGGGCTCCGTACAATGGCCTTAGGCTTCAACAGTTCGTACAGCCACTCTTTCACAATGGTTTTCCCGTTGCTACCGGTAATGGCCAGCACCGGGTACTGAAAACGGTGCCGGTTCCAGGCAGCCAGTTTGTGCAGCGCGTCAAGCGTATTTTCCACCCTGACAAACAAGGCTTCAGGCATCCGGTCAAACTCCGGGAACCACTCTGAAACAACAAATGCCCGTACTCCTTTAGGGTAAAGGCCGGCCATGTATTTATGTCCGTCGTTCCGTTCGGTTTTAATCGCAAAAAACAAGGTTTGCTCCGGATCGCTAACCGTCCGGCTGTCGGTCGAAAGAACTGAAACCATCCGCGCCCCTGCCTCAACAATTGCCCCGGATAATTTTCCGCCGACCACTTCGGCTATTTCTTTTACTGAAATTGATTGCATCACGTTGTTGCTTTAATAAAACAATCACGGCACAAAGGCTCATACTCGTTTTTCTCGCCCAGCAAGACCAGCTTGTCGGCACTTGACAAACGGTGCGAAAACTGGGCTACATTTCCGCAGCGCATACAAATTGCATGCACCTTGGTCACATAATCGGCCACCGCCATCAGCCCCGGAATGGGGCCAAACGGTTTTCCCTGAAAATCCATATCCAACCCGGCAATGATTACCCGCACGCCCGAATTTGCCAGTTGCACGCAGACATCGACCAATCCTTTATCAAAAAACTGGGCCTCGTCGATACCAATCACATCAACATCACTGGTCATTAACAAAATATTGGCTGAGTTTTCAACAGGCGTACTTAAAATTGAATTCTCATCGTGCGATACAACTTCCCGTTCCGAATACCGGGTATCAATTATCGGTTTGAAGATCTCGACACGCTGTCGCGCTATTTTTGCACGCCGTAACCGTCGCAGCAATTCTTCGGTCTTCCCGGAAAACATCGACCCGGCAATAACTTCTATGCTTCCGGCGTTCTTTTGCCGGTGAATATCTCTTTCGATGAACATCAGTGGTTTGGAATGCTAAAGAAATTCGTACTTTTACGTTGCTTAACCAGGCAAAATAACGGATAAGCCTTCGAACAAAGGTAATCCGAATCTATCAGGAGTGAAAGTTGTTGACCGAAAAAATCAGAAGCGTAAAAAAATCCTATGGACACAAAAAAGCTGATCCGGAACATTATAAACGATTTACAGGATTTGCAAGACATGACCCACGAAATTGCCCTCAATCCTGAATCGTCAAGAATAGAAGCAGAACTGGCAGTGACCCGCGCCAAGCTGTTGCATGGCGAATACCAGCTTTTATTTTCACAACTGGAAAATAAAAAAACAGTCGCCCCTATTCAGCCAATAGCAACAACCGAAAACTTTCAGGAAAGTGAACCGGCCAAAGAGCCGATTTTTGACAACACCGGCGCCGGACGGGAACCCGTACAACCTACACGGCCCATTGAAAAAGAAGGACCATTGGTAAAATCGTTCGACCTGGCCCCGGATGATGAAGCCATTGTTGAAGCAACCGAAGAACTTTCGGTGCCAGACGATATTTTTGAAGAAACGCCAACAGCAGAAGAAGCCATAACAGAGGATCAGGATATACCGGCTGAGCAGGAAGTTGTTGAAGAAAAACCAAAACAACCCCGACCCGTCATTACGGAAACTCCCAAAACAAACAAACCTGAAGAAAAAGTTTTTTTGTACTGGGACGAAGAACCCGATATCAACATTGATCTGGATGATTCAAATGGCCCTGGAGAAAAATCTTCGGTAAAAGCATTTGTAATTGACGAAAGAACGAATATTCCCGAAAAACATGCGCCGGCCTCGCACTTTAGGCAAAACAAATCTCTAAATGACCGACTGGCAGAAAGCAGGCCGGCAGACCGGAGCGTTTTAACTGTACCCATCCAAAGCATTAAATCGGCAATCGGGCTGAACGACCGTTTTTTGTTTACCCGCGAGCTCTTCGATAACAACCCGGATAAATTCAACCGGGCCATAGAGGCCATTGACAGGATGCATTCGCTACAGGAAGCAATCCGGTTTCTCGACCAGCACGTCACCGTTAGCGACGATGATACCGGCCTGAAATTTCTAGAACTGATACGCAGACGCTTTACAAAATAAAATGGGCAAATTGTATTTGGTACCTACCCCGATTGGGAACCTGGAAGACATGACCTTCAGAGCGATCCGAATTTTAAAGGAAGTAGACTTGATTCTGGCCGAAGATACCCGGACTTCACTAAAACTTCTGAACCACTTCGAGATTAAAAATAAGCTGGTTTCTCACCACAAGTTCAACGAACACAAAACCGTCGAACATATCTCTGAACAGATAGCCGGGGGAAAGAGTGTGGCATTGATTTCCGATGCCGGAACGCCCGGCATCAGCGACCCGGGTTATTTGCTGGTCAAAACCTGCATTGAAAACGATATTGAGGTAGAATGTCTTCCCGGAGCAACCGCACTAATCCCGGCCCTTGTAAACTCGGGTTTACCGACCGACCGGTTTACATTTGAAGGGTTCCTGCCCCAAAAAAAAGGACGTCAGAAAAAGATTAAATCGCTGGTTACCGAACCGCGAACAATGATTTTTTATGAGTCTCCGTTTCGACTGGTCAAATGTCTGGAACAATTGGCCGAATTCTTCGGGAATGACCGCATGGCCTCCGTGTCGCGCGAGCTTTCCAAACTTCACGAAGAAAACAAACGCGGAACCTTGGCCGAACTCATCCAACATTTCAGTTCAAAGCAGGTTAAAGGAGAAATCGTGATTGTGGTTCAGGGAAACAATTCCAAAGAACAGAACCAGGAAACGGAAGACGACGAATGAAAAAATACGACCATCTTTTTTTCGACCTCGACAACACACTCTGGGATTTTTCGGCCAACTCGTACCATGCCCTTCACCAAACCATGGAGCAATTAGGGTTTCTGGAACAGATTGAACCGTTCGACGACTTTTTTCGACACTACGAAACGATAAACGAGTGCCTTTGGGAAGAATACCGCCAAAAGAAGATTGATAAAACCCGGCTAACAACCCAGCGATTTGAACAATCGTTGACACAATATAATATACATACTGACTTTAAAAGCGTTAACGATGCATACCTCGAATTAATGCCTTTACAAACAAGATTGTTCCCCGACGTACCGGAAACCCTCGCCTATCTGAAAAACAAAGGCTATACAATGCACATCATCACCAACGGGTTCAGGGAAGTTCAATACCGAAAATTAGACACATCCGGGCTCTCATCATTTTTTGACCGGGTTGTAATTTCAGAAGAAATAAAGGCACCCAAACCCGAGCGGGAAATATTTGAGTATGCACTAAAATCAGCCAATGCGAGAAAAACAAAAAGCATCATGATCGGCGATTCATTTGAAATCGATATTGTCGGGGCATGGGAGTTTGGCATCGACCAGATCTACTTCAACAGAAATGAAAAAAAACACAACACCCCCACAAAAAAACACGATCAAGTCGATAAAAACACACATAAATTTGAAAACACCCCCCCCTTTATTCCCACACATACCATTGCTAATTTTACCGAGATTTGCCAAATCCTTTGATTTTAATTATTTCTTAATACAAGCTACCCTCTCTTACCAACAGCGTTCAACCCACAATGGGTCAACACAATAAAAGATCTGACTCAATAACAAATTCCAATAATCAGACACGACACATTGTCATATCTAAATATTTTATCTGCAATTCTGGACCTGACTATTTCATAAATCCATTAAAAGAATAATTTTGTGACAATTGTTTTTAACATTTCTTTGCAAAATATCAGCAAAAGTGTTAAAAATTGGATAAATGATTTTGGGGGAAATTATTTATCCAACAGGAATTTGAAACAAATGAAAAGGGATTAATAAGCGATCAACTTACTAGTATTTATAACATTTGATGCTGTTTAATTTTTAAATTAATTCTTCTATGAAAAAAATCGCGTTACTGCTCGCATTTTTTGCAATGAGCATGCAGATCTTGTTGGCACAAACCAAGGAGATCTCAGGAACGGTTACTTCTGCCGATGACGGAAGTACTCTTCCCGGAGTGTCCGTTTCCATTAAAGGTACAACGCTAGGTACCATTACCGATATGGACGGAAATTTCAGAATCAAAGTTCCGGCAGATGCCACGACTTTGATTTTTTCGTTTGTAGGGATGACTACACAAGAAGTAGCAATTGGTAGCAAAACTACGTTTTCTATTCAAATGAAACCCGAAGCAATCGGCGTTGACGAGGTTGTGGTAACCGCGTTAGGTATATCAAGAGAAAAGAAATCGTTGGGGTATTCGGTCCAGGAAGTAAAAGGCGATGAAATCAACCTGACCAAAAGCAACGATTTCACAACAGCCTTATCAGGAAAAGTTGCAGGGTTGCAGATTAAAACAAACACCAACTTTGGGGGATCTACTAACGTAATCGTTCGAGGATCTTCGTCTTTGACCGGTAATAACCAGGCCCTTTTCGTTATTGACGGGGTTCCGGTTGACAATTCAATCTTGAACAGCACATATCAGCAACGAGGCGGACATGGATATGACTACGGAAATACCGCAGCCGACATCAATCCGAACGATATCGAATCTGTATCTGTTTTGAAAGGTGCAGCAGCAACAGCCCTTTACGGATCACGTGCGGCAAATGGTGTAATTCTTATCACCACCAAGAAAGGCGGCAAGAACAAAGCGCTGGGAGTTGCATATTCCGGAAACTTTACGCTTGGCGTAATGGACAAAAGTACGTTTGCCAAATACCAAAAAGAATATGGAGCCGGCTATGGATTAGACTGGTACAGCGATTCGGACCGTCCGGGCCTGGAATATTACGATTGGAACGGTGATGGAATCGATGACTATAACGTTCCGACCTACGAAGATGCATCGATGGGAGAAGCGTTTGACCCAAGCCTGAGTGTTTACCAATGGAATTCATTTATCCCCGGATTAGATACTTATGGCAAGGCCCTTCCATGGGTTGCCGCCAAACATGATCCGTCCTATTTCTTTGAAAAGGCCCAATCATGGTCTCATGCTATTCAGGTTACAGGCGGTGGAGACAATTCGACCTACCGCTTCTCTTATCAAAATCTTTCTCAAACTGGGATCATGCCAAACAGCAACCTGGATAAAAACAACTTCAGTTTCACCGGCACTTATGACATAACGAAGAAGATAAAAACGACATCGTTCGCAAACTTCATCAGAACAAACACAAAAGGGAGAAATACCACCGGTTATAGCGGCAACATCTTATCTTCATTCCGCCAGTGGTACCAAGTAAACGTTGACATCCTGGATCAGAAAGCCGCATTTAAAAAATTAGGAACAAATGCTACCTGGAACATGAATGCTCCCGATGATTTAACACCGGCATACTGGGACAACCCGTACTGGGACCGCTATAAAAACTACGAAACAGACAGTCGGAACCGTTTTGTTGGTTATACAAAAATTGACTGGGAAGCCACAAATTTCATGACAATCACCGCCAGAGCTGCGATTGATTACTATGCCTACATTCAGGAAGAAAGAAGAGCCGTCGGATCTATTGCTGAGGCATTCGGCGTTGGGTTAAACGATAATTCATCCGGGTACTCTGTGAAAAGAGGCGATTTCTCTGAAATAAACTTCGACCTGATGGCCAATTTCAAGAAAGATCTTTCTGAAAAGCTAAACTTAACCGGCGTTCTCGGAACTAACCTCCGGAAACGTTCATTCTCAGACGTCTGGGCTTCGACGAACGGGGGGTTGGCTGTACCCGGAATTTACTCTCTTGCAAACACAGTATCTCCACTGGAATTACCAGAAGAAAATCAAGGAAAAGTTCAGGTTAACGGCTATTTCGGCAATGCCTCGTTAGGCGTTTCCAACACATTGTTCCTGGAAGGTTCGTTGCGCATAGACCAATCATCAACATTACCAACCGACAATAACACATACGTATACCCATCGGCTTCGGCGAGCTTTGTTTTCACAAAATTCATTAACCCGGAAATTTTGAACTTAGGCAAATTCAGATTGAACTATGCCGAAGTTGGTAACGACGCTCCATTCTCAAGCTTGCACGATGTATATTATCAAGCATTCCCGTTTAACGGGAATGGGGTTGCATACAGTAGCAATACCAAAAAGAATCCTGATCTGAAATCAGAAAGAACAAAAAGCTTTGAAACCGGCTTAACCTTAAATTTCCTGCAGAACAGAGTGGGAGTAGATGTTGCATTATACGATAACCGGACTGTAGACCAAATTATGCCGGTTGCAATCTCTTATGCAACAGGGTATAGCTACAAATATGTTAACTCCGGAGAAGTCAGCAACAAAGGGATCGAGATCATGTTAAACCTTACTCCGATCAAGACAAAAGACTTCCGCTGGGATGCCGACATCAACTGGTCTAAAAACAAAAGCAAAGTCGTGTCATTGGCCCCAGGTGTTGAAAACTTGCAGCTTGCCAGCCTCCAGGGAGGTGTTACCATCAATGCGCGTGTTGGTGAACCTCTCGGAACAATTCAGGGAACGGATTACGTTTACTATAATGACGTGAGAAAACCAGAAAACCGGATTATCGAAGATGGTTACTATTGGACAACATCGACTTCCGACCAGGTAATTGGCGATGTAAATCCGGATTGGACTGCCGGGTTCAAAAATAGTTTCTCATACAAAAACCTCAACCTGAGCTTCCTGATTGACTGGAAACATGGCGGCGACTTATTCTCGCTTGACTTGTGGTATGGATACAGCACCGGATTATATCCGGAAACGGCCGGATTAAATGAACTTGGAAACCCTGTACGTAATTACGTTACCGGAAACCCTGCGACCGATGGGGGCTTGATCTTACAAGGAGTCTTACCTGATGGGACAAAAAATACAGCCCGGTCCGATCAAATGGGTACCTATTACACCCCACTTGGATCAGCATACGCTCCAAACGCAATGTTCATCTACGATGCAAGCTATATTAAGCTGAGAGAATTATCATTGACCTACACGTTACCTTCTTCACTGTTTAAAGGCACATTTATCAATAGCGCATCATTTGGCTTTGTTGGATCTAATTTATGGATTATCCACAAAAACCTTCCGTATGCCGACCCGGAAACAACTCAGGGAGCTGGTAATATCCAGGGATGGCAGAGTGGTGTAATGCCATCTACAAGAAACTTTGGTTTCACTTTAAATGTTAACTTTTAATGCTTACGGCAATGAGAAATAAATTATTCCTATCAATCATATTTCTCCTTGGAATATTGTCTTCCTGTACAGACAATTTTGAGGAAATGAATACGGACAAAAAGCACCCACAGGTGGTGACAGCGGCCGTGTTATTCACCAATGCAGAAATCGATTTGGCAAACCAAATCTCAAGCACAAACGTGAATGACAACATCTGGAAACTAATGGCCCAATACTGGACAGAACGCTCATACAGGGACGAAGCAAACTATAACATCGTAAACAGACGAATTTCGGACCGAATGTTCCGGACATATTACGGAATACTGAAAAACCTAAACGATGCAAAAGGATATGTTGCAGCCGAAAAAACAGATTTCGAATCGGAAAAGATTAACAAAGCCAACAGAACTGCAATAATCGAATTGATGGAAGTATTTGTCTATCAAGAACTCGTTGATATATTTGGAAATATTCCATATACCGAGGCCCTTGACGCAGACAATTACACTCCGAAATATGACGATGCACAGGAAATTTACAAAGATTTGATTTCCAAGGCAAAAAAAGCAGTAGCTGCATTAGACAATTCGGAAGGTAGTTTTGGCACAGCCGACCTGATCTACAATGGAGATGTTGACTCATGGATAAAATTCGGGAACTCATTGCTTGTTAAATTAGGCATTGGCATTGCTGATGGCCCGTTATCTGCACTTGGGAAATCGACTCTTGAAGCAGCATATTCGAAAACATTCGAAAGTCTGGAAGACGGGGCTTATTTTCCATACCAATCTTCCCTGCCGTATGTTAATCCGCTTCACACTGATCTGGAATTAAGCGGGCGACATGATTTTGTTATGGTAGCAGGAATGGTCAACTTAATGAAAAGCCTCTCAGATCCACGTCTTAATGACTACTTCGAGAACTTAAATGGCATACTTACTGTGTATGGCGCAGCCGGAGGATCGTATGGGAATAAAGTACATTACAACTCCGCTATTTCAGAACCAGATTTTCATGGGTTCCTGCTGACTTATGATGAAGTTCAGTTCTATCTCGCAGAAGCGGCAGCCCGTGGATGGAATGTTGGAACAAAAACGGCCGAACAATATTTCAAAGAAGGTGTTACTTCCTCTATCATCGAGTGGGGAGGAACTGAAAGTGAAGCTTCAGCATACCTTGCAGCAAAACCCTATTCTTCGTATACCAACTGGAAAGATGCCATTGGCACTCAAGCTTGGTTAGCCATGTATACAAGAGGTTTCATTGGCTATACCTTCTATCGAAGGTTAGACTATCCAACGGTTCTGGTTATGCCTCCAAACCCACCAACCGGGGTCGACAGAATTCCGACACGGTTTACATATCCGGTTAATGAACAAACATTAAATGCCACCAATTATGCAGCAGCTGCTGCTGCAATTGGCGGTGACAACTTAACTACCCGTCTTTTCTGGGATATTAACTAACGTAATCCGCTCTGAGGCGGATTTATCCGGACTACTAAAAAATGGGTCAGGGCTTAAGCCTTGACCCATTTTTTTATTCCACCTCCTGATTATAAATTGCCCGAGAACAGCCTCCCCAAAATCCACTTACTGGACCCCCCATCGTGAATTGATTTTCGATGTGAAGCATAACTACACAATATAAATGCATGGTTAATTACGAAAAAATTTTAAATTTGTATTTAGCCATACTTTTTAACATTCTTTCACAAATAAGATTTGTGCTTTCAGTAAGATTTTGAAGGGAAGATAAAAGCATAGAAAAGAAAGAAACTCTCGGGGGCCGCAAATGTATTTTTTGATGCTATAAAATTAAATTAATCTTCTATGAAAAAAATCGCGTTACTGTTTGCATTTTTTGCAATGAGCATGCAGATCTTATTGGCTCAGACCAAAGAGATCTCAGGAACGGTTACTTCCGCCGATGACGGGAGTCCAATTCCAGGAGCCTCTGTTTCAGTAAAAGGTACAACGTTAGGTACGATCACTGATATGGATGGGAACTTCCACCTCAAAGTCCCAACAGACGCAAAAGCTCTGGTTTTTTCGTTTGTTGGTATGGCCACTCAAGAGGTTGCGATTGGCGCTAAATCAACAATCACGGTTCAGCTTAAACCTGAAGCCATTGGCGTTGACGAAGTAGTTGTAACTGCCGTGGGAATAAAACGGGAAAGCAAAGCGTTAGGCTATGGCGTTCAAACTATTAAAAATGAAGAAATAACCCGGGTTACCAACTCCGACGTAGTCAACTCGCTCAGCGCCAAAGCCGCCGGGGTGCAAGTAAACAGTTCTGGCGGTACTGCCGGAGCTTCGTCTTACATTACCATCCGTGGAGCTGCGTCAATCTTGGGAAACAACCAGCCACTCTTTGTTGTCGACGGATTGCCGATCATTTCCGGCGGCGGGGGCGGCGATGTGGATGGTGTTGCGACCTCTGGCCGTTCAATTGAACTCAATCCGGAAGAAATTGAAAGCATGACAATCCTGAAAGGAGGAGCAGCAACAGCCCTTTACGGGTTACAGGCCGCTAACGGCGCAATTATTATCACCACCAAAAAAGGAAATGCCAACAACCGGGTTGAAGTTAATTTTTCGTCTTCGGTAACTGTTGAAAAAGCATCCATGCTTCCTCCCCGCCAAAACACATATACGCAGGGCTCAGGAGGCAAATGGTCATCCGGGACCAATGGAGCATGGGGATACAAGTTCTCTGAAAGCGCTTATTCAAAAAACAGCGCTGTTTGGACCAAACCTCTGTACGATGTGTATGGCGCAATTGTTCCTAAAAACTCCCCATATGCCGATGCAAGCCTTGGCGCCGTAACGCCATTCGATGCGTATGACTTTTTCCAGACTGGATTGACTTACAACAACAATCTCAGCATTTCGTCCGGAAACGAAAAGAACAAGTTCTTCTTATCAATTGGAAATTACGATCAGGAAGGTATTGTTCCCAATAACACATTTGACAAAACAAACATCCGCTTCAATGCTTCAACTAAATTGAATGATAAAGTTGAAGTTGGCGGCAATACCAGCTACATCCATTCTTCGGGAAACTTCATCCAGCAAGGGTCGAATACATCCGGGATTATGCTCGGATTATTGCGTACGCCCCCGTCATTCGATAACAGCGCAGGGTATAAGTTAGCCGATGGAACCCAACGGACTTACCGAAACGGCGGTGGATATGATAACCCGTATTGGGTGGCCAATGAAATTACATTTGAACAAAAAGTTGACCGCTTCATGGGCAACTTATTTTTCGACTGGCAGGCCAACAACTGGTTCAGCCTACATTATTCGGTCGGGACAGACTTGTACACCCGACGCTATCAGGATTATTTCCCTGTGAACTCCGCAGCCCACAGAACAGGGCAATTAATCGAATATTACAGTTATAACCAGATTGTAAACTCAGATTTACTGCTCAACTTCAAGCACAAACTCAACGATGACATTGACCTCCGCCTCACATTAGGTCATAATCTGTATGGGGATTTTTCAAAAAGTTTAAATGGGCAAGCAAGCGGGTTGTCAATTCCAGGGTTTGTCCAACTATCAAATACCTCGTCGCAAACAACCGGAACCGAAACCACCGAATGGAGAACCATGGGGGTGTTTGGCGATCTGCAGATCGACTACAAAAGCATGTTGTACATAGGACTGACCGGACGTAATGACTGGTCGACAACCATGCCCGAAGACAACCTTTCTGCATTCTATCCATCGGCCAATATTGGATTCATCTTCTCTGAGTTAGGATTCTTAAAAGACAACCCCGTTTTATCATACGGGAAACTGCGCAGTTCGTGGGCAAAAACAGCCAACATTGCCGACCCTTACGGAACGCAAACCTATTTCGTACAGGCTTCGGCCGGCGATGGATGGACCGACGGGCTAACATTCCCGCTCCTCGGATACACGGGTTTTACATGGGGTTCAACCGTAGGCAATACGAAATTGCAACACGAGTTACAAACAACCTTTGAAGTGGGGACCGAACTGAAATTTCTCAAAAACCGGATAGGCTTCGATATCGGATACTTCAAAAACAAAAATGAAAAATTGTTATTATACGTTCCAATTGCTGCCTCGACCGGTTATGCCGAAATGTACATGAATGCTGCAACAATGGAAAGCTACGGGTGGGAAATCTCATTGAATGCGACCCCAATCAAAACAAAAAATCTGAGCTGGGACCTGGTTGCCAACTTTACAAAAATTAAAAACCCGGTAACCAAGTTAGCAGAAGGCGTTCCGAACGTATTCCTTGGAGGATTCACCGATCCGCAAATTCGCGCCGTAGCCGGTGAAGAATACCGCACGATTTATGGTTATGACTGGATCAGAGACGCCGACGGAAATGTTCTTATCAATGATGATCCGAACGACTCTTACCGCGACGGGTTCCCAATGACTGACGAATCGAACATGGTTGCATTAGGTTCTGTCAATCCAGACTGGCTATTAAACATTACAAATACAGTTAATTACAAAGGATTCTCTTTATCATTTCTGCTCGACATCAAAGCTGGCGGGAACATGTATAACGGGACCCGTTTTGCAATGAACTATTTCGGCACCTCCAAAGAAACTGAAAAACGTGAAGTCTATTATAATTCGGATGGTACAATTAACATGAGCACAACTCCGGCAGAAAACCTTGTTGTTTACAAAGGAGTACTTGGGCACCTTGACTCGGATGGCAACGTCGTTTCTTCCGGAATCAAGAATTCAACTCCGGTTGTAAACGATGAAGCTTGGTACAAAGGATACGGAAGCAACTTCGGCGGAGGGCCAACATCGGCAGCAATCGACAAGACAGACTGGGTCCGTTTGCGCGAAATTTCATTGTCCTACTCGCTCAACAAGAGCCTTTTAAACAAAACTTTCCTGAAAAGCGCCCAAGTTTACGTGTCAGGCAAAAACCTTTGGCTCAAAACCCCATATAAAGGAGTAGACCCTGAAACGTCATTACTGGGAGCTTCGAATGCTCAAGGGATGGACTACTTCAATATGCCTGGGTCAAAATCAGTAACTATCGGTTTGAGAGTTGGTTTCTAACATTTAATTGAATTACAATGAACTTCAAAATACATAAAAAAATATTTGCGATACTGCTAAGCTTATCGATCGCATTTACGGCCTGTGACGCCTGGATCGACACAGACATCAACACGAACCCGGATGCCCCATCCGATGTGCCTCTGGCCATGTTATTGCCATCTATCCAAGCCAATATGGCCTACAACCTGGGGGGTAACGATATTGTTTTACCTACCAATGCGTGGATGCAATACATCAATGGCTATTCGCGCCAAATGTTAATCATCGGGAACTACCAGTTTGTTCCGTCTGATGTGAACAACGTTTGGAACAGCAACTACTATGTGACCATGATGGACTGCAAGGTCCTTATTGACAAAGCGCTGGCCGAAAAGGCATATCATTTTGCAGGAGTTGGTCAAATATGCCTGGCTTACAATCTGGCTGTATCAACCGACTTGTTTGGCGACATTCCGTATTCCGAAGCATTTCAGGGTTCAGAAAACCTGACCCCAAAAGTTGATTCACAGGAGTCGATCTACACAGAAATAAACTCATTGCTCGATCAGGCCATTTCGAACCTTCAGAACTCAGGCAACACGCTTAAACTTTCAGGCGACATGATTCATGGCAGTAATGCCGCAGCCTGGATCAAAACAGCTTATGCGTTGAAAGCCCGATATGCGTTAGTCCTTTCTAAACGGAAGGCCGACGCCTATTCCAAAGCGTTGTCGTATCTGGCAAATGCATACACTTCCGGAAGCGATAATATGGCTTTCACATTTGGAACCAGCCCCTCGGAGCTTCACCCAATTACCCAATTTTGCGAACAACGTGGAGACGTCGTAATGGGGAAATACTTCATTGACCTGCTGATGAGCAACAACGACCCTCGTCTGAGCAAATTCGCGGCAAAGAACGATGCAGGAACCTATGCCGGATCTCCTGCCGGAAGCGAAACCTATAATGGCATCTCCGGACTGGGAACATACGTTAATAACTCCAGCGCAGCAACCAAAACTTATTTCATGACTTATGCTGAACTAAAGTTTATCGAAGCTGAAGCTAAGTTCTCGTCCAACAAAACCGACGCGCTGGCCGCCTATATTGAAGGGGTCAGGGCTTCGCTAATTCAGGTTTTGGGAAGCATAACCGGCAGTACGACCTGGCTGGCCAATAATATTGAAAATGAAACGACTTCCAGCCTGACTCTTGAAAAAATCATGACCCAGAAGTATATCGCCAATTATGCACAAATGCAGGCATATAACGATTGGCGCAGAACCGGATATCCGAAAGGGTTAGAAAAACCTGTTTCGGCTACCAAGGACCTTCCCTTGCGTTTCCCTTACGCTCAGGAAGAAATCTCTTATAACGCGAATATTGCCGTCTTATGGCAAAAAACTGTATTCCTCAACACTCCGGTTTGGTGGGATGCCGACTAATTCAAATACAAAAAACATTGAATTATGAAAAATTTTATCTCAAATATCACTGCCTTAATCCTGCTGATTTGGGTAGTATCATCTTGCGCCGACAGCCGAAAGATGTATATGGATTACAGTGGAGAAGGAGAAAGTTATGCTCAGTTTACCAGTAATTCGTTTAGTTTTGGATCAT
>JAJUGZ010000132.1 GCA_029265715.1 Bacteroidota bacterium
CCCGCCATCATGGCAATTTCGAGGCCGCCAAAGGTTGCCAGTGTTTCTTCGGGTGTCTGCGGATTGTATTTCTCCGATATTTCTTTCAGGATGGCCGTTTTGCGGTCGAGTTGCTGCCCTTCGAGACCGGCGCCACGTCCGGTGCATTCTTCGATGGGAAGGCCGGTAAAACGGTGCATAAGCAGCGACGAGGCCGAGGTGTTCCCGATCCCCATTTCGCCAAAGCCAATCACGTTACAGCCGTTTTCGGCTTCGAGGGCAACCAGCTCACGGCCTTTTTGCATGGCGTTGCGGCATTCGTCTAAGGTCATGGCCGGTTCGTGGCGCATGTTGCGGCTTCCGCGGGCAATTTTTGCCGGGACGATGGGCAATTCCTCCGGAAACTGGTAATCAACACCGGCGTCGACCACTTTCAGGTTAATGCCGTGCTGGCGGCAGAAAACATTGATGGCCGCGCCTCCGGAGCAAAAATTCATGGCCATTTGCCAGGTTACATCTTTGGGGTACGGGCTGATGCCTTCGTCGGCCAGTCCGTGGTCGGCCGCAAAAACCAGCAGGGCCGGGTTTTTCAGTTCGGGCGACAGGGTGTTTTGAACCATCCCGATTTGCAGGGCCACCTCTTCCAGAAAGCCTAAAGCTCCGAGTGGTTTGGTTTTGTTGTCAATCTTACGTTTGAGTTGTTCTTTCAGGGTCATTTGATTTTGGATTTAAATATTGTTGTTGTCGTTGTTATCCGGGTTGTTTGGTTGTCGTTGCCGTCGCGGGTTACTGTGGCTGAAACCTGCAACTGCCTACTTAATTTTCACTGGTATTCCTGAAACCATCAGGAAAACTTCGTCGGCCATTTGGGCAATGTGTTGGTTCATCCAGCCCTGCAGGTCGGCAAATTTGCGGGCCGATTCTTCGACAGGATGGACCCCCATTCCCAGTTCGTTGCTGACGACGATCAGTTTCATGTTTTTTTGCACAAACCGGGCCCATTCTTGTTTGGCTTCTTCGAGTGAGCGGTCCATGTCGAATTGGTTATCGAAGAAAATATTGGTCAGCCACAGGGTGATACAGTCGAGCAGGACAACGCGGTTTTCAACATGGCAGCCCGACAGTTTTTTTTCTTCTTCGAGGTTGGTCCAGTGCGGCCCGCGGTCGGACTGGTGGCGTTCGATGCGCCGGCGGAAGTCGTCGTCCCAAACGCGTGCAGTGGCTAAGTAAACCGGGTTTTCACCGGCCGATTCGGCCATCTTCTGGGCAAAACTGCTTTTTCCTGACCGGGCGCCGCCGGTGATGAATGTGATTTGTGCCATCGTTTGTTTTATAAAACACGAAAACTACCCCTGTCAAACAAGGGTAGTTAATTCGCTCAAAGTTAATTTATATTAGTCGAGGAAAATAGCCATCGCCGGCGATGCGCCAACTGTCAAAGTCGATTCATATTCTCCGCCAGCCGAATAAACCATCATGTTTCCGTTTGTTGTGCTGCCCTTAGAAACAAACACATAGACATCCCCATCAACCGGATTTACCGATACGCCGTTGATACCTGTAACTCCGCTTACCAATGGTGTTGTTTCGAACATTTTTGTTGAGGTGTTGAATATTTGTACCCCGCCCACCAAATTCCAGCTGGCATCGTAGGCTGCTGCAACGACATATAATTTCGAGTAATCTTTGCTGAATGACAAAATTGATGAGTATGAAGTGCTTACATTGGATAATGAGTACAAGGTAAGGGTATTGGTGCTGGTATTAATATAGCCTAACCCTGTTTGGGTTGAAGGATTCGAGTATGAACTAATAAATGTTACATACAGGTTTCCACTTTTGTCTTTTGCAAAATAACTTGATACGGCCTCTGTTGTAATGTATGAAATGGCTTCGGTATTCAGGTCCATCACTGCAATTTTCTTTGCATAGCCCAAAGCGGCATACAGTTTTCCGTTGGCAATAGCCAGCCCTTCCGGGCCGCCAGGCATAGAAATTTTCTTTTCAACCTTTTTGGTCGCCACGTTGTATTTAACAAGATATGAGACCGATGCATCAGTCCACACGTCGCCTCCCCAGCAAGAAATGTAGAGATAATCGCCATATCCAACACAGTAACGGGGTTTAATAATGTCGGTCGTAATGGTATCTTGAGCCACAAATAGAGGGTCAACCACCAGTACCCGATCAGGATTGTTGTTCATCAGGTACAACCGGTTTTCGTATTTATAGATGTACTGCGGGGCCGATCCAATTTTATTACCGCCATTTTGCAATTGGTAGTAGAATGCAGTAAGGGTTTGTGTTTCATAATCATATTTGGTTATCGACGATGTGTTTTGCGAATAACCGCCGTAATTTAAAATGTAGGCACCTTTGGTTAGTTCGCTTGGGTACAACTCGTTGTCGTTGTCGTCAGAACATGAGCTGAGCACAACAATAGCCGTAAACAGAAAAGCAAATAATTTGAATAAATTCTTCATAATAAACAGGTATTTAGTTTTTACTGAAATTTAAATCGGTCGAAAGCGTAATACGAAAACTGCGGCCCCACATGGCATAGCCGGGTTGATTGTAGTAGGCTTTGTCCATTATATTGTTTGAGGTAAGAATCAAAGTAAACAAGTGTTTGTTAACCATTTGTTTTCGAGATAAACCACAATTAAGCAGAAAATAATCATTAAGAACATCGCCGTTTGGATTGAAAATATTTCCAACATAATTGGCCAGGCGCTTGCCGGTATAATTTCCATCGGCAAAAAGGCCCCAGTTTCTGTAATGAATATTCAAGAATGCATTGCTCATGTGTTTGGGAACGTAAAGAACCTGACGGCCAATTAAGTCTGGATTTTGGTCATCTTTTATTTTTGTCGGGTTAAAGCTGTAGTTTATCCGGAAGTTCAGTTGTACCAGGGTCAGGGTTGCCTCGATGTTCGAACTAAATTCGAATCCGTTGCTAATTACCTGCGATTTGTTAAATGGTTTCCAGTCGCCGCTGGCCGGAGCCCATTCAATCCAGTTTTTAACATTCAGTAAGAAGGCATTCAATTTGAGCTCGGTCCTGAATTTGGCAGAGCAATAGGAATATTGCGTTCCCAGTTCGTAGTTCATACCATCTTCCGGTTTTAGATCGGGGTTCCCGACAATGGGCCAGTAACGATCGTTAAAGGTTGGTACGCGATAACTGCGAGCAATGCTTCCGGTGGCTTTTGTAACCGAATTTTCAGTCAGGTACAGTCGGTATTCGGCACCAACCGATGGGGTAAACGGCACATCGAAGCGGGTCACAACCTGCTGGCGCAGGTTCATGGTCAGTTTTAGTTTGTTCCAGGGCGAATAAAATCCGGACAGATAGAGATCGGCCTGTTGCTCATGGTCAATAACATCTTTGTCGTAGGCATACACGTCGGGTTTGATATACGTGTACCTGGCTCCGGCTTTATAGCCAAGGGTTACCGAAAAATCTTGTTTGGCCTCCAGTTCGGCAATCAGCCGATTGGTCCCTATTTGGGCATCCTGGTTGGCATTGTACAGCTGCATGTCTTTTACATAACCCAGACCGGCTTTGTATTGAATTGGGTGTTTGTTGTTTTCGTACTCCGACCAAAACCGGATGTTTTTGTTGTCAAGCGTTTCGGGGGTGGTGTTTCCCGATGCGACTTCGTCCATTAACAACTGAATTTGATGCCAGTCGTGCTCAAGCCAGAGAGCCGATTTAAACCATTCCTTATCGCCAAATTTGTAATTCAATTCCTGAATCAGGCCCATGTTTTCAATCATGGCGCCGCGTTGAATGTAGTTTTTGTTGTTATCCGGATTGGTAAACGGGAAATCGTTTTTCAGCATGAAATAATACAGACGGGTTACCGATTCAAATTTGCCGTTTCCCCAATAGGCCTTGGTTCCATAAAGTTGCTCTCCGAATGAACCTTGCGAAATGGTGGCTTTTACGTTGCTCCCGTTTGTCCAGTTGTTGTTCAATCCCAGGTAAATGGCGCCGCCAATCGACCCCGAACCGTTTACAGCCGATGATGAACCGTATTGCAGGTCGAAGCCATCAAACAGGTACACCGGGACACTCGAAAAATCGGAATGCCCAAGGGTTAGCGAGTTGATGTTGATTCCGCCAAAATTAACCGAGGTATGGTCGGGGGCCGTACCGCGCAGGCGTATTGTCGATAAGCCACCCGCGTTTGATTTCAGGTAAATGGGGGCGAAACGCGAGAGTAACTGGTCGAGTCCACCCGACTGGGCAATTTGTACCTGCTCAATGGAGACAGATTCGATTTTGGCGCCAGCCTGGTACTTTTTGTATGGGGCGTAGGCTGCCACTTCGCTTAAAAGAACCGAATCGGCAACTTGTTCTTCTTGGGCAAATATATTGCCTGCAACAAGAGCCAGGATTCCTGTGGAAAGAAAAAACCTTCTCATTTCTTGAAAGAATATGAGCTTAGGATAAAATTGTGAAAATACATGCTAACAAATCTTTCACTCGCTTTATTCCCGAAGCTTCTGTTAAAATATGTCGGGGAAGTGGCAGGTCTTCTGGCTCGCCTTCTTTTTCCGGAGGCCTTCCCATCCGTCGAATGGACGGACAGTGGCAGGTAGTTATCGGAAAAAGTTGGTATAAGGCTTACAGCTGCGGGTACAGCTCCGGATTTACACCGGATTCCCTATTATTCCGAAACTGCCGGTGGGCAGTTCAGAACCAATTCCGGGTGACAAAAGTAGAAATTATTTGAATTAGGGAAACAGGGGACCTTTAATTTTCGGGGAAAATAGAACATATTTTTCTGAAAACAGTCGAAGTAATATCTCCCAATGTCCCATATGTAGTTGATTACCAGCCTCCGCTCAATCCTTCGCGCAGTGCCTGCTGGTAGTTCTCTAAATCGAACGAATACAGGAACGGAGCTTTGAAGGCGCCACCGGTTCTTCGCTCCGGAAGTTTTTTCAGGATTTTGAACGACAGGACCCGGCGTTGAAAGTTTCTTCGGTCCAGCTTCTTATCGAGAATGGTCTCGTAAAGTTTCTGGAGTTCCGGCATGGTAAATTTCTCGGGGAGCAGGTTGTACCCGATGGGCTGATAGCTGATTTGCAGGCGAAGGGTTTCGAGCGCTTTCTCCAGAATCTGGTTGTGGTCGAGGATGAGTTTCCCGATATCGTTCAGGTTAACCCAATCGCAGATATCCGAGAACGCGTCGGGTTGAGGGTCAACTTTTGAAAAATCGACCAAGGCATAAAAACCAACCGAGATAAAACGTTGGGCAAACCAGTCGTCGTCGGGTTCATGGACCCCGGCTATACGCATATCCGATACCGCCGGGTTGGCGTTTGACCGGTTGGGGTCGCTGAACACATGGAATTGCTGAAGAAAAATTTCACGCAACCCGGTGCGTTCGTTTAATACCCGGGCGGCTGCTGTTTCAACCGATTCGTTGGCCCGTACAAATCCGCCCGGAAGCGCCCATTCTTTGGTATGCTTCATGTGTAAAAGCAATACTTTCAGCTGGTTGTCGTGAAACCCGAAGATGACACAATCAAGCGAAAGGTGCTTGAGTAAAGGCTGATTTTCGGTATGGGATAAATTTTCCACGGCACAAGTGTTAGGGTTAAGATTTTGTTTTTACCAAACGAGACGACCCTCAGGTTGGTGTGTTAGTTTCTGTTTGCAGCAAATATAGGCACAAATTTATTTCGTGGCTTTTCTGATCATGAACTGCCGGTGTTTTTCAGTGGAAGGCAAAAAAAAACCGTCCAACGACGGTTTTTTATATGAAGGCTTATTGTTTTTACTTTCTGATACGTTCGCTGTAGCTACGGTCACGGGTGTCAACTTTCAGGATGTCGCCTTCGTTGATGAACATCGGGACCATAATTTCGGCGCCGGTTTCCAGGGTGGCTGGTTTCAGGGCGTTTGAACTGGCTGTATTTCCTTTTTCACCGGCAATGGTGCTGGTAACAACCAATTCGACAAACGGCGGAAGCTCTGCTGTCAGTGGGGTTTCGGTGTCGGCATGGAAGTTGATTTCAACGATTTGGCCTTCTTTCATCAAGTCGGCATTTTCAATAAAATCCGGGCTGATTGAAATCTGTTCGAATGTTTCGGCATGCATGAAGTTAAAACCAGCTTCATCCTGATATAAATACTGGTATGGGCGGCGTTCGATGCGTACCGTGTTGATTTTCACACCGGCAGTGAATGTATTCTCAATAACCCGTCCGGTTTTCAAGTTTTTCAGTTTTGTGCGTACAAAAGCAGGGCCTTTGCCTGGTTTAACATGTTGAAATTGAACTATCTGGAACAACTGGTCGTTGAATTCGATAGTCAACCCGTTTTTAAAATCTGCAGTAGTTGCCATATCGTAAGTTTTATAGTATTTTCAAAATTGGCTGCAAAAATAAAGAAATAATCCGGAAACAAAATAGTTCATGCGCTTTTTTAAGCTTCTATCTGTCAGGCTATTATTCCTGGGCAATTTGTTCGGTCCCCTTTATTTTGTAGCTTTCCAGTTCGCATTTCAATGCGCCGAATTTCATGTCAAATTCCATGTAAATGGGCAGCCGTTTACTGTCTTTGGTAATGTAGAACTTCAACCCGTCTGAACGTTTCAGTAATTTTCCGGTACTGACCGTAGGCGATATAACATAACAGGCGACTTTTCCCAGTTTAGTCTCGATGGTTTCGGTTCCCAGGTATTTTATATGCATATTGAAAATTTCGTGCCCGTGGATAACCGGTAACTCCGTTTCTTTTTCCAGACTAATCTGGTCGAGCATTGCGTGTTGGCGGAGATAGAAAAACACCCCGAGAATGTCGATCAGGTTGTTGGGTACTTTCATGGGCCCCGTCCGTTTGCTGTAAATCGAGTCGGCATCCTGGTCAAACAGCACCAGGTTGTAATAGCGGTATTTTTGTTCCTTGATGTTGCGGATGGCAGCCCGGGGCAAGAAAGTTACCGGATCGACGAAGCTCTCGTACACGTCGTTCACACTGTACAATTTATCCGGAAGGCCAATGGTATGGGCCTGCATGTAATAGTGAATGACTTTTTGTCCGTTATACGTATCCGGAGTTGCTTTCAGTTTGGCTTTTCCGCCTTTGATAATGCCGTACCGGAGCACATATTCCATTTCTTCGAGCGGTTGGGAATGCGCCTGAAACCCGGTCAGGACCAAGAGTAAAATGATTAACTGTTTCATCGTTTTCTGTTTTTGTTTCTGGCTTGTTTTCTATTTTTCAGTGGCCAACAGTTTCTATAACTTCAACACATTTTTAGCCGATACGGTTGCAACAAAGTTTTTCAGGTAAAAGGGCTCAAAATAAGCAACATCTTCAAACTGTTTTTTGTTGTATGCATCCTGGGTTAGTTTTAGCATAAATTGTGCCGAAGCCGAAACGCCATCCACGAAAACCGCATGTGGATGTGTTATGATGTTCCTGCATTTTGCGGCTCCGTTGCCAAAAAACACAATTTGCCGCCCGTTAAGTTCCTGCTGAAATGATTGTTCATGAATGATTTCGGATGAAACTTCTTTAACCGGTTGTCCCTCCTGATCGACGAGGGTGTAATACACCTCCATCCGGCGTGCATCCATCAGGGGGCAGTACCATTTTTCACGACCGGCATCCAATCCATATTGTTCCTGATGGAGAGCGACATGGCTGGCCATCGCCTCTAAGGTCCCCACGGCAATCAGCGGGACCTGGCTGGCAAAGCAAAGCCCTTTGGCCAGCGAAACCCCGATGCGGAGACCTGTGTACGACCCGGGGCCTTTGCTGACGGCAACTGCGTTGAGCTGAGAGGGACGTATCTTATTGGCACTTAACAGTTCGTCGGCAAACACCGCGGCCATTTTTGCATGGTTCTGGCCTTCTTTTGATTCTTTACAATCAACAATACGCCCGTCAATAGCGAGCGCGACGCTGCATACTTCGGTGGCGGTTTCTATAAGCAGAAAATTTGACATAATCAGTTGTTTTGCTGTCCTATTTTACTGACTGTTTAAAATTCGTTCATCGAAAAATTTTAAACTCAATTTTATCATTTTTCACTCGCACCAAGCCCGGGGTGGGTATGGGGGATAAATAAAATTTAAACAGTTTTTTATTGTAGAACAATCTGTTTGCTTATTTGATGACTTTAAAAGCAGAATAAAGTTTTATGAAATTATTTTCAAATAATTTTTAATCGGTGCAAAATTATTATTTTTATTCAGTAAAAATTAACCCCAGGATGAAGCACCAGACTGTACTTATCGACGACGATCAACTTGCCCGCAACGTGTTAAGGCGGATATTGGAACAAAATTTTCCGGATATTGAAATTTTAGGTGAAGCCGATTCGGTCGCTTCAGGCGTTGAGTTAATTAATAAAGTAAAGCCCAATCTGGTTTTTTTGGATATCGAAATGCCCGATGGCACCGGGTTTGGGTTGATCGAACAATTGCCGGAGGTTCATTTTAAACTGGTGTTTACTACATCGTACAGCGATTACGCCATTACCGCTTTTAAATATTCTGCGTTCGATTACCTTGTAAAGCCGATTTTACTCGAAAACGTGCGTTCGACCATGAACCGGTTGAATGACATTCCCGTTTTAAACGAAAAACAACGGGTTGAAGTATTGATGCAAAATATGACGGCGACGGTCGAAAACGGGGATACCATTATTGCCTTGCCCGAGATGAATGGCTTTTCGCTGGTAAAGGTCAAGGATATTATCCGCTGCGAAGGCGAGCGGAATTATTCCCGGATTTTCTTCAAAGACGGGAAATCGGTCTTGGTAAGCCGGACCCTGCTCGAATTCGATAACCTGCTGGCCCCCCTGGGCTTTTTCCGGATCCATCGTTCGCATTTGGTCAGCCTGAAACACATCAGCCGGTACCTGAAAACTGACGGGGGAATGATTGAGCTGACCGATAAAACCCAGCTTCGGGTTAGTCCCAGGTACAAAGACGAATTGCTCGACCGCCTGCTCCATAACCGGATTTAGAGCCCGCTGAAAATTTGGGATAACGCCTGAACCCAAAAAAATTAGGGCCTGTTTAAATTTCTTCAATGAATTAAACTCACGCTGAAACGTCTGGTTTATCGGGCTTTGGGTGAGTCAAAAAACAATATTCTTTCTATTTTAAACAGTTTCTTCTGTCACCCGCCAGCTTCCGGACTTTGCGAGGCTGTCTAAAAACCCAGCCGAAGTGTTATTGCGAAGGGGTACAACTGAAGTAATCGGTTGAAGTGCCGATTACTTTGTGTTGTTCGCAATAGCGGCAGGCACCAGATATCGCCCTTTTTTTTGACAGTCTCAAAAAAGCGGGCGAAGCGAACCTGACAGCCTGCTTTGCTGTGGCAGGGGGTGTTATAATAAGATGCCTTTAGCCTAAATTTAAATGGCATTTCTTTCACTGTATTTCTTTCTGTGTTTTTTTAATGTTAACCCGGAGAATTATTTTTTAACACTATTATCCGACTAATCTAAAATTCTGAAGATATTGTCTTCTAATTTTCTGGTAGTCAGTCATTATTGTTTTTATTTCAAAAGTCACCCCCCCCTTCAAAATGCAAGTTTTGTTTGCAAGGATGATGCGGTGAACTCGGTTTTTTTCAAGTATTCCCGTTTTGTACAACGAAGTAGTTCAAATACATCCAGCAAGCTAATCAGGTGTATCCGAACCAGTGATGCAAC